>NZ_JABMCN010000109.1:0-4649 GCF_013179515.1 Pseudomonas sp. CM27
TGTGCATGGCCCAACCGCTGCAGCGCCCCTGCCAACACACTGTAAAGGTCGGTAATGGGCGCCTGCCCACCCCACAGCACCGAGAACAACTTTGCCCGCTCGCGGGGGGCAAGGCGTGGCGCCAGCTTTACTGCGCGTGGCCAGTAGTGTTCATCCAGAAGGCGGGTGGACTTCTCATAGTTGCTTCTCAGGTAGTCCCACAGCGCGACCACGTCATCGCTGCTTACCCCGGCTTGCGCCTGGTTTTTTTCCTGGCCTTCGAAGTCATTGAGCGCGGCCTGGATCCGTTGCTCGGTAAAGCTGTAATCCATCCGTTCATGGTCGAAGTCCTCGAACCACGCATTGCAGAGGATTTTCGCGACTTCGATTTCGCTGAACAGCTTCAGCTCGACGGGATAGCTGGCGTCCTGGCTTGGCGTGGATTTGTGGCTGAACCGCGTGACCAGGCCAGTGGCCTCGCCGCCACCGCCTGGCGGGTTTACATGCTGGATGAAGTCCAGAACCTGGCCACCGAAATTGCTCTCCAGCTTGCCATTGGCATCGGATGCCAACGCCGAAATCAGGTACGACTTACCCGCCTGCGAGAGGCCAAAAAAACCTACGGCCATTGGGCTGCTGGCGCTGCGCTGGAGGTTCTTCGCCCGGTTGCGCGCGCGCCTCAGGCGCAGGCCAAGGCCATCGGCCTCGGCCTCGACGCTGGCGGCGTTGCCACGCACCTGCTCGATCCATTCCAGGGCCTCGCCGGCGCCTTTGTGAATGGCGCCCCAGGCACCCATCAACTGCTGTTGCTTTGGCGTAAGGTCGCTCATTTTCCTTTGACGTTCCCGCTGTCGAGCCAATAGTCGCTGTCACTCAAACTCATGGTCGGCATGGTGTTGAGTGAGAGTTCAAGATCCCGGTCGAAGTCGAAGTCGGCATCCTGGATGTTCGATTCCAGCTTCTGGATGACCAGCTTGTCGCTGATCAGCCCCTGCTCGCGTTCTTCCTGATCGAACTGCTCGATCTCCAGGCGAATGCGCAGTACCGGGGCTTCGCCGTTCTTGCCCGCCGCGCGGGAAAACGCCGCGCTGCCCGAGGGGGTGAAGCGCAGGGTGTACAGCGGTGAGGCCGACCACCGCTCGGCGGCCAGCTGGCGGTAGCCCAGGTGCATGTCGCCGCGCATTTCCAGCCAGGGCGTGCCGCGCTCCTCACCCTCGCCGACGATCGGCAGCTCGATCAGCCCCTTGTCGGACTTGAGGTCGTGGTAGAGCACGTCGGCGCGCTTGATGGTGCCGGCGTTGTCGATCTGGCCGAAGTGCTTGATCACCGAGTAGGGCTTGAGCGCGGCCGTGCGGAAGTAGAAGTTCGGCACGCTGTGCTTGGAACACAGCAGGCAGATCATCGCGCCCACCGAGGCGGTGCTTTTCGGGTCGTCGATCAGGCCATTGCGGTGGAACGGGTACCAGCCACCGGTGCGGTAGTTCTGCATCGGCAGGATGCGCCCCGGCGGCAGCGGCAGGCGCTGGCGGATGAACGCCTGGATGCCGGGCAGGCGCGAAGGGCGGCCGGTCAGCAGAAGCATGTCGCAGGGGTAGTTGAACACCACCTCGCACAGTTCGCCGAGCACTTTGGTGATGTTGATCTGGCCACCCATGAAGGCGGCGTGGACCTGCTCGAGGTCGAAGCTGATGGGCGTCTGCAGCAGGTCGAGGGCACCATCGCGGCCGACCTCGCGGCGCACGGCGGCGTTGACGAAGGCCAGCACGCTGTCGCTGACCGTGGCCTCGCCCAGTACCTGTTGCCAGGTCTGCTCCTGCGCAACTTGCGGCTGCGCCGGGTCGAACTGCTCATAGGCCTTGAGCAGGGCCAGGCCCAGTGGCACGAACACTTGCAGGTTCAGTTGCTGGCGCAGCAGGCGCTCCTGGGCGGTGGCGTCGCCATTGCCACACAGGCGCGACATCAGTGCATCGGGGGCCGGTACGCCGGCCGTGCGCAGGGCAGCGGCGAAGGACGGCAGGATGAACTCCTGGATCATGTCCAGCAGGATGTCATCGCCGGCAATCTTGAAGCCATCGCGGAAGCGCTGGGTCGGCACGATGTGCACGTTGGCCCCGGCACCGCCACCTGCGCCCCGGTCCAGCCGGTAATCGGTGATTACCAGGTCGGTGGTACCGCCGCCGATATCGATGGTGGCCAGGGTGATCTGTTCGTGTTCCTGTTTGTCGGGGCGCGCCAGGGCGACGAAGAATTCTTCCGGGTGGCCGGCAAAGTTCTCGTTGACCTCGTTGTACAGGTAGACCAGCTGGCCGCAGCTGGCTTCGTCCCACTCCACGCGCACGCTGGGGAACGGTGTGCGGGTGTTGACGTCCTTGCCCTTGAACGGGTTGCTCTCGTCCTGATGCCAGCCCAGGCTCTTCCAGACCAGGCCGATGGCTTCGTACAGGCGGTTGCTGAGCAGGCTGCGTTCGGCCTGGGGCATGCCCGGTGGCACGGTCAGGGTGATGCTGTTGAGCTGGCGCGGTACCCGCGCATGGCCCTGGCGCGAGCGCTGGGCCGGGCTGTTGATCTGGCTCAGCGCCTGGGTTACCACCTCGGCCAGCATGAAGGTCATCAGGCTGCTGCGCGAATAACGCGGGCTGAATACCGGCATGTCGAAGGGCTTGAGGTACAGCGGCTGGCCACGGTCGTTGATCAGGTTGGCGAATGGCGCGGCAACCGCCATCGGCTCCTTGTCGGTCTTCACGTAGGCGGTGTTGAAGCGCCAGCCGTGGCCGTAGGCCTTCTCATCCCACAGGTAGCGTTTCGGGCTGGAAAGGCCGGTCGAGCCCTCGGTGCCGCGGTTGCGGCTGGCCAGGCGGCCGGCTTCGCCGCCAACCCGGGCGATGGTCGGCCACTGGAAGGCGTTGTGCCGGCCGCTCTTGATCGACAGGTGGTCCTTGCCGAAGGCGGCGTGGGTGAACTCGACGCGGCTCTCGAAGGCCTGGTTGTAGACCTTTTCCGGCTCGCTGAGGTCGCGCAGGGCCAGCACGTAGTTGTGACGCATGCCCGAACCCGCCTGGCCATGGTCCTCGATAAGGATGCCGCAGGTGCGCGAGTTGCCCACGTCCAGCACCAGGTCCACCGGGATCGGCTTGACGATGCCATTGGCCGCGTTGGCAATCACCTTGAGTTCCGGGATCTCGACCTTTGGTTTTTCGCTGCTCTGCTCGGCCGGCACCGGGCGGCGCAACAGGCTTAGCAGGTTCAGGTAGTGGCCCAGGTGGCGGTTACCCTGCAGGTCACGGTCCAGGCGCTCGCGCGTCCATTCCGAACGGGCCTCGGTGTACACCTCGGTGAGCCAGTCGCGGATCCAGGTGTGGGTCAGGAACCAGCCATATTCACGGGCACTGCACGCCAGCTTGAAGGCCACGCCGGAGCGCACGTCGTCTTCGTTGGGGGCCAGGTACGGTGCACCGGCAACCTGCGCCATGGTGCGGCTGTCGAAGCCCAGGGTAAGGCGGTGGGTATTGCCGTCCACATCGGGCTCGGCGAGCTTGACCAGGCGCATGCGCGCCCAGTTGTTCGGGCCCTCGTCAAAGCGATAGGGCGGCGTGAAACGCAGGAACGGGATGGGCAACCACACCCCGTTCAGCAATTTGAGGCTGTCCTCCATCGGCAGGCGGAAGTGGCTCTCTTCGCTGGTGTCGAACTCGACCTGCACCACTTTGTCCGGCTCGGGCTCGTAGAAGTCCTTGTATTCCTTGGACCACAGCAGGCGCGTCGGCACCATGCCGTTGTTGAGCTGGACGAATTTGCCGGTCTGCTCGCCATCCGGGCCGAGACGCAGGGCGAAATCCATGAATTGAATTCCGGTATCGCTGACCAGCGTGACCGTTTCTTCGAACTGGGTGATTTCGGGCAGCATCTTCTGCGTTTCTCGTGTGATTAGCCGGCTTTTTTCATTTGCATCGGGAAGCCTTCGGCGCCGTAGTTGGCGTTGCAGTCGGCCGCGCCAGTGGCGTTGGGTTTGCAATCGACCTGGGGCAGGTCGTAGCTGCTGCCGTCAGCACAGGCAGCCTGGCCTGCACTGTTGATCGACAACTGGCCGCCCTGCATGGCCGCCGACACGGGCGCCTGGCAACGCACGCCGTCCGAGCGGCTGACCGTGGCCTGGCCCTTGCCATTCTGGAAGTCGTATTTCAGGCGCAGCGGCTTGCCGGTACCTGCCTCCTGAATACCGGCCCCGGCCCAGTTGCCATTGAGGAAGTCCGCGTTGCCGTCGGCTGCATCCGGGGGAATGCTCAGCTGGTCTGGCAGTGCTGGTTGAGTGCTGGCTTTCCCTTGCTCTTCGGGGAGCTGCGGCGGGGCGGGTGGCGTGTGCCCAGGCGGCGAATCTTCGGGAGCGCCGGGTGGTGGCGTGTCGGCCGTCGGCTCCGGCGCTGGCTGTTGCTCAGCCGCTGGTTCCGGCGTGCCTTCTGGCGGGGCTTGAGCGGCAGCATCCTGGGCGGGTGTTTCGTTGCCACCTGGTGGCGTGCCATTGCCGGCTTCGGGCTGATCCGTCGGCAGGGCGGTAGCGCCACCTTCAGGCGTCAGCTCACCTGCCACAGGCACACCGGCCTGGCCGTTCGGCACGTCGACAAGGTTCGACGAACCGCTTGGCGCCCTGGAGAGGTCGCTGTTGCCGACAGCGG
>NZ_JABMCN010000109.1:4746-18220 GCF_013179515.1 Pseudomonas sp. CM27
CGCAGGGCGGTAGCGCCACCTTCAGGCGTCAGCTCACCTGCCACAGGCACACCGGCCTGGCCGTTCGGCACGTCGACAAGGTTCGACGAACCGCTTGGCGCCCTGGAGAGGTCGCTGTTGCCGACAGCGGTATCGCGGCCAAGGTCCGGTATGCCAATGCCCGGTAGATTGACCCCGGGGATGCAACCGCGCAGCCCGAACAGCAGCAGGAGCAGTAGCGCCAACAACAGCAGGAACGGCAGCAGCCAGCGCCAGTTGCGCCACCACGGCAGGCGAGCGACGGCAGCGGCTGGTAGTGCCGCTGCTGCCGGTGCGACCGGTGCAACGGGCGGCGCCAGCGGCGCGGCGACAGGCTCGGGGATGGGGGCTGTGCGTGGATACAGGCAATGCAGGGGCTGCCGGCTGCGCTCGGCGCCGGCATGGATAAAGCCCCAGAAGGTCAGTACCGGCCGGCCGTCGACCAGGTAGACAAAATTCTCGTCAGGGAACGGCACCACACAGGTGAGCAGCTTGCCGAACACGGCATTGTCGCCCTCGGCAGCCTTTCTGGCCGTTGCCGAGGGTTGGCCATTGGCGTCCAGGCCGAGCAAGGTGTTGCTGAGTGCGTTGATCTTGCTCTGCAGCATTTCAAGCTGCACCCGTGCTGGCGCGCGCTCTTCCTCGGTGGCACTGCTCCAGGGGATCACATCGCCCGGGCGGTCGCTGTACCAGTCGATGGTGTTGCCCAGCTCGTCGCTCTGGGGAATGGCCAGGTGCTCGATCAGCTCCGGATGGTCCGGATACTTGCGGCGAATCGCTTCGCGAATCTGCAAAGCCGCGCGATAGATGGGCTGGCCGGTCTCGCCCAATGCGGTGAAGTGCTCACTTCTGCCGCTGCGTAGTAATACTCCGCGCATCCTTGTAGACCTACCTAGTCTATTAGCCGAATCCATTCGGTATCCCTTAATCAATACCGAAAAACCGAGCAACACTAATGGCAAAGTGCTTTTTTCGTCAATTCATATGGCTGCTTTTTGGCGTCAAAGCAAGAATTATCCGGTTACACTCCGCGATCCGATCACCGGCATCGGCACCTCATCATCGACGAATGGAGCACGAAGAGCATGAGCCTTTGGGATGACCTGAAGAAGAAGGCCTATGATGCCAACCCGGAGCTGGCCGCCAAGGCCGCCCAGGCGTTGGAGAAGGCCCGCGACCTGGCGGTGGAGGCAGGGCAGAAAGCCGCGCCCATCATCAAGGAAGCCAGTGACAAGGCCGCGGGCTACGCACAAGAGAAAACCCCGGTGCTCAAGGCCCAGGCCTTGAAGGCCATCGACGATGCGCGCCAGCGCCGTGCCAAGCTGCAGGAGCAGGCCAGGCAAGACAAAGCCGCGCGCGCAGAAATGATCCGCACCATGTACGACGTCACCCTCACGCCGGAAGACGTCAACTTCATCGAAGAGCCATTCAACCACTTCGAGCGGCAGCTGATGTTCTTCGTGCGCAATGGCGAAGTGCTCGAAAGCGAGAAGCGCAACCAGACGCACATGGATGCCTATCACTCGCACCAGGCAGGCGGCGGCACCCTCTGGAAGGGTACCGGGACCATCGCTGGCAGTTCATCCACCCTGCAGGTCAGCGCCCGCAACGTTCAGGAGCATGAGTTCTGGGTGCGCCTGGAAAACGGCACCGAGGCGTGCTTCCAGCTGAACAACAACGATGTCCGCATTCGCCCAGGGCAGCACGTGAGCATGGCGTTTCTGCGCAACGCCAACCAGGACATGGGCCAGATGGTAGCGCTGTACAACCACAATGCCGGGCAGAACTACGTGACCTTGTCGCCCAAGGGGATCAACCAGCAATTCCAGCTTTACCTGAAAGAGCCCGGTATCTTCAACGCCAACGAAGTCAACGGCACCCGCGACCGGCTGCTGCAGGCGCTGGGCAAGCGTATGGATCAGTTGGCCAGGTACATGGCCCTGCACGGCGACCGGCGCGGCGGCCAAGTGATAGACGTACAGCCGGAATAAACGAAAAAGCCCCGGGAGATCTCCCAGGGCTTTTTTGATATGGCGCACTCGGCGGGATTCGAACCCACGACCCCTGCCTTCGGAGGGCAGTACTCTATCCAGCTGAGCTACGAGTGCAACGCGCACGCATGATACCCATCTGTATCGGTGGCGTCCATCGCCTTGATCCGTAGCTGTTTTTACCCGTTGCAAGTCAAAGGGCGATCAGCTCCGGCCGCAGGCCTTCCACCCGACGCGCCGGCTGCGGAAGGTAGCCGCCGTCGCCGGTAATCTGGTGCAGCACTTTTTCGCGCAGGCCGTGCAGGGCAACGCCGGTGCGCAGGCGTGGGCGCGGCAGGTCGACTTCCACCACCGCCTTGATCCGCCCAGGGCGTGGCTCCAGCACCACCACCCGGTCGGCCAGGTAGGTGGCTTCTTCGGCGTCGTGGGTGACCAGCAGCGTGGTGATGCCAGCCCGGTCGCGAATGGCCAGCAGTTCATCCTGCAGTTGCTGGCGGGTCAGCGCATCCAGCGCGCCAAACGGCTCGTCGAGCAGCAGGATGCGCGGGCTGGCCACAAGGCCGCGGGCGATCGCCACGCGCTGGGCCATGCCGCCGGACAACTGGTGCGGGTAGGCCGACTCGAAGCCCGCCAGCCCCACCAGTTGCACGAACTCGTGCACCCGCCGGGCGCGCTCGCCCTGAGTGAGGGACTGGTTGGCCAGGCCCAGGGCAATGTTCTGCTCGACGCTCAGCCAGGGGAACAGGCGATGCTCCTGGAAGACGATGCCGCGTTCGCCACCAATGCCACTTACCGCACGGCCGTCGACGCGGATGCTGCCGCTGTAGTCGGTATCCAGCCCCACCAGCAGGCGCAGCAAGGTGGACTTGCCACAACCGGAAGCGCCGACGATGGCGATGAATTCGCCTTGGTTGATCGACAGGTTGAAGTTGCGGATCGCCTCGAGCGGTTGGCCGTCGACGCTGAACACTTTGCCAACCCCCTCGAAGCTGACCAGCGGCGGAGTGGTGTCGGGCTGATTGGCCGCGTGCAGATGCGAAGTATTGAAGGCGTTCATGCGGTTCTCCAGCGCGTGGCGCGCGATTCGAGGCGTTGTCCAAGGGTGCCGAGCAGGGCGCCGACCAGGCCGATCAGCAGCATGGCGGCCATTACCTGGTCCATGCGGAACAGTTGCTGGGCGCCGATCATCAGGCTGGCGATGCCACCGTCCGAGGGCATGAAGTATTCGGCGCCGATGGTGCCCAGCCAGGCGTAGATCAGCGACAGGCGCAGGCCGGCGAATATCGCCGGGGCCGCGCCGGGCAGCACCAGCAGGCGCAGGCGTTGCCACAAGTTCAGGCGCAAGGTGCTGGCGGCTTCGCCCAGTTGAGGCGAAAGGCTGGCGATACCGCGCTGGGTGGCAATCAGCAAGGGGAAGAACGCCGCCAGGCCGACGAACACATGCTTGGCGCCCTCGCCCAGGCCCAACCAGGCGGTGAGCAGCGGCACCCAGGCGAACAGTGCCACCTGGCGCAAGGCCGACAGGCTTGGCCCGAAGAAGCGTTCGGCAGGCTGCGACAGGCCGAGCAGCAAACCGGCCAGCAGCCCGGCGCCGCCGCCCAGCACCAGGCCGGTCAGGGTGCGCTGCAGGCTTAGCAGCAACGCCTCTGGCAATGAACCATCGGCCAGGCCGACCAGCAGGGTGTGCAACACATCAAGCGGCGAGGCCAGGATGTTCGAGTCGACCCAACCTGAACTGCTGCTGGCCTGCCACACCGCCAGCAGCGCCAGTGGCAGCAACAGGCTTTGCCAGCCGCGTGGCAGCGGCCCGCGCTGTTGTTCGCCGGTAGCTGCTTGTGGCCAGAACAACAGGCGCTTCTCAACGACAGAAAAACCGCGCTCGAGCACCGCCCCGACCAGCCCGATCACCAGGATGCACAGCAGCACCAGGTCAAGCATGAACAGCTGCCGCCCCCACACCATCAGGTAGCCGATGCCCTCGCTGGAGGCCAGCAGCTCGACCGCCAGCAGCGACGTCCAGCCAGTGGCCAGGGCCAGGCGCACGCCGGTAAGGAAAGCGGGCAGGGCGGCCGGCAGCAATAGCCGCAGCAGCACCAGGTGGCGCGGCAGGCCCAGGGCAGCCGCCGCCTCACGCAGCTTGGGCTGGGCATCGCGCACGCCTACCAGCGTGTGCAAGGTGACCGGCACCACCACCGCCTTTACCAGTACCACTAGCTTGAGCAGCTCGCCGATGCCGAAGAACAGCATGAACAGCGGGATCCAGGCCAAGGTAGGAATCTGTGCCAGTGCCACGAAGGTTGGCAGCACCAGCGTCTGCGCCCGTCGCGAAGCGCCAAGCCAGACGCCCAGCAGCAACCCGCCGCCGATGCCGACCGCCAGCCCCCAGAACAACCTTTGCAGGCTTATCCACAGGTGCCCCCACAGCTCCCCGGAGCCAAATTCGACCGCGCTCTGCCATACCAGCGCTGGTGCCGGCAGGATCTGCTCGCTCATCCAGTGCTGACGGCTGGCCACCGCCCACAACAACGCAATCCCTATAGGCAAAACCCACGGCAGCAAACGCACACCGACCCTGTAGGAGCGGCCTTGCGTCGTGATAGGGCCGCGCAGCGTCCCCCGAAGCCACCGCCGATTCCTGCTGAGAACTCCATTCATGGGCCATCTCTCGAAGCGTTGTGAGTTTATTCGTTTATGGAATTAAAAAATCCGACAAGCGATCTTCAAGAGATAAGAGCACGCCCCCTCTGCATACGGAAGCCTTCACCCGTTGCGTTTTCCTCATATTTTCCATGCGTATTCCGCAAGCTTCGTCCAGGCCCGCATAGCGCCTGATTTATGCCTTCCAGTTACTAAAGCATGAGCTTTTGATCTTTGTAGGTTCTAACCAGACTTGCCTAGCTTCTGGCCATAGCGCCGGCCATCGCCGGTGGCAGCCTGACCAGGAGCCTTGCCATGAAAACCCCGTTGCGCCACCTGATAACCGCCCTTGGCCTGGCCTTCACCCTCAGCGCCCAAGCGGCGGAGCCGAGCAAGCCAGAGAGCATTCGCATTGCGGTGCCCGACCTCAGTGCTGGCAGCAAGCCCAGCGCTGGCGGTGTGGTGGATGTGCTGCGTGACCAACAACTGCTTGAGAAGGCGTTCGCCAAGGACGGCATCCGCATCGACTGGCATTTCTTCAAAGGTGCCGGGCCGGTGGTCAACGAGGCATTGGCCAACGGCCAGGCCGACTTCGCCTACCTCGGCGACCTGGCCGCAATCGTCGGCAAGGCCAATGGCCTGGACACCCGGGTGCTGTCGGCGGGGGTGCGTGGGGTGAAGAGCTACCTGGGCGTGGTGCCCGGCTCCGGCATCAAGACCCTGCATGACCTGAAGGGCAAGCGCGTTGCGGTTTTCCGCGGCACGGCCAACCAGCTGTCGTTTGCCAGCGCCCTGGCCAGCCAGGGGCTGAGCGAGCGTGAGCTGAAGGTGATCAACCTCGACTTCAACGCCGCTAACGCAGCGCTGGCCGCCAGGCAAGTCGACGCGACCTGGGGCTTGTCCAGCCTGCTGTCGCTGCGTGAGCGCGGGCTGGTGGAGCTGCCGGTGAACTCGCGTGACCTGGAAGGCGCTGGCAGTACCCAGGCCGTGCTGCTGGGCACTGGCGACTTCATCCGCAAGTACCCCGATCTGGTGCAGCGCCTGGTCAACGCCCAGGAGCAGGCCAGCGCCTGGCTGCGCGATGAACACAACCGCGAGGCCTACCTCCACCTGGTGGCCAGCAATGCCAACTGGCCGCGCAGCATCCTCAGCGATGACCTGGCCAGGGAAGACCTTGCCCACTACTTCGATCCACGCCTGGACGCCGCATTTGTCGGCCAGCTGCAGCAGGGTGTGGACCTGGCTGCCAAGGAACGCCTGATCCGCCGTGGCTTCCAGGTGGCGGACTGGATCGAACCGCGTTTCCTCGACGCCGCCCTGCAACACCAACAGGCCGTGCAGGCCGCCCGCTGACTCGAACAACCCGACAATGACCGCAAGGACCACCACCATGAGTAATGCCGCCCTGGCCACCGTGCCACAAACCCTCGCCCTGGACATTCACCCGGTTGCCGGCCGTATCGGCGCCGAGATCCGCGGGGTGCAGTTGTCTGCCGACCTTGATGCCGCCACCCTCGATGCCATCCAGGCCGCGCTGGTGACGCACAAGGTGATTTTCTTCCGTGGCCAGACCCACCTGGATGACCACAGCCAGGAAGCCTTCGCCAAGCTGCTCGGCGAGCCCGTCGCCCACCCCACCGTGCCGGTGGTGGATGGCACCAGCTACCTGCTGCAGCTCGATGGCGCCGAAGGCCAGCGGGCCAACTCCTGGCACACCGACGTGACCTTCGTCGATGCCTACCCCAAGGCCTCCATCCTGCGCAGCGTGGTAGCGCCGGCCGCTGGTGGCGACACCGTCTGGGCCAACACTGCGGCAGCTTATCAGGAGCTGCCCGAGCCGCTGCGCGAGCTGGCCGACAAGCTGTGGGCGGTGCACAGCAACGAGTACGACTACGCCAGCCTCAAGCCTGACGTGGACCCGACCAAGCTGGAGCGTTACCGCAAGGTGTTCACCTCCACCGTGTATGAGACCGAGCACCCGGTGGTACGTGTGCACCCGATCAGTGGCGAACGGGCGCTGCAGCTGGGGCATTTCGTGAAGCGCATCAAAGGCTATTCGCTGGCCGATTCGCAGCACTTGTTTGCGGTGTTGCAGGGGCATGTGACGCGGCTGGAAAACACCGTGCGCTGGCGCTGGCAGGCGGGGGATGTGGCGATCTGGGATAACCGTGCAACGCAGCATTATGCGGTGGACGATTACGGCACCCAGCCGCGGGTGGTGCGCCGGGTGACATTGGCGGGTGAGGTGCCGGTGGGGGTGGATGGGCAGTTGAGCCGAACGATCCGCAAAGGCTGAAGGAGCCGGGGCCGCGCTGCGGCCCATCGCCGGCAAGCCAGCTCCCACACCGACCGCGCCGGCTTCGAGCCATGTGCAGTCCCTGTGGGAGCTGGCTTGCCAGCGATTGGAAGGGGAGCCCTGCCCACAGGTACTGCACATGGCTTGAAGCCGGCGCGGTCGGTGTGGGAGCTGGCTTGCCGGCGATTGGAAGGGGAGCCCTGCCCACAGGTACTGCACATGGCTTGAAGCCGGTGCGGTCGGTGTGGGAGCTGGCTTGCCGGCGATTCGGGGGTGAAGCCCCCGCCTGCTACACCTCGGTATCGCAGGCAATCAGTTGCCTGACCAGCCCATGAGCCAACGGCGACAGGCCATATCCCACCCGGCTTACTACCCCATAGCGGGTATAGAAGGATTCTTCCTGCTCTGGCACCAGGTCCGCCAGCTCCAGCGCCACCAGCCCTCGGTCCCGCTGATACGGCCGCAAGTTGGCATTGCAGGCAATGCCGATAGTGTCCGAATGCATCACCACATTCAGCAGCGCATACCCATGCTCGCACTCCACCGACGGCAGAAAGTCTTGCCGCCCGCTCAGGTCGCTGAGGATCTTGCGGATGTTCGGTGGGCGCAAGGTGGTGGCCAGCGGGTAGTCGAACACATCCCGTGCGCGCACTTCGGCCTGCTCGGTCAGCGGGTGGCCGGCACGGCAGCAGAAATGCCAGCGCTGCGGCGTCAGCTTGTGCACCTGGTAGTCCGGGTCGGACTCGAACTGGCGCGTGTCAGCGACGAAGAACTCGATCTCCTCGGCAACCAGCTTGCGGTTCAGTGCCTGCCAGTTATCGACCTGAAAACAGGTACGTGCCGCTGGGTATTGCGCCACGAAGCGGGCCACCGCCCGTGGTACCAGGCCACCGGCTGGCGCCGGCCCGCAACCGAAACGCACCAGCCCGTTGGTAGCGCCGTTGAACTGGTGGATCTCGTTGACCAGGTTATGCGCCCCATGCACCAGGCGCCGCGAATGCTCGAGCACCAGCAAGCCCTGGCGGGTGGGCGCCAGCTCCTTGCTGGCGCGGTCCACCAGGCGGCAGCCGATGTTGTGCTCCAAGGTCTGGATGCTGCGGCTGAAGGCCGATTGGGACAGGTTAACCGCGGCCGCCGCGGCAACGAAGCTGCGGTGTTCGACCAAGGCAATGTAGTGACGCAACTGACGCAGATCGATATGCATTTTCTACATTGAAACCTTCGGTCAAATGCAATTGCTGACAAGGATGAGTCCCCTTATAAAGGGACTTACTTATTCCACAAAATATGAATTACACATATTTATATCTCTTAAAAGAATATAAGCCCAACTGAATGCGATTCGGTTCCGCCAACGGAAATGCTCGCCAGGGCCCATGCCTCAAGGAGCATTTGCATGTCCGGACTTACCCGTTGGCCTGCGCGCGCGTCGCGTTTCACCTTGCAACCCTTGGCCGCTGGCGTGCTGCTGGCAGCATCATCGGGGAGCTACGCCGAAGAGCCGGTCAGCGCTGCACCTGCCGTAGAGCAGGAAGCCAAGCTTGGCACCGTCACAGTCAATGCCCGCCGCCGTGAAGAAACCGCGCAAAGCGTGCCCACGCCGATCAGTGTGCTGGACAGCGAAACCCTTGAAACCCAGCGCATCTACCGTGTGCAGGACCTACAGCAACTGGTGCCCAGTACCAACGTCGCCTACGTGCATGCCCGTCAGTCGAGCATCTCGATCCGTGGCCTGGGCAACAACCCCGCCAGCGACGGCCTGGAAGGCAGCGTCGGCATCTATCTGGACAACGTCTACCTCGGCCGCCCCGGCATGGCGGTATTCGACCTGCTGGACGTGGAGCAGCTGGAAGTGCTGCGCGGTCCACAGGGCACATTGTTCGGCAAGAACACCACTGCCGGCGTGCTGAACATCACCACGCGCAAGCCCACCTTCCACCGCGAGGGCAGCATCCAGCAGTCGATTGGCGAAGACGGTTACCTGCAGACCCAGGGCAGCTTTTCGGGGCCGATCAGCGACACGTTGGCCGGGCGCATCAGCGCCTACCGCAGCGAAGACGACGGCTATGTGAAGAACATCCACAACGGTGACGACCTGAACGGTGGCAAGCGCCAGGGTTTTCGTACCCAGCTGCTGTTCAAACCCAGCGAAACCTTCAACCTGCGCTGGATCGGTGAATACAACGAAGAAGACTCCAACAACGGCATCCTCAGCCTGTACAGCACTGGCCCCACCATCAATGGCGTGAACCGCTACGAGAGCCTGGCCGCCCAGGCGGGCGCGACGCTGGTGTCGGGCAAGGAGCGCAAGGTCAATTTCGACGCCGACCAACAGGTAACGGTGTTTCAGGGCGGTACCTCGGTGGAGGCCAACTGGACCCTGCCAAATGATTTCACCCTGACTTCGATCACTGCCTACCGCTGGTGGGACTTTACCCCGCGCAACGACGACGGCCTGAACGTACCGGTGTTCTACAGCGCCGGAGTCTCGGTACGCGACAAACAGTACTCACAAGAAATCCGCCTGGCTTCGCCCACTGGTAGCGTCTTCGACTACGTGCTGGGTGCGTACTACTTCAAGCAGGACCTGGACAACAAGTCCTTTACTTATTACGGGCCGCAGGCGGATATCTGGAATGTGACCCCGGCCGGCGCCCTGGCCAATGTCGATACCATCGGCAATGGCCACATCGATACCGACAGCTACGCGCTGTTCGCCCAGGGTACCTGGCACATCACCGACCGCCTGGATTTCACCGCTGGCATTCGCGGTACCTATGAAGAAAAAAGCGCCTGGGTGACACGCGATTCGCCGGTCGGTGGTACGGCAGTGACCGGCGCCGCTGCCACGGCACGTCAGGCCAGGGTCGGGGCCTACGACTCGGGTGACCTCAACCAGTACAGCTTCAGCCCCTCGGGCCTGCTGGGCATGAGCTACCGCTTCAACGAACAGTTGCTGGGCTATGCCACGCTTACCCACGGCGAAAAATCTGGCGGCATCAACCTTACTGTCGGCGCCGCGCCACGTTTGGGCACCGACTCGCTGCTGGTCGGCACCGAGCGGGTCAACAACGCCGAGGTGGGCTTGAAGAGCGCGCTGTTCGACAACCGCCTGCAGCTCAACACCAACCTGTTCTGGGCCGAGGTACATGGCTACCAGGCCAACGTCTACGACCAGATCAACCGCGTGCAGTATCTGGCCAACGCCGGCAGCGTTCGCTCGCGAGGCCTGGAGTTCGAAGCCACGGCGCTGCCGGTACGCGGCCTGACGGTCAACGTCAATGGCTCGTGGAACGACGTGCGCTACACCGAATACAAGGACGCGCCATGCCCGGCCGAGGTGAGCCTGGCCAATGCCACCGCCACCTGCGACTTGTCCGGTCATCAGGTGGTCGGTGCCTCCAAGTACATCGCCAACCTCAACACCCAGTACAAGTGGCGGGCGACCGACCACGTCGAGCCCTACGTCACCGCCAGCTACGCCTTCCGCTCGAAAGCGGTCGGCACCATCGACGATTCCGATTTCGGCCAGATCCCCAGCTACGCGTTGGTCAACCTCTCCGCCGGTGTGCGCCTGGACCAGGGCGACGGCGTGGTCGACCTGTCGCTGTGGGTGAAAAACGCCGGCGATAAAACCTACTTCACCAGCCTGTGGAACTCGGCCAACGGTGGTTATGCCGGCGTGCTCGGCACCCCGCGCACCGTTGGTGCCACTGCCCGTTACGACTTCTGAGCACAAGGAACTATGCCATGAATGCCAAGACCGAAACCCCTGCATTGCCTGAAGGCGCCTGCCTGACCGCCAGGGTCCCCCAGCGTGACCAGGCACTGCTCGGCGATGTTGTGGTCAACCCTTACCGGCTGGCGCCGCTGACGGCCATCATTCGCGACGGTGGGCGTGCGCTGAGTGCTGCACACGTGCGTGTACTGGGGCGTGGCGAGCGCGGCGTGGACATTGTCTACGAGGTGTCTGACCGCTCGTTGTGGACCTACGGTGGCATCCCGGTATTCGGCTTGTATCCGGATCATGTCAACCAGGTGGAAGTGACCTACAAGCTCGACGGCGAGCGCATTCGCGAGCAGTACCAGATCTACGCACCGGCCGTGCGCTTGCCGGTGGTGGCCAGGCAGACCGCCGCATTGCCGCACGTGGAGCCGGTCAAGGTAGCGCCAGGCTTCGAAAACCGCCTGTACCTGTTCAACCACCTGCAGGGTGACATCCCCGGCGGGCGGGCCTTCAAGTGGAACGGCCTGGGCGGCGCGGCGGAATGGGACCAGGTAGGTAACAACTGGATTGCCGACAGCAATGGCGATGTGCGCTGGTACCTGGATATCGAGCAGATCCACGACTCCAACCGCCGCGACGGCCTGGGCGGCACCATGGGCTTCCAGCAGACCCGCGACGGCAAGCTGATCTGGGGCCAGGGCCAGACGTATTCCAAGTACGACCTGCTGGGCCGGCGTATCTGGCAGCGCAATCTGCCCGACAAGTTCGCCGACTTTTCCCATGAAATCCGCGAGACCGCCAATGGCACCTATCTGCTACGGGTGGGCACCAGCGACTATCGCCGGCCCGACGGCAAGCGTGTGCGTTCGATTCGCGACCACATCATCGAGGTCAACGAGGCGGGGGATGTGTTGGACTTCTGGGACCTGAACCAGATTCTCGACCCTTACCGCGGTGATCTGCTGGAGACCCTGGGCAAGGCGGCGATCCAGTTGCCGGACGGGGTGCAGAAGCAGGCCGAACGGCTGGCCAACGAACTTGCCGAGGGCGACCAGCCCTTTGGCGACACCCCGGGGGTGGGCACCGGGCGTAACTGGGCACATGTCAATGCCATCGATTACGACGCAGATGACGACAGCATCATCGTTTCAGCACGTCACCAGGGCGTGGTGAAGATTGGTCGCGACAAGCAGGTAAAGTGGATCCTGGCCTCGCCACAGGGCTGGCCTGAGCGTCTGCGCCAAAAGGTCCTTACGCCGGTGGCAAGCGAGGGCTTTGACTGGTCGTGGACCCAGCACACCGCCTGGCTGACGGGCAAGGGCACGTTGACCGTGTTTGACAATGGCTGGGGCCGTGACTTCACCCCGACCAAGCTGACCGGTAATTACAGCCGTGCGGTCGAGTACCGCATCGATGAGGACAAGGGCACGGTCGAGCAGCTGTGGGAGTACGGCAAGGAGCGCGGCGACGAGTGGTACAGCCCGGTGACCTCGGTGGTGGCGTACAGGCCCGAGACCGACACCCAGTTCATCTACTCGGCTTCGGTGAATTTCCTGACCCCCGAGAAGCTGACCACTACCGTGCTCAACGAAGTGCGGCGCGGGACCCAGGAGGTGCTGGTGGAGCTGAAGGTGCACAGCCGGCAGCCAGGCTCTGTTGGTTACCGTGCACTGGTGATCGATCTGGCCAAGGCGTTCTGAGCCATCCCTCCGGGAGGGCCGTCGGTCCTCCTTTCACATTTCTTTCAGTTCATTCGTCTAACCTGTACCGGCCCAATCGCCGGCAAGCCAGCTCCCACAGGGACCCCACTAATTCCAGCACCTGTGCAGTCCCTGTGGGAGCTGGCTTGCCGGCGATTGGGCCGGCTGCCACAACACAAAAATGTGAAATTTCCGCCCGGCTGTTCAACCATTTGTTCTTTTTTTCGAACAGCCTATTGTCCAACACCCCAGCAGCCGCTTAGCATTCGTTTGAGATTTCAAACGCTCGATGCCCTGCCTTGGGCGCTTTTCAACAATCAACAATTCGGGAAGCCGACATGCAGCTCAAAGACGCTCAGTTGTTCCGCCAGCAAGCCTATATCAATGGTGAGTGGCTGGATGCGGACAATGGCCAGACCATCAAGGTGACCAACCCGGCCACCGGCGAAGTCATCGGCACCGTGCCGAAGATGGGCACTGCGGAAACCCGCCGCGCCATCAAAGCCGCCGACAAGGCCCTGCCGGCCTGGCGTGCCCTGACCGCCAAGGAGCGTTCGACCAAGCTGCGTCGCTGGTTCGAACTGATGATCGAGAACCAGGACGACCTGGCTCGCCTGATGACCACCGAGCAAGGCAAGCCGCTGGCTGAAGCCAAGGGCGAAATCGCCTACGCCGCCTCGTTCATCGAGTGGTTCGCCGAAGAAGCCAAGCGCGTCTACGGCGACACCATCCCGGGTCACCAGCCAGACAAGCGCCTGATCGTCATCAAGCAGCCAATCGGCGTTACCGCGGCCATCACCCCGTGGAACTTCCCGGCCGCCATGATCACCCGTAAAGCCGGCCCGGCCCTGGCCGCTGGCTGCACCATGGTGCTCAAGCCTGCCTCGCAGACCCCGTACTCCGCCCTGGCCCTGGTTGAACTGGCCCACCGTGCCGGCATCCCGGCTGGCGTGCTGAGCGTGGTTACCGGCAGCGCCGGCGAAGTTGGTGGCGAGCTGACCGGCAACTCCCTGGTGCGCAAGCTGTCCTTCACCGGCTCGACCGAAATCGGTCGCCAGCTGATGCAGGAATGCGCCAAGGACATCAAGAAGGTTTCCCTGGAGCT
>NZ_JABMCN010000011.1 GCF_013179515.1 Pseudomonas sp. CM27
CGAAGCCGAGCGGCTTTTAAGGATCGTCAGGCGCGGCTCTCATCGTGGCGCGGGGCTTGCCCCAATTTGACGCCGGATAGATTTAAGCAAGCCATCCATTTCATCCGTTAATCAGTATTGCAAAAAAATGGGGTGACCATAGATTTTTATTGGCATGGCTAATCCTTTGTGATTAGTCATGCCGTAGTGGCCATCCGACAAATGGTGCAGAGGCAAAGAGGGTAGGTCAGGGAACCCGGGAGGGATTTTCCCGTCGAAGGTCACTGCAGGCCACTCGCCTGTTACCCTTCTTCAGGAGTGTCCTTCATGTCGTTGCGTTCCCTCGCCCTGTTGTCGCTGTGCGTCGTCCTGACTGCCTGCAGCAAGATCAACCAGGAAAACTATTCCAGGATCAAGGCCGGTATGAACAAGGCCGAGGTCGAGCAGCTGCTCGGCACGCCGACCGAGTGTTCGGGCGCGTTGGGCATGAGCAGCTGCACCTGGGGGGACGAGAAGAGCTTCATCAGCGTGCAGTACGCGGCTGACAAGGTGCTGATGTATTCAGGGCAGGGCCTCAAATGAGGCCTTTGTACCTGCTGATGGGGGTATGCCTGGCGTTGCTGCTGGGCGGTTGTGCAGGCTCGGTGCACGACCCGCTGGCGCCGAAAACCGCCGGCAATGTCGACCTCAAGCGCTACCAGGGCAAATGGTACGAGCTGGCGCGCCTGCCCATGCGCTACCAGGCCGACTGCGAGCAGTCCGAGGCGCACTACAACCTCAAGCCCGACGGTTCCTATGGTGTGCTGAACCGCTGCCGCACCATGGGGGATGAGTGGCTGCGCGCCGAAGGCCATGCCAGCATTCAGGAGCCGGGGCATACCGACAAGCTGTGGGTAGAGTTCGACAACTGGTTCACCAAGCTGGTGCCAGGGGTGGCCAGGGGCGAGTACTGGATCCTGTATGTAGACGACCGCTACCGTACCGCCATCGTTGGCAGCCCGGACCGCAAGTACCTGTGGATCTTGTCGCGGACGCCGTCGCTGGCGGCTTGGGAGCGCGAGAGCCTGTTGTCCAAGGCGCGGCAGCAAGGCTATGACACCAGTCGACTGATCTGGCGCGCGTCCGATCAGCAAATCGTAAAAATGCACTGATTTTCTGGGGCTGCAAAGCAGCCCCAGTAAACCTAACCCAAAAGCTGCCGCAACACCTCGGCAAACGCCCGCGCGCTGTGCTCTTCCTGCGCATGCCGCCCCTGGCGCACCACCCACTTCCCGTTCACCATCACATCGCGCACCTGGCGATCGCCACCGGCAAACAGCCAGCGGTTGAGAATGGCATCGCCATCTGCCAGGGCGATGTAAGGGTCCTGCCCATCAAGCACCAGCCAGTCGGCACGCTTGCCCACTGCCAGCTCGCCAATCGCCTGCCCCAGTGCCTGCGCACCGCCTGCCAGTGCGGCGTCATACAGCGTGCGCCCGACCATCGGCTGGTCGCCGCGATACAGCCGGTTGCGCCGCTGGTCGCGCAGCCGCTGGCCATATTCCAGCCAGCGCAGCTCCTCGACCACGCTCAGCGACACATGGCTGTCCGAGCCAATACCCATACGCCCACCCTGGGCCAGGAAGTCCACTGCCGGGAATATCCCGTCACCCAGGTTGGCTTCGGTGGTCAGGCACAGGCCGGCCACTGCACCGCTGCGGGCCATCGCGGTGACCTCATCCGGCTGGGCATGGGTGGCATGCACCAGGCACCAGCGGGGGTCTACGTCCACATGCTCGTACAGCCACTGCAACGGGCGCAGTCCGCTCCAGGCCAGGCAGTCGTCGACTTCTTTCTGCTGCTCGGCGATATGGATATGCACCGGGCATTGCTTGTCGCTGGCGGCCAGCACCTCGGCGATCTGCGCAGGGGTCACCGCCCGTAGCGAATGGAAGCACAGGCCCAGGTGTTGCGCCGGCTGCGCGGCCAGCAGCGGGCCGAGTTGTGCCTGCAGTTGCAAGTACTGGTCGGTCGCGTTGATGAAGCGCCGCTGCCCGTCGTTCGGTGCCTGCCCGCCAAAACCGGCATGGCTGTACAACACCGGCAGCAGGGTCAGGCCGATGCCGCTGTCGGCTGCAGCCGCGCTGATCCTGAGCGAGAGTTCGGCAGGGTCGGCGTAAGGCTTGCCGGCCTGGTCATGGTGAACGTAGTGGAATTCGGCCACCGAGGTGTAACCGGCCTTGAGCATCTCGATATACAACTGGCGAGCGATGACCTGCAGTTGCTGCGGGCTTATCTGCCCGACCAGGCGGTACATCAGGTCGCGCCAGGTCCAGAAACTGTCGTTGGGGTTGCCGGCAACTTCCGCCAGGCCCGCCATGGCGCGCTGGAACGCATGCGAATGCAGATTGGGCATGCCCGGCAGCAACGGGCCGCCCAGGCGTTCGGCGCCTTCAGCCGAAGCCCCTGGCTGGATGCTGGCTACATTGCCATCGCTGGCGACCTCGATGCGGACATGGCTGGCCCAGCCCGTAGGCAGCAGGGCGCGTTCGGCGAAGTAGGCGGACATCGGTGAAATCCTGTTATTGTTAACTTGTATATACATATACAGGCGTTTGC
The DNA here is from genome assembly GCF_013179515.1 of Pseudomonas sp. CM27. Taxonomy (GTDB): domain Bacteria; phylum Pseudomonadota; class Gammaproteobacteria; order Pseudomonadales; family Pseudomonadaceae; genus Aquipseudomonas. The sequence continues at coordinate 2,578 of NZ_JABMCN010000011.1, forward strand.
CTGCCGGGTAAACTGCGGCAAGCTACCGCTCATTCCATTTGCACAAGGATCCAACGCCGTGCCGACACCTCCTGTCTCCGCGCTGGTTGCCCAGATGGGCGAGGGCCCGGCGCCGCTCTACGCCCGGGTCAAACAGATGATCATCCAGCAGATCGACAACGGCAGCTGGCCACCGCATCACCGGGTACCTTCGGAGAGCGAACTGGTCAACCAGCTGGGCTTCAGCCGCATGACCATCAACCGTGCCCTGCGCGAACTCACCGCCGACGGCCTGCTGGTGCGCATGCAGGGGGTGGGCACCTTCGTGGCCGAGCCCAAGGGCCGTTCGGCGCTGTTCGAGGTCAACAACATCGCCGACGAAATTGCCGCGCGAGGCCATCAGCATAGCTGCCAGGTGATCACCCTTGCCGAGGAAGCGGCCGGCTCCGAGCGGGCCCTGGCGCTGGACATGCGTGAAGGCCAGCGGGTATTCCACTCGTTGATCGTGCATTTCGAGAACGGTGTGCCGGTGCAGATCGAAGACCGCTACGTCAACGCGGCCATCGCCCCCGAGTACCTCAAGCAGGACTTCACCCGGCAGACCCCTTACGCCTATCTGTCCCAGGTAGCGCCGCTGACCGAGGGCGAGCACGTGGTGGAGGCGATCCTGGCCGAGCCGGAAGAGTGCCGCCTGCTGCAGATCGAGCGGGGCGAGCCTTGCCTGTTGATTCGCCGGCGTACCTGGTCCGGCCGCCAGCCGGTGACGGCTGCCCGGCTGATCCACCCCGGTTCCCGTCATCGCCTCGAAGGACGTTTCAGCAAATGAGCCAGTTGCAGTTGTTGCGTGCGCAGGATTACCCGCGCATGCCGTGGAAGAACGGTGGTGGTTTCACCGAGGAAATCACCCGCGACAGTGGCGAAGGCCTGGACGGCTTTGGCTGGCGCCTGTCGATTGCCGATATCGAGGAATCGGGCGGCTTCTCCACGTTTGCCGGTTATCAGCGGATCATCACCGTGTTGCAAGGGGATGGCATGCGCCTGCAGGTCGACGGCGAGGCCAGCCGGCCATTGCTGCCGTTCGATGCTTTGGCCTTCGGTGGTGAAAGCCAGGTGAGTTGCAAGCTGCTGGGTGGGGCGATTCGCGATTTCAACCTGATCTATGCGCCGCAGCGTTACACGGCGCGGTTGCAGTGGCTGGATGGTACCAGCCGGGTGTATAGCTCGGCTTCGACGGTGCTGTTGTTTGCAGCCAGTGGCCTGGTCGAGGTGGCTATGGCGGGGGGAGATGTGCAGCAGTTGGGTTTGTATGACTGCCTGCGGCTGGAGAGCAACGACGGGTTGTTGGGGCTGAATGTGCAGGGACGGTGCTGCCTGATCGAACTGATGCCGCGCTGACATCTGGTTAGCCAGTAAGGGGCTGCTGCGCAGCCCAATCGCCGGCAAGCCAGCTCCCACAGGTACGCCGCTGCTTTCAAGGCTAATGCGTACGGGTGGGAGCTGGCGTGCCGCGATTGGGTTCGCGCAGCGGCCCCTTGTTTTGCGAACCATTCAGCGGGCCGGTCCGATTATTTTGGTTGTCCATGCTTGTACATACAAGTAAAGGTGTGTTTGTATATCAACCACGACACACCTGCCCGCGAACGACCGCAGAGGACCTTTCCCGTGACCGACAACAACAAATACCGTGACGTTGAAATCCGTGCCCCACGTGGCAACAAGCTGACCGCCAAAAGCTGGCTGACTGAAGCGCCACTGCGCATGCTGATGAACAACCTCGACCCGCAGGTCGCGGAAAACCCCAAGGAACTGGTGGTATACGGCGGTATCGGCCGCGCCGCGCGCAACTGGGCGTGCTACGACAAGATCGTCGAAACCCTGACCCGCCTGGAAGACGACGAAACCCTGCTGGTGCAATCCGGCAAGCCGGTCGGCGTGTTCAAGACCCACAGCAATGCCCCGCGTGTACTGATCGCCAACTCCAACCTGGTGCCGCACTGGGCCAACTGGGAACACTTCAACGAACTGGACGCCAAGGGCCTGGCCATGTACGGCCAGATGACCGCCGGCAGCTGGATCTACATCGGCAGCCAGGGCATCGTCCAGGGTACCTATGAAACCTTCGTCGAAGCCGGCCGCCAGCACTACGGTGGCAGCCTGAAAGGCAAGTGGGTGCTCACCGCCGGCCTTGGCGGCATGGGTGGCGCCCAGCCACTGGCCGCCACCCTGGCTGGCGCCTGCTCGCTGAACATCGAGTGCCAGCAGAGCCGCATCGACTTCCGCCTGGAAACCCGCTATGTCGACGAGCAGGCTACCGACCTTGACGACGCCCTGGCGCGCATCGGCAAATACACCGCCGAAGGCAAGGCCATCTCCATCGCCCTGCACGGTAACGCCGCCGAAATCCTGCCAGAGCTGGTCAAGCGTGGCGTGCGCCCGGACATGGTCACCGACCAGACCAGCGCCCACGATCCGCTGAACGGCTACCTGCCCGCCGGCTGGACCTGGGAACAGTACCGCGACCGCGCACAGACCGAGCCTGCAGCAGTGGTGAAGGCCGCCAAGCAGTCGATGGCGGTGCACGTACAGGCCATGCTGGACTTCCAGAAGCAAGGCATCCCGACCTTCGACTACGGCAACAACATCCGCCAGATGGCCAAGGAAGAAGGCGTGGCCAATGCCTTCGACTTCCCGGGTTTCGTGCCCGCCTATATCCGCCCGCTGTTCTGCCGTGGCATCGGCCCGTTCCGCTGGGCGGCGCTGTCGGGTGAAGCCGAGGACATCTACAAGACCGACGCCAAGGTCAAGGAGCTGATCCCCGACGACGCCCACCTGCACCGCTGGCTGGACATGGCCCGCGAGCGCATCAGCTTCCAGGGCCTGCCGGCGCGTATCTGCTGGGTTGGCCTGGGCCTGCGCGCCAAGCTGGGCCTGGCGTTCAACGAAATGGTGCGCAGCGGCGAACTGTCGGCGCCGGTAGTGATCGGTCGCGACCACCTGGACTCTGGTTCGGTGTCCAGCCCCAACCGCGAAACCGAAGCCATGCGCGACGGCTCCGATGCGGTTTCCGACTGGCCGCTGCTCAACGCCCTGCTCAACACTGCTGGCGGCGCCACCTGGGTTTCGTTGCACCACGGCGGTGGCGTGGGCATGGGCTTCTCCCAGCACTCGGGCATGGTCATCGTCTGCGACGGTACCGATGAGGCCGCCGAGCGTATCGCCCGCGTGCTGACCAACGACCCGGGCACTGGCGTAATGCGCCACGCCGATGCCGGTTACGACATCGCCATCGACTGCGCCAAGGAGCAGGGCCTGGACCTGCCGATGATCACCGGCTGATAGCCGCGCTTTGGATCGCACCCCGCAAGGGGTGATACTGAACAACAAGAAGGAGCGCGCAGGCACCCACAGATGGGCCTGCGGTTCCACGCGATTGGAGTAGCGAAGTGACCGAATTGAACCTCAAGCCCGGCACCATGACCTTGGCCCAGCTGCGCGCAATCCATGCCGCGCCCGTGCGCCTGCAACTGGATGCCAGCGCCGACCAGCCGATCAACGACAGCGTCGCCTGCGTTGAACAGATTCTCGCCGAAGACCGCACGGCCTACGGCATCAACACCGGTTTCGGCCTGCTGGCCTCGACCCGCATCGCCAGTCACGACCTGGAAAACCTGCAGCGCTCGCTGGTGCTGTCGCACGCTGCCGGCATCGGAGCACCGCTGGACGACAGCCTGGTGCGGCTGATCATGGTGCTCAAGGTCAACAGCCTGAGCCGTGGCTTCTCCGGCATTCGTCGCAAGGTAATCGATGCGCTGATCGCCCTGATCAATGCCGAGGTCTACCCGCACATCCCGCTCAAGGGCTCGGTGGGGGCATCCGGTGACCTGGCACCGCTGGCGCATATGTCGCTGGTGCTGCTGGGTGAAGGCAAGGCGCGTTACAAGGGCCAGTGGCTGCCGGCCACTGAAGCGCTGGCAGTGGCCGGCCTGGAGCCGCTGACCCTGGCCGCCAAAGAAGGCCTCGCCCTGCTCAACGGTACCCAGGCTTCTACCGCGTATGCCTTGCGTGGCCTGTTCCATGCCGAAGACCTTTACGCCGCTGCCATCGCCTGTGGCGGCCTGACCGTGGAAGCGGCGCTGGGTTCGCGTTCGCCGTTCGATGCACGGGTGCATGCGGTGCGTGGCCAGCGCGGCCAGATCGACACGGCTGCCTGCTTCCGCGACCTGCTGGGCGATTCCAGCGAAGTGTCGCTGTCGCACAAGAACTGCGACAAGGTCCAGGACCCGTACTCGCTGCGCTGCCAGCCACAGGTCATGGGCGCCTGCCTGACCCAGTTGCGCCAGGCTGCCGAGGTGCTGGGTATCGAAGCCAACGCCGTGTCGGACAACCCGCTGGTATTCGCGGCCGAAGGTGACGTGATTTCCGGCGGTAACTTCCACGCCGAGCCCGTGGCCATGGCCGCCGACAACCTCGCCCTGGCCATTGCCGAAATCGGCTCGCTCAGCGAGCGCCGCATCTCGTTGATGATGGACAAGCACATGTCCCAGCTGCCGCCGTTCCTGGTGGAAAACGGTGGGGTCAACTCCGGCTTCATGATCGCCCAGGTTACCGCAGCCGCCCTGGCCAGCGAAAACAAGGCCCTGTCGCACCCGCACAGCGTCGACAGCCTGCCGACCTCGGCCAACCAGGAAGACCACGTCTCGATGGCCCCGGCTGCCGGCAAGCGCTTGTGGGAAATGGCCGAGAACACCCGCGGCGTGCTGGCCATCGAATGGCTGGGCGCCTGCCAGGGCCTTGACCTGCGCAAAGGCCTGAAGACCTCGGCCAAGCTGGAGCAGGCGCGCCAGGCGCTGCGCAGCGAAGTGCCGCACTACGACCGTGACCGCTTCTTCGCGCCAGACATCGAAAAGGCTGTGGAACTGTTGGCCAAGGGTAGCCTGACCGGCTTGCTGCCGGCGGGTGTGCTGCCAAGCCTGTAATGCCCCCGGGGCCGCTGTGCGGCCCATCGCCGGCAAGCCAGCTCCCACATTGACGGCGCAAACCCTGTCTCTGTGGGAGCTGGCTTGCCGGCGATTGGGCTGCAAGGCAGCCCCTATCGATCTCACGACCACAAAAACAATTTAAGGACGTGACATGCAACAAGCTGAAGGTCTCAAGCGCGGGCTAAGTGCCCGGCACATCCGTTTCATGGCGCTCGGTTCCGCTATCGGTACCGGGCTTTTCTACGGTTCCGCCTCGGCCATCCAGATGGCCGGCCCGGCTGTTCTGCTGGCCTACCTGATCGGCGGCGCCGCCGTGTTCATGGTCATGCGCGCGCTCGGTGAAATGGCCGTGCACAACCCGGTTGCCGGCTCCTTCGGCCACTACGCCAGCACCTACCTGGGGCCCATGGCCGGCTTCATCCTCGGCTGGACCTACGCCTTCGAGATGGTCATCGTCGCCATTGCCGACGTCACCGCCTTCGGTATCTACATGGGCTTCTGGTTCCCGGAAGTGGCCCGCTGGATCTGGGTGCTGGGCATCGTGTTCCTGATCGGCGGCCTCAACCTGTGCAACGTCAAGGTGTTCGGCGAGATGGAGTTCTGGCTGTCGCTGCTCAAGGTCGGCGCCATCGTGGCGATGATCCTGGCCGGCCTCGGCATCATGGCCTTCGGCTTCAGCCAGGTAGGTACCGGGCAGGCGGTGGGCGTCAGCAATCTGTTCGAGCATGGCGGCTTCATGCCCAATGGCGTAGGCGGCCTGATCGCGTCCTTTGCCGTGGTGATGTTCGCCTTCGGCGGTATCGAGATCATCGGCGTCACCGCCGGTGAAGCCAAGGACCCGCAGCGGGTCATCCCCAAGGCGATCAACGCCGTGCCCCTGCGCATCCTGCTGTTCTATGTGCTTACCCTGTTTGTACTGATGTGCCTGTACCCATGGCCGCAGATCGGTAGCGAGGGCAGCCCGTTCGTGCAGATATTCAGCAACCTGGGCATTGGCTCTGCCGCCGCAGTGCTGAACGTGGTAGTGATTTCCGCCGCGATCTCCGCCATCAACAGCGACATCTTCGGAGCCGGCCGCATGATGTACGGCCTGGCCCAGCAAGGTCACGCCCCGCGCAGCTTCAGCAAGCTGTCGAAGCATGGCGTGCCGTGGATGACCGTGGTGGTGATGGGTGCCGCACTGCTGGTCGGTGTGCTGCTGAACTACCTGATCCCGGAAAACGTGTTCCTGCTGATTGCCTCCATCGCCACCTTCGCCACCGTTTGGGTGTGGCTGATGATCCTGGTCACTCAGGTGGCCATGCGCCGCAGCATGAGCCGTGAAGAGGTTGCCCAGCTCAAGTTCCCGGTTCCGTTCTGGCCATACGGCCCGGCCATGGCCATTGCGTTCATGGTGTTCATCTTTGGCGTGCTCGGCTACTTCCCGGACAGCCAGCCGGCCTTGCTGGTCGGGGTGGTCTGGGTGGTGTTCCTGGTGGCCTCCTACCTGCTGTGGTGCAAGCCGCGGGCAGGGCAGGGCCAGCCGGTATCGGAGCCGGTCGAGTTGCACCGCTAGCAAAGGAGATTGTGCATGAGAACCCTCTGGCAGCATTGCCATGTGGCAACCATGGCCGAGGGCCGCTACTCGAGCATCGAGGACGCGGCCATCGTGACCAATGCCGGGCTGATCGAGTGGATCGGCCCACGGGCCGAGCTGGCGCCGGTCGATGCCGAGCGCACCGTTGACCTGGGCGGCGCCTGGGTCACCCCGGGGCTGATCGACTGCCACACCCATGCGGTGTTTGGTGGTAACCGCAGCGGCGAGTTCGAGCAGCGCCTGCAAGGCGTGAGCTACGCCGAAATTGCCGCCCAGGGTGGTGGCATCGCCAGCACCGTGCGGGCCACCCGTGCGGCCAGCGAGGACGAGCTGTTTGCCAGTGCCCGGCAGCGGGTTCAGGCATTGATGCGCGATGGCGTGACCACCATCGAGATCAAGTCCGGCTACGGCCTGGACCTGGCCAACGAGCGCAAGATGCTGCGCGTGGCCCGGCGCCTGGCCGACGAGCTGCCGCTGGCGGTGCGTGCCACCTGCCTGGCCGCGCATGCCTTGCCACCGGAGTACGCTGGCCGCGCCGACGACTACATCGCGCACATCTGCGACGAAATGCTGCCGGCCCTGGCCGCAGAAGGCCTGGTGGATGCGGTGGATGCGTTCTGCGAACACCTGGCGTTCTCCCCGGCCCAGGTCGAGCGACTGTTCATCAAGGCGCGCGAGCTGGGCCTGCCGGTCAAGCTGCACGCCGAACAGCTGTCGTCGTTGCACGGGTCAAGCCTGGCGGCGCGCTACCAGGCGCTGTCGGCTGACCACCTGGAATTCATGACCGAAGAAGACGCCATCGCCATGGCTGCAGCCGGCACTGTCGCCGTGCTGCTGCCGGGGGCCTTCTACTTCTTGCGCGAAACCCAGCTGCCGCCGATGGACGCCCTGCGCCGCCACGGGGTGAAGATTGCCCTGGCCAGCGACCTCAACCCCGGCACCTCGCCAGGGTTGTCGCTGCGGCTGATGTTGAACATGGGCTGCACGTGTTTTCGCATGACGCCAGAAGAAGCCCTGGCCGGTGTCACGGTCCACGCCGCCACGGCGCTAGGCCTGGGCGAGAGCCACGGCTCGCTGGAAGCGGGCAAGGTGGCCGACTTCGTCGCCTGGCAAATCGAACGCCCTGCCGACCTGGCCTACTGGCTGGGCGGCGACCTGCCCAAGCGCGTGGTGCGCAAGGGCCACGAAATCTCCAACTGAGCGAGGCGAGATGGACAAGGTACTGAGTTTTCACCAAGGCAGCCTGCCGCTGTTGATCAGCATGCCCCATGCCGGGCTGAACCTGACCGACGCCGTTCGCGACGGGCTGGTCGAGCAGGCGCGCAGCTTGCCGGATACCGACTGGCACATCCCGCAGCTGTATGACTTTGCTCAAGAGATGGGGGCCAGCGTGGTGGCGGCGGAGTATTCGCGCTTCGTCATCGACCTCAACCGCCCGGATGACGACACGCCGCTGTACGCCGGCGCTACCACCGGCCTGTACCCGGCCACACTGTTCGAGGGCGAGCCGCTGTTCAAGGCAGGCCTGGAGCCGACGACCGAGCAGCGCAAGCAATACCTTGAGCAGATCTGGCGCCCGTACCACGACACGCTTCGCAATGAGCTGATTCGACTGCGTGAGCAGTTTGGCTATGCGCTGCTGTGGGACGCCCACTCGATCCGTTCGCACATCCCGCATCTGTTCGATGGCACGCTGCCGGACTTCAACCTGGGCACGTTCAACGGCGCCAGCTGCGATCCGGCGCTTGCCGAGCGACTGGAGGACGTGTGTGCCCAGGCGCAGAACTACAGCCATGTGCTCAATGGCCGTTTCAAGGGCGGGCACATCACCCGCCACTACGGCGACCCCGCTCAGCATATTCATGCGGTGCAACTGGAGCTGGCGCAGAGTACCTACATGAATGAGGTCGAGCCCTTCGCCTACCGCGACGACCTGGCCCAACCTACCCGCCAGGTGTTGCGCCACTTGCTTGAGGAAACCTTGGCCTGGGGGAAGCAGCGCTACGGCGTCTGACCCTTGGCATTCGCCTCGGCATAGGCCTTCAGCCCGGCTTCGGCGAAGGCCCGGTCGAGCGCCGGGGTAGCGCTGCTGACTGCTCGGCACATGAACTCACCACGGGGGGCATGCTCTTGCTGCAATTCAGGTTTATGATGGCCCACGGCTGAATAAACCTCACACGGAGTGCGCAATGCAGACCCTGTACCCGCAGATCAAACCCTACGCCCGGCACGATCTGGCCGTGGAAGCGCCGCATGTGCTGTATGTCGACGAAAGCGGCTCGCCAGAAGGTCTGCCGGTGGTGTTCATCCACGGTGGCCCGGGGGCCGGTTGCGACGCCCAGAGCCGGTGCTATTTCGATCCCAACCTGTACCGCATCATCACCTTCGACCAGCGCGGCTGCGGCCGCTCCACGCCGCATGCGAGCCTGGAGAACAACACCACCTGGCACCTGGTCGAAGACCTCGAGCGTATCCGTGAGCACCTGGGCATCGACAAATGGGTACTGTTCGGCGGCTCGTGGGGCTCGACCCTGGCCCTGGCGTATGCCCAGACCCACCCCGAGCGCGTGCATGGCCTGATCCTGCGCGGCATCTTCCTGTGCCGCCCGCAGGAAATCGAGTGGTTCTATCAGGAGGGCGCCAGTCGCCTGTTCCCCGATTACTGGCAAGACTACATTGCGCCGATCCCGCCGGAAGAGCGCGGCGACCTGGTCAAGGCATTCCACAAGCGCCTCACCGGCAACGACCAGATCGCCCAGATGCATGCCGCCAAGGCCTGGTCCACCTGGGAGGGCCGCACTGCCACCCTGCGCCCCAACCCGCTGGTGGTCGACCGCTTCTCCGAGCCGCAGCGCGCGCTGTCGATTGCCCGCATCGAATGCCACTATTTCATGAACAACGCGTTCCTCGAGCCGGACCAGCTGATCCGCGACCTGCCGAAAATCGCCCATTTGCCTGCAGTGATCGTGCATGGCCGTTACGACGTGATCTGCCCGCTGGACAATGCCTGGGCGCTGCACCAGGCGTGGCCCAACAGTGAGTTGAAGGTCATTCGTGACGCCGGCCACGCCGCCTCCGAGCCTGGCATCACCGATGCCCTGGTGCGTGCGGCCGACCAGATGGCCCGGCGCCTGCTCGACCTGCCCCTGGAAGAAGCATGAGGGCGCTGCTGCAGCGTGTGCGCGGTGCGCGTGTCGAAGTTGCGGGGGAGGTGGTCGGCGCCATCGACCAGGGTTTGCTGGTGCTGGTCGCGGTCGAGCCTGAAGATTCCCCTGAGCTGGCCGACAAGCTACTGCACAAGCTGTTGAACTACCGTGTGTTCAGCGACGAGCAGGGCAAGATGAACCTGTCGCTCAAGGATGTCGGGGGTGGGTTGCTGCTGGTGTCGCAATTCACCTTGGCAGCGGACACCCGCAACGGCATGCGCCCGAGCTTCTCGACGGCAGCGCCGCCGGCCCTGGGCGCCGAATTGTTCGACTATCTTTTGCAGCAGGCCAAAGGCAAGCACGCCGATGTGGCGAGCGGGCGATTCGGCGCGGACATGCAGGTGCACCTGGTCAATGATGGCCCAGTGACATTCTTGTTACAAATATGAGGTCAAAAACCCTTTGTTTATGGGCAAACAAGGGGTTTTGTACAATAAATAGTTGTTCCAGCCTGATGCGTTGTCACGCGACCTGCTGGATAATCGCGCGCTGCATGGACCTGCGTTCGCAGGTTCGTTTCACTCTGACTCGAGCATTGTCTGGATCCGTTTGGGGAATCATTACGCCCTCACGGGGTCCGAACAGTGCTCGCCAACCCGGCATTTGTCGCTGGCCGTTGGTTTCATGATCTGTTTTCGGCGAGGGTTGCTCGTGATTGTTAGTCCCCAAAAAGCATCAAGAATCCCCGGCATCCGCCTGCGCAAGGCCCTGATGGCCAGCGTGGCTCTGGTCGGCCTGATGAGCGCGGGCCAGCTGTGGGCATTCAATCTTGACGATGTTGCAGCCAAGGCAAAGGATCTGGCCGGCCAGAAGTACGACGCACCAAAAAGCAACCTGCCGGCAGTATTCCGCGACATGAAGTTCGCGGATTACCAGAAAATTCATTTCCTGCAGGAAAAGGCCGAGTGGGCCAAGGACAAGACCCCATTCAAGCTGTCGTTCTATCACCAGGGCATGCACTTCGACACCCCGGTGAAAATCAACGAGGTCACGGCCACCACGGTCGAGGAAATCAAGTACGACCCGAGCCGTTTCGAGTTCGGTGACGTGCCGCACGACCCGGAAACCACCAAGAACCTGGGTTACGCCGGTTTCCGCGTGCTTTACCCGATCAACAAGGCCGACAAGCAGGACGAGATCATGACCCTGCTTGGCGCCAGCTATTTCCGCGTGGTCGGCAAGGGCCATGTCTACGGTTTGTCGGCGCGTGGCCTGGCCATCGACACCGCACTGCCGTCGGGCGAAGAATTCCCGCGCTTTACCGAGTTCTGGGTCGAGAAGCCCAAACCGGCCGACAAGCACCTGGTGATCTACGCCCTGCTGGACTCGCCGCGTTCTACCGGCGCCTACAAGCTGACCCTGCGCCCGGGCAACGACACTGTGGTCGACGTGCAGTCCCGCGTGTTCCTGCGTGACCAGGTCAGCCGCCTGGGCATTGCGCCGTTGACCAGCATGTACCTGTTCGGCCCCAACCAGCCATCCAAGGTCCTCAACTATCGTCCGGCCCTGCACGATTCCGAAGGCCTGTCGATTCATGCCGACAACGGCGAGTGGCTGTGGCGTCCGCTGAACAACCCGAAACACCTGGCGGTGAGCAACTTCAGCGTTGAAAACCCGCGCGGTTTCGGCCTGATGCAGCGTCAGCGCGCCTTCAGCGACTATGAAGACCTCGACGACAACTACCAGAAGCGTCCAAGCGCCTGGATCGAGCCAAAGGGTGACTGGGGCAAAGGCACCGTCGATCTGGTAGAGATCCCGACTGCGGACGAAACCAACGACAATATCGTTGCCTTCTGGAGCCCGGAAAAACTGCCTGAGCCAGGCAAGCCGTTCGAGTACGCCTACCGCCTGCACTTCACCATTGATGAAGCGAAGTTCCAGGCGGCTGAACTGGGCTCGGTCAAGCAGACCCTGCGCTCCACCGGCGACGTCAAGCAGTCCAACCTGATCCGTCAGCCAGACGGCAGCGTGGCCTTCCTGGTCGATTTCGCAGGCCCGGCCCTGGCCGCCCTGCCGGAAGACACCGCAGTGCGCAGCCTGATCAGCGTGGGCGACAACGCCGAGGTGGTCGAGAACAATCTGCGCTATAACCCTGAGACCAAGGGCTGGCGCCTGACCCTGCGCTTGAAGGTCAAGGAAGCCAACAAGTCGACCGAAATGCGTGCCTCGCTGGTGCGCGACGTACCGGTCGAGCCCGCCAAGACTTCCCAGGACACCAAGCAGGACAAGGCCGCAGCCAAGCATGCCAAGGCCGAAAAAGCGGTCAAGGCCGAGCAACCTGCCAAGGCTGACCAACCTGCCGCCGATGCGGCGCCCACCAACGGGGCCCCGGCCACCACCGAGAAGGTGCTGACCGAGACCTGGAGCTATCAGTTGCCTGCCGATGAGTAACTCAAGCGCAAGGCCGGTACCGCTTGGCGAGTACCTGGCCCACCTACCATTGAGCGACGAGCAACGGGCGGAACTTGCCAGCTGCACCTCGTTCAGTGAGCTGCACCAACGCCTGGCGGCCAACCCGGCCGCCGATTCCGCCGAGGCGGTGCAGGCCTCGGTCGGCTCACGCCTGACCGTTGGCAGTGCCGCCGAACTGGAAGACGCCGAAATGCTCGGCGTCGATGGCAGCGGCCGCCTGTGCCTGAAGATCGCCCCGCCGATCAACCGCACCAAGGTCGTGCCAGAGCCTTGGCGTACCAACGTGCTGATCCGCATGTGGCGGCGCATGACCGGTCGCCCGAATGCGCCGCAGCCGCCCAAGCGCGAGCTGCCGCCGGCACGCTGGCGTACGGTCGGTTCGATCCGCCGTTACATCCTGCTGACCCTGATGATCGGCCAGACCATCATCGCTGGCTGGTACATGAAGGGCATCCTGCCGTACCAGGGCTGGTCGTTCGTCGACCTCGACGAAATCCTCAGCCAGTCGCTGTGGGACACGGTGGTGCAGGTGTGGCCGTATGCCCTGCAGACATCCATCCTGATTCTCTTCGGCATCCTCTTCTGCTGGGTGTCGGCGGGCTTCTGGACCGCGCTGATGGGCTTCCTCGAGCTGCTCACCGGGCGCGACAAGTACAAGATTTCGGGCAGCAGTGCCGGCAATGAGCCGATTGCACCCGAGGCGCGTACCGCGCTGGTGATGCCGATCTGCAACGAAGACGTGCCGCGCGTGTTCGCCGGCCTGCGTGCAACGTTCGAATCGGTAGCCGCCAGCGGCAACCTCGACCGTTTTGACTTCTTCGTGCTCAGCGACACCAATGACACCGACATCGCCGTGGCCGAGCAACAAGCCTGGCTGGACGTGTGCCGCGAGACCAAGGGCTTCGGCCGCATCTTCTACCGTCGCCGCCGGCGCCGGGTGAAGCGCAAGAGTGGCAACCTCGACGACTTCTGCCGTCGCTGGGGTGGCGATTACAAGTACATGGTCGTGCTCGACGCCGACAGCGTCATGAGCGGCGAGTGCCTGAGCAGCCTGGTGCGCCTGATGGAGGCCAACCCGGACGCCGGCATCATCCAGACCGGCCCGAGAGCCTCGGGCATGGACACCCTGTATGCGCGCATGCAGCAGTTTGCCACCCGCGTGTACGGCCCGCTGTTCACCGCCGGCCTGCACTTCTGGCAGCTGGGCGAATCGCACTACTGGGGCCACAACGCGATCATCCGCATGAAACCCTTCATCGAGCACTGCGCGCTGGCGCCGTTGCCGGGCAAGGGCGCGTTTGCCGGGGCAATTCTTTCCCACGACTTCGTCGAAGCTGCGCTGATGCGCCGTGCCGGCTGGGGAGTGTGGATCGCCTACGACCTGCCAGGCAGTTACGAAGAGCTGCCGCCCAACCTGCTGGACGAGCTCAAGCGTGACCGCCGCTGGTGCCACGGCAACCTGATGAACTTCCGCCTGTTCCTGGTCAAGGGCATGCACCCGGTGCATCGCGCGGTGTTCCTGACCGGGGTGATGTCGTACCTGTCGGCGCCGCTGTGGTTCCTGTTCCTGGTGCTGTCGACGGCGCTGCTGGCGACCAACACCCTGATGGAACCGCAGTATTTCATCGAACCGTACCAGCTGTACCCGCTGTGGCCGCAGTGGCACCCGGAAAAGGCCGTGGCGCTGTTCTCCACCACCATCGTGCTGCTCTTCCTGCCCAAGCTGCTCAGCGTCATCCTGATCTGGGCCAAGGGCGCCACCGAGTTTGGTGGGCGGATCAAGGTCACCCTGTCGATGCTGATGGAGATGCTGTTCTCCATGCTGCTGGCACCGGTGCGCATGATCTTCCACACCCGCTTCGTGCTGGCCGCGTTCCTCGGCTGGGCTGCGACCTGGAACTCGCCCCAGCGTGACGACGACTCCACGCCGTGGAGCGAAGCCGTGCGCCGCCATGGCCCGCAGACCCTGCTGGGCATTGCCTGGGCATCGCTGGTGGCCTGGCTGAACCCGAGCTTCCTGTGGTGGCTGGCGCCGATCGTCGGTTCGCTGGTGCTGTCGATCCCGGTTTCGGTGATTTCCAGCCGCACCCGCCTGGGCCTGGCGGCCAAGGACGAGAAGCTGTTCCTCATCCCCGAGGAATACGCCACCCCGCAAGAGCTGCTGGCCACTGACCAGTACACCCACGAGAACCGCTGGCATGCCCTGCATGACGGCTTCGTGCGGGCGGTGGTCGACCCACGGCAGAACGCCCTGGCCTGCGCCATGGCCACTGCCCGGCACGGCCAGGCGGCGCCGATCGAGGCACTGCGTGCCGAGCGCGTGGCCAAGGCAATGGAGGTCGGGCCGAAAGGGCTGGACCTCAATACGCGCCTGGCCCTGCTCAGCGACCCGGTGGCACTGACCCGCCTGCATGAGCAAGTATGGGCCGAGCATAATGCGGCGTGGATCGATGTGTGGCGTGCTTCTATCAAGAACGACCCGCATTCGCCGCTGTTGCCGTTGCACCCGGAGAATGAAGGCCAGCCGGCACTCGTCGGCGCCTGACAGGGCCTATTCGCGGGTGAACCCGCTCCCACAAGGGCTGTTCAGGACCTTGTGGGAGCGGGTTCACCCGCGAAGCTTTTAGGGCCCCCCCTATTTTGGCCAACAAAGTCCCCCCCACCTCTAGGTCCCCGGGCCGCCATGCGTTAGCATCCCTCCCCGATATGCCACATCGGCCAGTACGGCCGTGCCAACAATAAGATTCGCTACTTTTCTTGCTAGGGGACTTGGTGATGATCAAGAAATACCTTTCGCGGCTGCTGGTCGGTGTTACCGCCCTGGTCGCAGTCACGGCAGCCCAGGCGGGCGCCATCGATGACGCGGTCAAGCGCGGCACCTTGCGGGTGGGCATGGACCCGACCTACATGCCGTTCCAGATGACCAACAAGCGTGGCGAGATCATCGGCTTCGAGGTCGATATCCTCAAGGCCATGGCCAAGTCCATGGGCGTGAAGTTCGAGGCCGTTTCCACCGCCTATGACGGCATCATCCCGGCCCTGCTGACTGACAAGTTCGACATGATCGGCAGCGGCATGACCCTGACCCAGGAACGCAACCTGCGCCTGAACTTCAGCGAGCCCTTCATCGTGGTTGGCCAGACCCTGCTGATCCGCAAGGAACTGGCCGGCGAGATCAAGTCGTACAAGGACCTGAACAACGAGAAGTACCGCCTCACCTCCAAGCTCGGCACCACCGGCGAGATGGTTTCCAAGAAGCTGATCGGCAAGGCCCAGTACCATGGCTACGACAACGAGCAAGAGGCGGTGATGGATGTGGTCAACGGCAAGGCTGACGCCTTTGTCTATGACGCCCCGTACAACGTTGTGGCAGTGGAGAAGGCCGGGGCCGGCAAGCTGCTGTTCCTCGAAGAACCCTTCACCTACGAGCCGCTGGCCTTCGGCCTGAAGAAAGGCGACTACGACAGCATCAACTTCATCAACAACTTCCTGCACCAGATCAAGCATGACGGGACCTACGATCGTATCCACGACAAGTGGTTCAAGAACAAGGACTGGCTAAAGGAAATGGAATAAAGCCCAGGCCACAAGCCGGCTTTATGACCCCGACGCGCAGGCAAACCCTGCGCGTTCGCATTTACGGAAGTACCCCACGTGATCAAACACAAGAAAGCCCAGTGGCCCTGGCATGGGCTGACCGCCCTGGTCCTGGTGGGCCTGGCGATCAGCCTGTACATGGCTACCTCGATGATCTCCTACGAGTGGCGCTGGAACCGCGTACCCCAATATTTCGCCTACAAGGCCGAGGATACGCAGCGCGCCGCCGGTTACGGTACCGTGCAGGAAATCGTCATCTCCGGCGATAACGCCCGTGTCACGCTGAAGGACGACAGCGGCGCCGAGCAAGTGCTTGAGGTGGCCAAGGACAGCCTGCAACTGAGCCGCGGCGACGATGTTGCCGAAGGCGACGCGATCGGCGTAACCCGGCATTGGGCCGCGGGCCCGCTGGCCTGGGGCCTGTGGACCACGCTGTGGATTTCGGTAGTGTCCGGCGCGCTGGGCCTGCTGATCGGCCTGTTCGCCGGGTTGTGCCGGTTGTCGAACAACCCGACCCTGCGTGACCTGTCCACCGTCTATGTCGAGCTGGTGCGCGGCACGCCGCTGCTGGTGCAGATCTTCATCTTCTACTTCTTTATCGGCACCGTGCTCAATCTGTCCCGCGAGTTCGCCGGGGTAGCGGCGCTGGCGCTGTTCACCGGCGCCTACGTGGCGGAAATCGTCCGTGCCGGCGTGCAGTCGATCGCCAAGGGCCAGAACGAAGCAGCCCGCTCGCTGGGGCTGAACACCAGCCAGTCGATGCGCCACGTGATCCTGCCGCAGGCGTTCAAGCGCGTGCTGCCACCGCTGGCTGGGCAGTTCATCAGCCTGGTCAAGGACACGTCGCTGGTGTCGGTGATCGCCATCACCGAGCTGACCAAGAGCGGCCGCGAGGCCATCACCACCTCGTTCTCGACCTTCGAGATCTGGTTCTGCGTGGCAGGCCTGTACCTGCTGATCAACCTGCCGCTGTCGCACATTGCCAGCCGGCTTGAGCGGAGGCTTGCGCAAAGTGATTGAAGTTCGTGACCTGGTAAAGATCTTCGATACCCGCGGCCAGGTGGTGCGTGCGGTAGACAACGTCACCACCCGCGTGGCCAAGGCCGAAGTGGTGGTGGTGCTGGGCCCGTCGGGTTCGGGCAAGTCGACCTTCCTGCGCTGCCTCAACGGCCTGGAGCACTTCGACGAAGGCCACGTGGCCATCGACGGCTTGCAGCTGGCCGACCCGAAAACCGACATCAACGCCTACCGCCGCGAAGTCGGCATGGTGTTCCAGCACTTCAACCTGTTCCCGCACATGACCGTGCTGGAAAACCTGTGCCTGGCACAGAAGGTGGTGCGCAAGCGCAACAAGGCCGAGCGCGAAGCCAAGGCCCGAGCGTTGCTGGAGAAGGTAGGTATTGCCCAGAAGGCCAATGAATACCCTTCGCGCCTGTCCGGCGGCCAGCAGCAGCGCGTAGCCATTGCCCGTGCCCTGGCCATGGACCCGAAGGTGATGCTGTTCGACGAGCCGACCTCGGCGCTGGACCCGGAAATGGTCGGCGAAGTGCTGGACGTGATGAAGACCCTGGCCCAGGAAGGCATGACCATGGTCTGCGTCACCCACGAAATGGGCTTTGCCCGCGAAGTGGCCGACCGGGTGCTGTTCTTCGACCACGGCAAGCTGCTGGAAGATTCGCCGCCGGCGGAGTTCTTTGCCGCACCGAAAGACCCGCGTGCGCAGGCGTTCCTGCGCCAGGTGCTGTAATGGCCGGGGGCGCTTTGCGCCCCTTTCGCCGGCAAGCCAGCCCCCAGAGGGATCGCGCCGGCCTCTGGGAACTGAGCTACATGGTTGCTGTTGCAGGCACACCGCAGTATTGAGAATTGTGCATTCCCTGTGGGAGCTGGCTTGCCAGCGATTGGGCTGCGAGCAGCTCCGGCAATCTCAGATGTTGAAACGCCCTACCATCCCCCGCAACTCCCGCCCCAACTGCTCCAGCTCGCCACTCGACGCCGCCGTCTGCTCACTGGCCGCACTGGTCTGATCAGACACATCCCGCACGTTCAGCACACTGCGGTTGATCTGCTCGGCCACCACGCTCTGCTCTTCGCTGGCCGTGGCGATCTGCTGGTTCATGCCCTGGATGTTCGACACCGTGTCGGTGATCTGGCTCAGCGCATCGCCAGCCCTGCGGCTCAGCTCCACGCTCTGCTCGGTCAGGCTCTTGCTGCTGTCCAGTAGCCGGTTCACTTCGTCGGTACCGTTGTGCAGGCTGTCGATCAATTGGCCGATTTCCTCTGTCGCGGTCGAAGTTCGCTGGGCCAACCCGCGCACCTCATCGGCCACCACGGCAAACCCGCGCCCGGCTTCCCCCGCCCGCGCTGCTTCGATCGCCGCGTTCAGGGCCAGCAGGTTGGTCTGCTCGGACACCGACTTGATCACATCGAGGATGCTGCCAATGCGCTGGCTCTCGCCCGCCAGGTGCTGCATGGCGGCCAGGCAATGGTCCATCTGCCCGGCCAGTTGCTCGATGCGGCCGATGGCTTCGGCGACCACCTGGTCGCCCACCTGCGCCTGCTGGTCGGCGTTGGTGGCGGCCAGCGAGGCTTGCTCGGCGTTCTGCGCCACTTCCTGCACGGTGGCGCTCATCTGGTTCATGGCGGTGGCCACCTGGTCGGTTTCCTCGCGCTGCTGGTTGATGCGCAGCTTGGTGTCTTCGCTGCTGGCCGCCAGCTGCGTGGCGGCCTGGGACAGCTGGCCGACACCCTGGTCGATACCACCGATAAGCGCGCGCAGGCTCAAGGTCATCTCGCGCATGCTGCTCTGCAACTGGCCCATCTCGTCGCGGCGTTGCACCGTGTCGACCTGGGTCAGGTCGCCCTTGGCAATGCGTGCGGCTACGGCCAGCGTCTGGCGCAAGGGCTGGGTTATCTGCAAGGTGATCAGCCAGGCGGCCAGCACCCCAACCGCCAGCGCCAGCAGCGCCACGGTGGTCAGCAGTGAGCGGGCAGCCACGGCTTCGCTGTCGCGTTGTGCGACCTTGCGTTTGCCCAGCTCCAGGCTGACCGCGCGCAGTTCGTTGCCCATATTTTCCATGTTGTTTTGCAGCTGCTCGACGCGCACGGCAGCGCGACGATACTGGTCCAGGATGGCGCGATACTTGGCCAGTTCGACCCCCGGCTGTTCACTGAGTGCGCGTGGCAAGCCCAGCGGCGCCAAGCCCCTGAGCAGTTGCCCAAGGCTACTGTCGGCGGCGTTCAAGGCGTTGTCGCCGACCTTGGCGAAGTCTTCGACGGGGGTGAAGGTATAGGCCGGTACCAGGCTCTGCTGATTGGCGCCGTCGACATGCCGGGTGAGCGTGTCCATCAGGCCTAGCACGCCACTTTGCTGGCTGTCGGCAGGCATCTTGAGCAAGGCCTGGGTCTGCAGTTCGTCGATGACGGCATTGAGCTTTTGCTCCTGCACCTGCATGGCCTCGCGCAAGGCAATGCGGTTGGCGACACTGCGTTGCAGTTCGCTGAAGTCGTCGCGCAGGCGCTGCAGCAGGGCCAGCTTTTCAGTCAGCATTTGCCGCGATTCATCGACGCTGCTGCGTTGTTGCAGCGTGGTCAGCATGTTGTCGAGCTGGTCGAGGATACTGCCCATCCGCGATTTGCTGGCGTCGTCGTCGAGCACGCGGTAGGTGATGCGTTCCGCGCGCAGGTCCTTGGTCAGGTCGTTGATCAGGCCGATTTCGCTGAGTTGCTGCGAGCGAACAATGGCGTCATCCAGCGCGCGCCAGCCGCTGATCGTGGTGGCCAGGGTAAGCAGCAGGACCACGGCAAAGCCTAGGGCCAGCTTGGCAGCGACGCTGATGTTGCCGAGCTTGCGGTTGAGGTAGCCGAGCATGGGAAGTCTCCGAGCGATTGAGAGAGGGGATGCAGGCGCATTGCTGGCATCACACCTTTGCCAATCGGCAGCGGAGTTGTAGGACTTGACCTGATAATCAGGTAGGAAATGGCACTTGCAACTGTAGGAAGAATTACCTTGCGGCGTGACCGCTGTAGGAGCGGCCTTGCGTCGCGAACGGGCCGCAAAGCGGCCCCGGCAATAAAGGCTGCGAAGCTGAAATCTTGGGGCCGCTATGCGCCCCATCGCGACACAAGGCCGCTCCTACAGGAACGTGTGGTCCCGCTGGATCAGAGCCTGAACCGCCCCACCAACCCCTGTAAATGGGTGCCTAGCCGCGCCAGCTCCACACTCGAACTGGCCGTCTCTTCACTGGCCGCCGAGGTCTGGTCGGAGATATCCCGCACATTCATGACGCTGCGGTTGATTTCCTCGGCTACCGCCGTCTGTTCCTCCGCCGCCGTGGCAATCTGCTGGTTCATCGCCTGGATCGACGATACGGTACGGGTGATCGTCTCCAGCGAGCTGCCGGCACGGCGGGTCAGCTCGACGCTGCTGTCGGTCAGCTGGCGGCTGTTGTCCATCACGCTGGCCACCCGTTGGGTGCCGCTTTGCAGGCCGGCGATCAGCTCTTCAATCTCTTCGGTCGACTGCTGGGTACGCTGGGCCAGGCTGCGCACTTCGTCGGCTACCACGGCAAAACCACGGCCAGCCTCGCCGGCGCGGGCGGCTTCGATGGCCGCGTTGAGGGCAAGCAGGTTGGTCTGCTGCGCTACCGACTTGATCACGTCGAGCACACTGCCGATCTTGTCGCTTTCGGCCTTGAGCTGGTTCATCGCCTCGCTTGAGTTGACCACTTCGCCGGCCAGGCGCTCGATCTGCGCGACCGCCTCGCCGACTACCCGGTCGCCTTCACGGGCCTGCTGGTCGGCCATCAGGGCGGCCTCCGAGGCCTGTTCCGCATTGCGTGCCACTTCATGCACGGTGGCAGTCATCTGGTTCATGGCGGTCGCTACCTGATCGGTCTCGACCTTCTGGTTGTTGACCCCTGCGCTGGTCTGCTCGGTGACAGCCGACAGCTGTTCGGCCGCACTGGCAATCTGGGTGACGCCATCGCCGATGCCGCCGATCAGTTCGCGCAGGCCCTGGGTCATGCGCTGCATGCTGGCTTGCAACTGGCCCAGTTCATCGCGTCGCTGCACCTGCAGCTGGTTCTCGGTCAGGTCGCCATTGGCCACGCGTTCGGCGGCGCGCAAGGTCTGGCGCAGCGGGATGATGATCTGCCGGGTGATGGCCCAGGCTGCCAGCAGGCCCAACGCCAGCGCCAGCACCGTAGCCATGGCGAGCAGGCTCTTGGCCCGCGCGGCACCTTCATCGCGCACGACGGTTTGCGAGGCAGTCATCGCCTGGCTGGCTTTCAGCAAGACCGTGCCCTGGTCGGCCATGCGCCGCAATGCCTGCTCCGTGGCGTCCGGGTCGGCAGCGGACCGGCTGAGGTCGGCGTACGCTTGCCGATATTCGCGTACGGCTGCCAGCTGCTGCTGAAGGCGTTGCTGATCCTCAGGTTGGTCGATCTGCCCTAGCATCAGCTGGATCTGCCGCTCCAGGTCGTTCAGGGCCTTCTCCAGCTCTGCCACGGCCACGTTGTCGCGGTTGCGTTCGTAGTGTTGCCGGGCAATGCGCAAGTCCTGGGTGTACTGGTGAATCACCGAGATATTGCCCAGCTTGTCGCCACGATCGATGATGCTGTCCATGCCCAGCCAGCCGGTCACGGTGATGGCCAGGGTCAGCAGCAGCACCAGGCCGAAGCCCAGCCCCAGTTTGCGATTGACGCTCACATTGCCCAACGATTGGGCTAACCCTTGATACATTTACGACTCCCCGGCGCCTTGGCAGCACAAATAGTTGTTGTGTTGCCAAGGCCATCGGCCTGGGGGAGGGAAACTTGATGGGCGAAAAAGTGGCGTTTACGTCAGAAAATACGCGAAAGCAGCGCAGTTACTGCAGTCTCGACGCGCAAGATGCGATCACCCAACTGCACTGGCGCCAAGCCGGCCTTGCCCAGCAGGTCGACTTCGTAGGGGATCCAGCCACCCTCGGGGCCGATGGCCAGGGTCACGGCTTGTTCCACGGCGCGCGGGCAGGCGGGGTAGGGGCCGGGGTGGCCTACCAGGCCGAGAGTACCGGCGGCGATGGCCGGCAGACGGTCTTCGACGAAGGGCTTGAAGCGCTTTTCGATGATCACCTCAGGCAGCACGGTATCGCGCGCCTGCTCGAGGCCGAGGATAAGGTTGTCGCGGATGCTTTCCGGCTGCAGGAAGGGCGTTTGCCAGAAGCTTTTCTCGACCTTGTAGCTGTTCAGCAGGATCAGCCGCGGCACGCCCAGGGTCGCCACGGTCTGGAACAGCCGCCGCAGCATTTTCGGCCGTGGCACAGCCAGCACCAGGGTCAGCGGCAGTTTGGTTGGCGGCTGCTGGTCGAAGGCGACTTCAAGTTCGGCTTCGTGCTTGTCCAGGCGCAGCACGGTAGCCTTGCCCATCAGGCCGTTGATACGGCCCACGCGCAGGTTGTCGCCCACCGCCACGCGATGGATTTCCTGCATGTGGGTGAAGCGCCGATCAGCGAGAACGACACGGTCGGCCGAAACGAAGTCGGCCTCTTCAAGGAGCAACAGGTTCACGATTGGGTCGCAGGCGGCTGATCGTTATGGTCATCGGCGGTTTCGTCGTGGGTACTGCGCTTGCGAATCAGGCTGCCGCACAGCAGGCCTACCTCGAACAGCAGCCACATGGGCACGGCCAGCAGGGTCTGGGAGAAGATGTCCGGCGGGGTAAGAACCATGCCGACTACGAAGCAGCCGATGATCACGTACGGGCGGATTTTCTTCAGGTACTTCACGTCGACCACGCCGATCCACACCAGCAGTACCACCGCCACCGGGATTTCGAAGGCTACGCCAAAGGCGAAGAACAGCGTCATCACGAAGTCGAGGTAGTTGGCGATGTCGGTCATCATCGACACACCGGCCGGAGTGGCGGCGGCGAAGAACTTGAACATCAGCGGGAATACGAAGAAATAAGCGAACGCCATGCCGGCGTAGAACAGCAGGATGCTCGACACCAGCAACGGTATGGCGATGCGTTTTTCGTGGCGGTACAGCCCAGGTGCGATAAACCCCCAGATTTGCTGGAGGATGAACGGGATGGCCAGGAACAGCGACACGATCATGGTCAGCTTGAACGGCGTCAGGAACGGCGAGGCCACGTCGGTGGCGATCATCGTTGCATTGGCCGGCAGGTGATCACGCAGTGGCGCGGAGACCAGGGTGTAGATCTGCTGGGCGAATGAGAACAGCCCGGCAAAGATCAGGAAAATGACCGCGACGCAGCGCAGCAGGCGGGTGCGCAGTTCGGTCAGGTGCGAAACCAGCGGCATTGGCTGGTCGTGTTCCGGATTCTCGCTCATGGGGCTCGCGGCGTTTCAGGCGGTTCAGAAGGGGCTACCGGTGCCGCAGGTGCTTCGACCGACCTGGCTTCGAGCCCGGCAGGGGGTTGCACGGTGGCGGTGGTCACGGGCGGCTGCGCAGGTGTGGCCATCGGGTTGAGAATGCGCTTGGCTTCCTCTTCCATCTGCAGGATATGCTCGTTGTGCAGCTGGCGGCGTATGTCGTCGGCGCCGATTTCGCGCTCGACTTCCATCTTGATGCTGTTGAAGCTGCGCTTGAGTCGGCCGATCCACAGCCCTGCCGTGCGCGCGGCACCCGGCAGGCGCTCGGGGCCGAGCACCAGCAGGGCGACCAGGCCGACGAGCAGCAGCTCGGTGAAACTGATGCCGAACATGGTCAGTCTTTCCGCTGCGGCTCTTGGACCGGTTGGGCCTGGCCATCGATGGTGTGCCCTTGGGCCTGTTGCGCAGTGTTCTGCACCGGAGGCACAGGCTGGGCGGGCGGCGGGGTTTGCTCGGCCGGCTTGTTCTCTTCTTCGTTCATGGCCTTGCGGAAGCCCTTGATCGATTCGCCCAGGTCACTGCCGAAGTTCTTCAGCTTCTTGGTGCCGAACACCAGGACCACGACGACCAGCAGGACGATCCAGTGTTTCCAGTCAAAAATACCCATTTCGTACTCCTGAATATTGTGTGTTGGCCCTATCCGGGCTGCATTGCAAACCTTGTGGGAGCGGGTTCACCCGCGAACACCGGCGCAGCCGGTGCCATATATCGCGTTGCAAGCTTCGCGGGTGAACCCGCTCCCACAGGGGCGCGCAGCACGCCCCGAAAATACATCAGGCAGAAGGCGTTCGTGCGGCCTTCTCATCATGACCGGACAAGCCAAAGCGGCGGTCCAGTTCATCGAGCACGGCTTGCGGATGCTGGCCCAGTGCGCTGAGCATCACCAGGCTATGAAACCACAGGTCGGCGGTTTCATAGATGACATCGCTGTAATCCTTGCTGACGGCGGCATCCTTGGCGGCAATGATCGTCTCGATCGACTCTTCGCCGAGTTTTTCCAGAATCTTGTTCAGGCCCTTGTGGTACAGGCTGGCCACGTAGGAGCTGTCAGGGGCCGCTTGCTTGCGTTCTTCAAGCACTTCGGCCAGGCGGTCGAGGGTGTCGCTCATGTCAGTGTCCTGCGCTGTAGATGGCATCCGGGTCCTTCAGGACCGGGTCGACGGTGTTCCACTGGCCGTTTTCGAAAACCCGGTAGAAGCAGCTTTCACGGCCGGTATGGCAGGCGATATGGCCCAGTTGCTCGACCATCAGGATGATCACGTCGGCGTCGCAGTCCAGGCGCATTTCGTGCAGTTTCTGCACATGGCCCGATTCTTCGCCTTTGCGCCACAGCTTGCCACGCGACCGTGACCAGTAGATGGCGCGTTGCTCGGCGGCGGTCAGGGCCAGCGATTCGCGGTTCATCCAGGCCATCATCAGCACGCGTCCGGTCTTGTGGTCCTGGGCGATAGCCGGTACCAGGCCGTCGCTGTTCCACTTGATCTCGTCCAGCCAGTCTTTCATCGTCGACTCCAAAACGGGCCCGCTCCTGTGCCGGGCCCTTTGCGCTAGTGTGCCAGCCGCAGGCGCGGCTGGCTATTGGCGCACAATCAGGTAAAGGCCCGCAGCCAGCATCAGCCAGGCCGGCCAGGCAGCCGGGGCGGCCAGGCTGGCGGCTTCGGCGGCGCCGGCAGCCAGTACCGCACCCCCGCCCAGCAGGCCGGCGCCGAGCAGGCGCAGCGCCCGGCGGTCGCCCTGGCGGCGCCGTTCCGGCATCTGCGGGTCTTGCAGGTGCGGTTGCGACAGGCGCTCAAGCAGGTCGCGGGCCATGCCCGCCAGATGCGGCAGCTGTTCGGCCTGGCTATAGACATTGCCCAGCACGGCCTTGGGGCTCATGCGCTCGCGCATCCAGCGCTCGAGAAATGGCTTGGCGGTACTCCACAGGTCCAGGTCGGGGTACAGCTGGCGGCCCAGGCCTTCGATGTTGAGCAGGGTCTTCTGCAGCAGCACCAGCTGCGGCTGCACTTCCATATTGAAGCGCCGCGCGGTCTGGAACAGGCGCATCAGCACCTGGCCGAAGGAAATATCCTTTAACGGTTTTTCGAAGATCGGCTCGCAGACAGTGCGGATCGCTGCCTCGAACTCGTTGACCTTGGTGTGCGCCGGTACCCAGCCCGAGTCGATGTGCAGCTGGGCAACGCGGCGATAGTCACGCTTGAAGAAGGCAATCAGGTTGCGCGCCAGGTAGTCCTGGTCTTCCGAGGTGAGGCTGCCGACGATGCCGCAGTCGATGGCGATGTACTGCGGGCTCCAGGGTTTGACCGTGCTGACGAAGATGTTGCCGGGGTGCATGTCGGCATGGAAGAAACTGTCGCGGAACACCTGGGTGAAGAACACCTCCACGCCGCGTTCGGCCAGCAGCTTCATGTCGGTGCGCTGGTCGGCCAGGGTCGCCATGTCGGTCACCGGTACGCCGTAGATGCGCTCCATGACCAGCACCTTGGGCCGGCACAGGTCCCAGTACACCTGAGGCACGTACATCAGCTCGGAGCCTTCGAAGTTGCGCCGCAGCTGGCTGGCGTTGGCCGCCTCGCGCAGCAGGTCGAGCTCGTCGTAGATGGTCTTTTCGTAGTCGCCGACGATTTCCACCGGGTGCAGACGGCGGGCGTCGGCCGAGGCGCGTTCGGCGGCCTTGGCGATCAGGAACAGCCAGGCGAGGTCCTGGGCGATTACCGGCTTCAGGCCTGGGCGCACCACCTTTACCACCACCTCTTCGCCGGTTTTCAGGCGTGCGGCATGCACCTGGGCCACCGAGGCCGAGGCCAGCGGCTCCACGTCGAAGCGGCTGAACAGCTGCGCCACCGGGGCGCCCAGTTGTGCCTCGATCAGCGCCACGGCCTGCTTGGGGTCGAACGGCGGTACGCGGTCCTGCAGCAGCATCAACTCGTCGGCGATGTCGTTGGGCAGCAGGTCGCGCCGGGTAGACAGCAACTGGCCGAACTTGATGAAGATCGGCCCCAGGTCCTGCAGCGCCAGGCGCAGGCGTGCGCCGCGATTGAGCTCGGACGGTTTGCGAGGCAGCCAGCGCCATGGCATCAGCAGGCGCAGACTCATCAGCCACCAAGGCAGCGGCAGGTCGAACAGCAGGTCATCGAGACGGTAGCGGATCACCACACGCTGGATGCGAAAAAGACGGCGGACGGCGAGCAGCTTCATGCGTTATCGCTGGTATCAAGGGATCGGGAAAGGCGCTGCAGGCGCGCCTCGAGGCGTTCGGTATCAAGCTTCAGGGCGTCGAGTTCGCTGAAGGCGGCTTCGGCTTCGCGCTTGCCGACCAGGGTGCGGGACTCTTCGGCCAGGTAGTCGGACAGGTTGCGGCTGAAGCGCGCCAGGCCCTGACGGGTCCAGCGTGCGCGCAGGCGGACATGGCCGGCCAGCAGCGCCGTGGCCACCGGGCCGAGCCAGCGCTGCAGTTCGTGCTCCCAGTCCAGTTCCAGGTCTTGCAGCACGCCGAACAGGTCGAGCAATACGGCGCTGTCGCCGTGCAGTTCGACCTGCGGGCTGTGCAGCACAGCGGTCTTGTCGCTGGCCAGGGCCAGTTGCGCCAGGCTGCTGGCCGGGGCGCGCAGGCTGCAATCAACCTCGCCTTGCCAGTGGGCGGCGAGCATCAGGCCCTCTTCATCGGGCAGGATGAACACCTGCAGGGCCGGTTGGCGGCAGTCGATCTCTATGACCTTGCCTTCCAGCGCAGCCAGCCGCGGCAGGGCCGTGCTGTCCATGCGCAAGACCCGGTTCAGGCCATGTTCGACGCTGGCGAGCAGCCCGGCCAGCAGCATCAGGGTTTGATCCCCCGGTGCACGGCTACGATGCCGCTGGTCATGTTGTGGTAGGTGACGCGGTCGAAGCCGGCCTCGACCATCATGCTCTTCAGCGTTTCCTGGTCAGGGTGCATGCGGATCGATTCGGCCAGGTAACGGTAGCTTTCGGAGTCGTTGGTGATCAGCTTGCCGGCCAGCGGCATGAAGGCGAACGAGTAGGCATCGTAGGCCTTGGACATCAGCTTGCTGGTCGGCTTGGAGAATTCCAGGATCAACAGCCGGCCACCGGGCTTGAGCACGCGCAGCATCGAGCGGATGGCCTGGTCCTTGTGGGTGACGTTGCGCAGGCCGAAGGCGATGGTCACGCAGTCGAAGTGGTTGTCCGGGAACGGCAGCTTCTCGGCGTCGGCCTGGACGAACTCGATGTTGCCGGCCACGCCACGGTCGAGCAGGCGGTCACGGCCAACCTTTAGCATCGACTCGTTGATGTCGGCCAGCACCACTTGCCCGGTAGGGCCGACAAGGCGCGAGAACTTGGCGGCCAGGTCGCCGGTCCCACCGGCGATGTCGAGCACGCGGTTGCCGCTGCGCACACCCGACAGCTCGATGGTAAAGCGCTTCCACAGGCGGTGCATGCCGCCGGACAGCACATCGTTCATAAGGTCGTACTTGGCGGCCACCGAGTGGAATACTTCGGCGACTTTTTTCGCCTTCTGGCTTTCAGGGACGTCCTGGTAGCCGAAATGGGTGGTGGGTTCGGCGTGTTCGCCTTTGCGCTGGTCGTTCATATCGCTTCACCGGAAAAAATTACCGCCATTCTAGGGCGAACAGGCAGATTTGTCTTGGCGGGGTGTGCCAGTGGGCAGGGGCGGGCATAATGCCAATTATGTCTACATCTTCAGGAATGCCCGCATGACCCAGATCAGCGTCGAACGCAAACACTCACTCGGCCGCGAGGCCGCCCGTGCCAAGGCCGAAGCGCTGGTCGACAAACTCAGCCGCGAATACGACCTGAAGGCCACCTGGAACGGTGATCGCGTCGATGTGGCGCGCAGCGGCGCCAACGGCAGCGTGCACATTGGCGATGACAGCATTCGCGTGGAACTGAAGCTTGGCATGATGCTGTCGATGATGAGCGGCACCATCAAGGGTGAGATCGAGCGCGCGCTGGACAAGGCCCTGGCCTGAGTCGGGCTGCCTGCCGATGGCCGAGCAGGCAGCGCTGCCAATCGGGCTTCAGGAGGCAGGAAACGGTATCACGCCCTCGACCTGTGCCAGTTTGAGGTCACCCCGGTACACGTTGGCTCGCTCGGTGGCACTGCTTGCCGCTTCCAGGCGGGCGCTGCGGCTCAGCCCGAGGGGCTCGGGGAATTTCAGGTGGCCTTTGCTGAAATCGTGCGAGCCCGCGTCTGCACGGGCATAGTGGAAATGTGCCTCCCACAGGGTTTCCTCTGGCAGATCTGCCCTGCGGATCGTGTAGACATCCAGGAAGTCACCGGCCCGCAGGCGTTTTCTCACCCGGCCTGGCTGGATGATGATCTTGCCTGCCCGGTGCAGGTAGTTCAGTGCATCGCTCCCGGGGTGGCGAGTATTCAGGTAGGTTACTGTCAGCAGTTCGTTTTTGAGTGTGCGCAGCGCGGCGCTGGTCTCGCCTAGACGAGCAGTCATCGCTTGGTCCTGGTGGCTGGTGCCGAGCCCGGACGCCAGCTCGTCCAGATTGTCGATGAAACCGTCCATGAGGTCTGCCAGACCGTTCGGTTCATCGCTGCTTACATACTGGCGAGCGGTAATCTCAAGACGTGTCGTTCCCCCCATCAAGGATGTAGCACGCTCACGCATTGCCCGGTAGTTGCGAGGCCCGGCCTGGGGGGCAGGGGTGTCGTCATAAAGCCCTTCCCGTTGCTCGTACACCTGCAACACCTGGCCGCTGTCTGGATCATGCTGAGCCATCTGGCTGGACCCCTCGACCTCATCGCCCAGTACTGCCCTGCCTCTTGACGTCCTTATCAACTTGCGGCGCCCCGGGCGTATGCGGTGAGCCACCTGCCGCGGCGCAGGCGGGTCAGGTAGCTGGCTGTCGCTCAATACTGTACTCAGATTGCTTTCTGCGACCTGCTTGAGGGCGCCCACTTCAGCGATATAGGCGTCCAGCATCGGCATGTCCAGCGCCGGGTCTTCCCACAGTTGCAGATACCTGGCAATGCCTGTCGCGCGCTCGTACTGGCGCAGGGCGTAGTTGAGGATTTCAGCCTGGTCGGCAAGCGAAAGGTCGCTACCTGCCAACAGTTCATGGCTGATCGCTGCTGTCCGAAAGTCGTCGTTGAACAGCTCGGCGTGCATCAAGCGCAACGCGTCGCCATCGACGTCGGTCGACAATGCACGGTCGAACGTCAACTGGTACAGGTCGCCGATGACCTGCCTGCGCAACAGGACTGAGGAACAGGGGCGCATCTCGATCAACTTTCGAATCTGGTTTTCCTTGTCCGCAAACTGGATTTTCGCATCGTTGAGGGTGGCCAGGGTATTGCGGTCAAGGCGCAGGCTGGCCTCGAGGATACGTCGGTCGATAGCGAGAACATCGCGATAGCGGCCGCGCACTGCGGTGTATTGCTGCAGCTGTTGCGCGTCCAGAGGACCTGAAGGAAGCAGGGCATTCTGTCGCTCGATTTCGCGATGGTCTGCCAGCTGGCGCAGCCTCAGGAACAAAATAGTGTCGTTCTTGATGAGCTTGTAGGCCAGGTCACCCCGGGTACGCTGGTTGTCTGCCTGCCAGGGTGCAGATTGTTTCACTACACGGCCAGTCTGCGCATCGAACTGTTCCTTCACCAGCGCAAGCTTGGCAAACCGAGGCTCAGCGAGCGCTTCGCAGCGTTGGAGCATGCGGGTCATCAGCCGTGCCGACTCTTCATGACAGCGCGCGCTCAGCTGCAGGTCCAGGAGAATCTCCGAGCGCAAGGTGCCAAGAGCGTCATAGCTTTGTTGCATGTCTTCGGGCAGGTTGCCGGGGTCGGTACGTAACAGGCCGAGTTGTGACTGGTAAGTGCTTTCGAACAACAGCAGTTGGCGGTCAAACGGATCGAGCGCCAGGCGTTTGCGCACTGCCTGTTCCGCAAGCCGGGCCAGGCTGTTGCTGTCGGCGACCTGTTCGACGATCGCGGCCTGGAACGCTGCATCATTTTCAGCCGCCAGCTGCCGCGCGCTTTTGGGCATTCCACCGGGCAGGTGCAGGTCAATGACCCACTCTTCGTTCCAGCGGGTCAGCCATGGGCCTTTGCGGCGCTCGCGCCCGACGATGTAGTAACCGTCCCGCTCGCCTCCCCATTCACTGCTCCAGGGGCCTTGGCTCTGGTCTGGGCCGATGATGCGCATGCCGTTCCATTCTTCCTGTACTTCATAGGCATCGTCCTGCAGCTTCACGTAATGGCGCCCCTGCAGCTTGAACAGCCCGCGCAGCCGTCCCTGGGTTTCCAGGATGGCGCTTGCCAGTGAGTGCCGCGCACGCAGGCTGCCCAAGGTGCGCAACAAGGCAGGTGGCAGGTTTCCCAGGCGCTGGTTGGCGTGCCAGCGCCTCACCGTCAGGGCTGTGGGCACCTGCTCGGTCACGGGCTGCCACTCTCGTGGTCGAGGCTTTTCTGCTGGGACCTGCACCACGCCGCTGTGCTCAGGCGATGGGTCGTTCAGCCGGAGTTCTGGCAGTTGGGGTTCAGGCGTGCGGGGTGTCGCTATGGTGTGGATCAGCAGCATAGCCACGTTACTGATCAGATCTGCGGTGGCCATCGCTCGTTGTTCAACGGTGCCATTTGATAGCGCGTCAATATCGTTTTTCAGTGCCATCAGGCTGGTGACGAGCCACGCAAGGGTGGCGGCGGGTCCACGCAATAGGGTCAAAGCGGTGTTGAACAGCACGGCGGCAAAATGCACAAGCATTGCCCAGCGTTCCTGGCTATTGGACACGCTTTGGCGCGAGGCCAGCTGCCGCATGGCATTGAGCCGCGCTTCGAACATGTGGATATCGAGCCTGGTTGGCCATGGCCTGAACGCGGCGCTGGCGGGCTGCTCGAGTTTCTTCAGGATGGTCGTTACCACGGCAGTGGAGGGGCTGAAGGTATAGGCCAGTGATTCAAGTTCAGGATGAATGTGGGGTTTGCTGAAGCCACCGTTGGCATACCTGGCCCTGGCGGCTGCGCTCATCCAGTCGAGCATGCTCTGGCCCAGCGCTGGCTCGGTACGAATGCAATCCATCAGCTGCGCAATGCTCGGGAACACCCGTACAGGGTCTTCGGGGTAGAGCGGGCGATATAGCATCCAGTTTCCGGTTGCGTGCAGCTTGATCAGGAACATGCAGGCCACCTCGTCCTTTGCGGCCCCGGGGGCGAAGGCAAAGGCGAGCGGGGCCAGGGTCAGTTGGCGCTGATCGTCGCTGTCGCCGTGGCAGAAATCGTTGATGGTCTGGTGGGTGCGGCTGTCCAGTTTGCCGCCAATCCTGGCTTTGAGAGCGCTGAACAACAGGCCGCTGCGCCATTCGCGGGCATAATTGTGTATCCGCTGCAGGGTCGCCTGTTCCTCGGCCAGAACGTGGTCCAGGTACGCGGGGTAGTTGCCGCCGATGTCGAGCTCACCGATCCACCGGGCGATAGTGTCCAGATCCAGGTCTTTGTCGGCCAGGGCGTTGCCAGCCAGGTCGCTGAGGCCCGTGGCCGACTCCCCTATGCCGCTGTCCAGGCGCGAGACCATCAGCTCGGTGAGCGACACATGCCGGCTGATTTCGAGCCGGGCCAGGCCAGTACTGGAGTACTGCATCGGCACGGACAATGTGACCATCACCCGATCTGGGTGATAACGGGGCTTGCCGTCGGCCCTCTGTGGCATTTTCTGCAGCAGCCTGTCGACTGCATAGCGATGGATGTCCTGCACATCATCCAGCGCCGATTTGCCCTGGGACAACGCCTGGCAGGCCGAGAGCTCCAACAGCGCCGCGTAATAGTCCAGGCGCTCGGTGCTACTGGCCTGGGCCAGCCAGCCAGGCAGTTCGACCACTGGAAGGTCGGGCGCCAGGTAGGCGTGGTCAAGGAAATAGCTCGAAGGGTCGCTGACCCTGTCGAAGGTGCTCTCCAGCGTACTGACGCTGTCATGGCTGGCCACCTGCACCTGGCCTATGCGCATGAGCGTGTCGTTGAGCAATTGCGTGGCCTGAAAGCTGAAAGGGTCACCTTCTACAGGCTGATATGCCCAGGACATGCTTTGGAACACCTGTTGGCCAGCGAGCGCATCGCGTAACGCGGTGGCGAATGCCGACAGGCTGACGTAGCTGTGGACAATGCCCGATGGTCTGCACCAGAGCACGCGCTGCCCGGGGGCGGTGATGATGAGCAGGTCGGGAAGTGACTGGTGACGGGTGATGCCATCGCGCTGCAATGTTACCTGCAGTGCCTGCACAGCAGGCCTTTCACCGCTGCTGGCAATCAGCGAATACAAGATGGACCTGTCTGCCCCACTCAGGCCCTGACGATGAACCTTGTCGAGCCACGCGGCCTTGAGCATCTGCTGCAACCATTCCAGGGGCGTTATCCCTGATGCATCGCTGGGCCCAGTCCAGAAACTGATCAGCGCTTGTTGGTAACGCTCGATCAGCCTGCCGAGCAGGTCGGTGAAGTCCCCGTCGAGATGGGTCATGCTCAAGCTGATTTCAGGCCGGGTCGCCGGGTCGGCCCCCTGTTCCTGAGCGCGAAAAACTGTGGGTGGCGCCAGGCTTACCTGGTCGGAAGGCACCAGCACTGTGGGGCTGGCGCCTAGAAAACACGCCAGTAGTGCGTCGACCAGGGGGCATGGGGCAGACGCTGCGCGAAGAATGTAAAAGGGCTGCAGAGAATCGAGCTGTGGGTAACCCTGGCGTATCCAGGGATAGCGCCCGGTCAGGGCGGCAAAGCCTTCTTTGGCGGCCACAGCGCGCAGGCCTGGTCGTTTGGCGAAATGGGAAGCAACCAGGCGTTTGAACGATGGCCTGGGTTCCGCTGGGTTGTGGGACATGCAGTGTGCTCCGGTCGTTTGGCTGGCGACGGTAGAGCGCATGCTTGTCAGCGCGGCGGTAGATAGATCAGTGGCTGCAATGCTTAGGGTGAAGATTCTAATTTCCCGCCTTACCTTATGCTCAAGCCCAACCTCCATGGGCGGTTTCTCCTCCACTCATGAGCATGAGGTACAGAGCATGGCCAAAGTGAATGTGAAGAAAAAGGACGACGCCCAGAGCACCTTGGGCGAGGTGCGCGGCTACGCGCGCAAGATCTGGCTGGCTGGCATCGGCGCTTACGCGCGGGTGGGCCAGGAAGGTTCGGACTACTTCCAGGAGCTGGTGAAAGCCGGTGAAGGCGTAGAAAAACGTGGCAAGAAACTCATCGACAAAGAGCTCGATGCGGCCAACCACCAGATCGACGAAGCCACCCATGAGGTGAGCCGCGTACGCGGCAAGGTCGAAGTTCAACTGGATAAAATCGAAAAAGCTTTCGACGCGCGGGTCGGTCGCGCCTTGAATCGCCTTGGCATTCCGTCTAAACATGACGTTGAAGCGTTGTCGATCAAGCTTGAACAGCTGCACGAGCTGCTTGAGCGTGTCGCGCAAAAACCATAAGGAGAGCAGGATGGCTGGCAAGAAGAATTCCGACAAAGAAGGCAGCTCCTGGGTCGGCGGGATCGAGAAGTATTCCCGCAAGATCTGGCTGGCGGGGCTGGGTATCTACTCGAAAGTCGACCAGGACGGCCCCAAGCTGTTCGACTCGCTGGTGAAGGATGGCGAGAAGGCCGAGAAGCAAGCGAAGAAAACCGCTGAAGAGGTAGCCGACAGCGCCAAATCATCGACCACTTCGCGTGTGTCGGGCGTGAAAGATCGTGCGCTGGGCAAGTGGAGTGAGCTCGAAGAGGCCTTTGACAAGCGCCTGAACAGCGCCATCTCGCGCCTCGGTGTGCCAAGCCGCAACGAGATCAAGGCCCTGCACCAGCAGGTGGATAGCCTGACCAAACAGATCGAGAAACTGACCGGCGCTTCGGTTACGCCCGTTTCGTCGCGCGCGGCTGCGGCCAAGCCGGCGGCACGCAAGGCAGCGGCCAAGCCATTGGCCAAGGCGGCAGCTGACAAGCCAGCGGCAAAAACTGCCGCGGCAAAACCTGCGGCTAAAACTGCAGCGGCAAAACCAGCAGCCAAAACCGCTGCTGCGAAGCCGGCAGCCAAGCCTGCAGCGGCCAAGCCAGCGGCAGCGAAGAAACCAGCTGTGAAGAAAGCGCCGGCCAAACCGGCAGCCGCCAAGCCAGCAGCCCCAGCAGCCAGCGCTGCGCCAGCTGCGACCGCCGCCCCGGCACCTGCCGCGGCCCCCGCCAGCAGCACGCCGTCGGCACCTACCGGCACCGGTACCCTGATCTGATACCGCGTTCGCCTTATTCGCGGGTGAATCGGATCGCCGCACCGCCGCTCCCACAGGACCACGCTATGCCTGTGGGAGCGGCGGTGCGGCGATCCGATTCACCCGCGAATGCGTCGGCAAGGGCAATACATCCCGGACAGGTCTACTCCTCCAGATACTTCACTGCCAACTGCTCCGCCGCCGCCCGTGCCTGCGGTTGCAGATGCGGCGCCACCAGCATCATCACCTGATACACCACAATTCCCACATCCCCTTCGCGCCCCAGCACCCGCTGGTAATCCAGCGAAAACATCAGGGTCATGGTGGTCTGCTCCACCAACTGCCCCAACGCCTGCGTCTCGCTGACCACCTGGCCCTGGCCCTTGAGGCTGGCCAGCAATGCCGCAAGCGTGCGCTTGAGTGCGTTGATCAGGCTGCGCATGCCGCGGGCCAGTTTCGGCAGGCGGCCAGTCAGGTTGGACAGGTCCTGGAACAGAAACCGGTACTGGGCCATGCGCTCCACGATCAAGTGCAGGAACAGCCAGTAGTCCTCAGCCTCCAGGCGAACCTCCAACGGTGGATCGAGCAAGGGCATCAACGCCTCTTCAAAGCGCTCGAAAAGCCCTAGCACCAGGGGTTCCTTGCCGTGGAAGTGGTAATACAGGTTGCCTGGGCTGATGCCCAGTTCGTTGGCAATTTCCAGGGTGGATACGTTCGGCTCGCCCTGCTGGTTGAACAGCTGCAGGGCGCATTCGAGGATACGGTCGCGGGTCTTCATCCAGTGAACATGCTCATCGGGTCAGGACATAGGTGCCTGGCGCGGGGCCCAGCGGTGGGTAGGTGCTGTTGCCCAGTTCGGTGCGGGGTGCCTTCAGCGGGCCCGAGCGTGGGGTGATCCATTCCAGCCACAATGGCCACCAGCTGCCTTCGCTACGCTTGGCGTCGTGGAACCACGCACGCGGGTCGCTGGAAAGCCTGGGGTTGGCCAGGTAGTAGGCTTTGGGATTGCCGGGCGGGTTGATGATGCTCTGGATATGCCCGCTGTTGGCCAGGATGAAGCGGCGCTCGCCACCCAGCAGCAGGGACGAGCGGTACACCGCGTCCCATGGGGTGATGTGGTCATTGCTGCCGGCAACGGTGAAGCTGTCGAGGTCGACCTGCGACAAGTCGATGGGCGTGCCGCACACTTCGAGGCCGGCCGGGTAGGTGAGGGGGTTGAGCTTGAAGAAGTCCAGCAGGTCGCCATGCAGCGCGGCGGGCAGGCGCGTGCTGTCGGCGTTCCAGTAAAGGATGTCGAAGGCCGGTGGTGTCTTGCCGAGCAGGTAGTTGTTGACCCAATAGTTCCAGATCAGGTCGTTGGGCCGCATCCAGGCGAAAATCCGCGCCACCTCGCCACCGTCCAGCACGCCACGCTGGTACGAGCGGCGCTTGGCTGCCTCGATCGTCTGTTCGTCGGCGAACAGGCTGGCGGGGCTCTCGAACTTGCTGTCCAGCAGGCTGACAAGGTAGGTGGCGCTGCGTACCCGACGCAGCTGCTGCTTGGCCTGCAGGTGACCTTGCAGCGCGGCCATGGTCAGGCCGCCAGCACAGGCACCCATCAGGTTGGGGTCGCGGTTGCCACTGATGCTGCGGCAGGCGTTGAGTGCTTCCTCCAGGGCCTGTACGTAGCTCGACAGCCCCCATTCGCGATGGCGGGGGTCAGGGTTGCGCCAGCTGACCATGAACACCTGCAGGCCACTCTTGAGCATGTACTGGACGAAGCTGTTGCTCGCGCTGAGGTCGAAGATGTAGAACTTGTTGATTTGCGGCGGCACCACCAGCAGTGGGCGTGCGTGCTGCTTTTCGCTCATCGGCTTGTACTGGATCAACTCCAGCAGCTCATTGCGAAACACCACCGCGCCGGGGGTTGCCGCCAGGTTGCCGCCTACCTCGAAGGCGCGCTCGTCTACCTGGCGCGGCAGGCCGTCGTTATGGCGCAGGTCTTCAAGCAGGTGCGCCACGCCACGCACCAGGCTCTGGCCGCCGGTATTGAACAGCTCCTTGACGGCCAGCGGGTTGAGCAGCGAGTTGCTGGGGGCCAGGGCATCGTTGAGCAGGTTGAACAGAAAGTGCGTGCGGGCCCGGTCGTCGTCGCTCAGGTGGCTTTCCTCGATCCACTGGCGGGTTTGCTTCTGCCACGCCAGGTACGCCTGCAGACTGCGGCGGTAGAACGGGTTGCTGCTCCATGTGGGGTCGCTGAAGCGCGCGTCACGGGGGTTTGGCTGGTACGGCGTGTCGCCCAGCACTACCCGCCCCAGTTGCCCGCCGAGGGCTAGCAGATGCTGCGCGGTATGCAGCGGGTGGCGCAGGCCATGGCGGCCGACATTGCGCAGGGTGGACAGCAGGTCGCGGCCGCGCAGGCCGAGGATGGCGTTCTGCACGTTCATGTGGGTGGCGGGGAGCGATGTCGATCCTTTGGCCGGTTTTTCTTTCATGGCAACATTCCCTCGTCTAAGCCATTTTCAGCCGCTGGCACTATGAGAGCGGGTTTACCCGCGAACACCGGCAAAGCCGGTGCCATACACCGAGTTGGCTTTTCGCGGGTAAACCCGCTCCCACAGGTTTTGCGTCGCCCTCACAAACCCGAGGCCGGGCGTGGGTGCATGACCGCGCGCTGTCGTTCTTGCTGCAGGAACTTCATGATGATCGGGGCGACGGCCTCGGCCCGGGTGATCAGAAACAGATGGCCGTCGTCGATAATGTGTAGCTGGGCATTGGGAATCCGCCAGGCCAGCAGGCGCATGTTGACCAGCGGGATCAGCGGGTCGTCGTCGCCGGCCAGCACCAGGGTCGGCTGCTGGATCTTGTGCAGCCAGTGGATGCTGGTCCAGCCAAGCCCGGCGAACAGTTGCCAGTAATAGCCCAGCTTGCCGCCGGAGCGCACCTTGGCCGCATGGTGCATGGCCAGCTCGGGGTCACGCCGAAAGCCGCCGCCATAGATCATCGGTGCGATGCGGATGACGTGCGACGGCTGCACGTAGCGCCGTGGGCTGGCCATCATCCACAACACTTTCGGCTTGCCCGGCACCATCACCGCACCGGCGGCGGTGGCGGCCAGCACCAGCTTCTTGCAGCGCTCGGGGTAGTCGTGGGCGAACTGCTGGGCCAGGGCGCCGCCCCAGGACACGCCGATGGCATTTACCTGCCCGTAGTCGAGGTAGTCGAGCATGCGTGCCGTCAGCTTGGCCAGCCCGGGGAAGCGATACGGGTGGCGTGGCGTGGACGACCCGCCGACCCCGGGTACGTCGAAGGCGATGACTTCCAGGTCCGGGTCCAGTGCTTCGATGAACGGAAACACCAGCTCCAGGTTGGCTCCGATGCCGTTGAAGATCAGCAACGGTGTCAGGTGTGGCTTGCCTGGCCGGACGGCGGTGCGAATGGACTGGTTGTCCAGCTCGACGGTCCTGAAGATATAGGGTTGCGGCATGCGCGTGACTCTTGGGTGAAGTTAACACCGTGGCGCCCAGCAGGGCGCCACGGCGCTGCAACTCAACGCTCGTGAACGTAGGTGCCCGGTGCGGCTTCGCCAGCGGCATAGGCGCGGTTGCCCAGGCGGGTAGGTGCCTTTTTCAGCTCGCCTGCACGTTCGCCCAGCCAGCTTTGCCAGTGCAGCCACCATGAGTCGGCGTGCTTGGTGGCGTTTTCCTGCCAGGCCACCGGGTCGCCCGGGCGGTCGGCACCCGTCATGAAGCGTGCCTTGGGGTTGCCCGGCGGGTTGAGGATGCTCTGGATATGGCCGCTGTTGGACAGCACGAACTCGATCTTGCCGCCAAACAGGTGCGCCGAGCGGTAGCACGACTGCCACGGGGTGATGTGGTCGGAGGTGCCGGCAACGCTGAAAATGTCGCAGTGCACGTTCTTCAGGTCGATCGGGGTGCCGCACACTTCCAGTGCATCCGGGCGCGTCAGCGGGTTGCTTTTGAACATTTCGATGAGGTCGCCGTGGAAGGCGGCCGGCAGGCGCGTGGTGTCGTTGTTCCAGAACAGGATGTCGAACACTGGCGGCTCGTTGCCGAGCAGGTAGTTGTTGACCCAGTAGTTCCAGATCAGGTCGTTGGGGCGCATCCAGGCGAACACCTTGGCCATCTCGCTGCCTTCGAGCACGCCGGCCTGGTATGAATGGCGCTTGGCGGCTTCCAGGGTCTGCTCGTCGACGAACAGCGCCACCTGGTTATCCATGGTGGTATCCAGCACGCTTACCAGCAAGGTCAGGGCGTTGACCTTGTTTTCACCGATTGCGGCGTAGTGGCCTACCAGCGCGGTGCAGGTGATGCCGCCAGAGCATGCACCGAGCATGTTCAGGTCCTTGCTGCCGGTAATGGCCAGCACCGCGTCGACAGCCTCCTTGAGCGCGTCGATGTAGGTGGACAGGCCCCATTCGCGCTGGGCCTTGGTCGGGTTGCGCCAGCTGATGATGAACGTCTGCTGCTGCGAGCGCAGGCAGTAGCGGGCCAGGCTTTTTTCCGGGCTGAGATCGAACACGTAGAACTTGTTGATCTGCGGTGGCACCACCAGCAGCGGACGGGCATGCACCTGCTCGGTGATGGGGCTGTACTGGATCAGCTCCAGCACGTCGTTGCGGTACACCACGGCACCTTCGCTGGTGCCCAGGTTCTTGCCCACCTCGAAGGCGTCCATGTTTACCTGGCTGGGCATGCCGCCGTTGTTGACCATGTCCTTGGCCAGATTCGACAGGCCATCGAGCAGGCTTTTGCCACCCGTTTCGAAGAAGCGTTTGACCGCTGCCGGGTTGGACAGGGTATTGGTCGGGGCCATGGCTTCGGTCATCAGGTTGATGACGAACTGGCCGCGGCTGATGTCCTGGGGTGACAGGTCGCTGCTGGCGACCCAGTCCTGCAGTTCGTTGCGCCAGGCCAGGTAGGTTTGCAGGTAGCGGCGGTACAGCGGGTTGTTGCTCCAGGCCGGGTCGTTGAAGCGACGGTCGTCGCTTTCCGGGGCCAGGCTGGACTTGCCCAGCAGTACGTTTTTCAGCTCCAGGCCGAAGTGGGCCACATGCTTGGCGCTGTGCAGCGGTTGGCGCACGGCCTGGCGCAGCACGGTACGTGCCGAGCTCAACAGGTCCTTGCGGCGAATGCCGATGACCGGGTTCAGCCCCAGGGTGTTTTCCGAGGCCTGCCGCTGCAGCTCATCGTTGTTCTTGTTACTCATCTACGACGCTCCGTTGTCCTGAGACGAGTACCGGATGCCTGTGCCGGAAGCACAGTCCTGAGCCCGGTACTGCTACTCGGGTGACCAGTGATAAGGAACAGCGGTGCTGCGGGGGTTCTGACTGCCTGCAAGGTGATGCAGGGAACTTGCCACACCCATTGGTTACCCGACTTTC
Source organism: Pseudomonas sp. CM27 (assembly GCF_013179515.1). GTDB lineage: Bacteria > Pseudomonadota > Gammaproteobacteria > Pseudomonadales > Pseudomonadaceae > Aquipseudomonas. The sequence continues at coordinate 42,273 of NZ_JABMCN010000011.1, forward strand.
ATGTAATGCGCAAGACAGCCCGTCACTGGGCTGTCTGTAGGGCATTCAAACAGATGAATTTAGAAAATGCGCTCTAAACCTTGCAGGCCTTGCGCTAGAGCATGAGTTTGACCACGGCTTCGGCCGG
>NZ_JABMCN010000110.1 GCF_013179515.1 Pseudomonas sp. CM27
TACAGGTCGAAGGTCTTCAGGACGATGCCGTTGAGGTAATCCCCCACGTTCTGCACCAGGCCATTGAGCAGGTGCAGGGTCTCGCCACCCAGCAGGACGAAGATCAGCAAACCGCTGAATAGCATGATGTTCAGGTTGGACAGGCGGCGGATGCCGTTTTCCACACCCGAGACCGCAGCCACGGTAGCCACACCGGCCATGACCAGGATCACCATCAGCAAGTTGGTCTTGCTGTGGTCCATGCCGAACAGGTATTCCAGGCCCGAGGACACCTGCATCGAGCCGATGCCCAGGTTGGTCACCAATCCCAGCAAGGTCACGAACATGCCGAAGATATCCACCGCGTTGCCGGCGGCGCCCTTGACCCAACGCTCCCCCACCAGCGGGTAAAGCGCCGAACGCAAGGCCAACGGCTGGTTGTGGCGGTAGGCAAAGTAACCCACGGCCAGGCCGACCAGGGCGTAGATCGCCCAGCCATGCAGGCCCCAGTGCAGGAAGGTCAGCTGCAGCCCCTGGCGCGCGGCCTCGAGGCTGGCAGGCGTGCCTTCGGGCGGGTTGAAATAGTGGTCCAGCGGCTCGGAGGCGCCAAAGTACAGCAGCGAGATGCCGATACCCGAAGAGAAAAGCATGCCGGCCCAGGCGCCGTAGCTGAAGTCGGGCTGGTCGTCCTTGCCGCCCAGCTTGAGGCTGCCATAGTCGGAAAACGCCAGGTAGACGACGAACACCAGGTAGCCGCAGATGACCAGCATGTAGTACCAGCCAAAGGTGCGCGTCAGCCACTTCTGGGCCACGCCCAGCACCTGGCCGGCGGTTTCGGGTACAGCGATCAGCAAGGCAGTCAGAACGAGGATCATCAGCGCCGAGGTGAAGAACACCACGCGGTTGACCCGTACCCTCTCGGCGGGGGGTTTGGTAAGGGAGGCAGAACTCATTGCACGAATGCTCCGGGCAGTACGGCTGTGGAGGCTAATCAGTCTTTCCCGAGCAATTGGTGGAATATCCCCACTGCGTCAGGTGTTATAAAAGCACCCTGGAAACCGCGATCCCGAATCGATACGTTGCAAAAAACAGACAGGTGGCCCGTTGAAAAATGCCACGCCGCCGCTTGGGTGCGCGCATTCGTCACAGATCACCGCGCCCGCTCCAAGGGCCTGTCGCAGGGCGCAAGACCGTACGGCAGAATCTGCATTTCGCATCGCTCATGCCCGTCAACGCCTTGTATTCCGGGGGTTACGCGATTTCCTGGGGTGTCAATCCGTGCCCTGATGACCGCTCGAAAGAGTGTCAATGGCACAAATTGTCGCAGAGCTTATTCTTTATTGATTGAACGTTCAATCAAAACAAAATAGACTGGTCTTCGCCGAGTCAGCCGCCCGTCGTCTGCTCGCAGGCCTGAGGAGATAGCAAGATGCCCAAGGTCGGTATGCAACCCATCCGCCGCCAGCAGTTGATCGAAGCCACGTTGCAGGCGGTCGATCAGGTCGGACTGGGGGACGCCAGCATTGCGCTGATTGCCCGTTTGGCCGGTGTGTCGAACGGCATCATCAGTCACTACTTTCGGGACAAGAACGGCCTGATCGCAGCGACGATGGGTTACATCATGAGCATGCTCAACGAAGGGGTGCGGGCACGCCGCCTGGCCCTGACGGACGACAGCCCGCGTGCCCACCTGAAAGTGATCATCGAGGGCAACTTCGATGCCAGCCAGGTGAACGGCCCGGCGATGAAAACCTGGTTGGCCTTCTGGGCTTCCAGCATGCACCAGCCCGATTTGCACAGGTTGCAGCGGATCAACGACCACCGCTTGTATTCCAACCTGTGCTGCCAGTTCCGCCGCGCCCTGCCGCTTTACCATGCGCGCAAGGCTGCCCGCGGCCTGGCGGCTCTCATTGATGGCCTGTGGCTGCGTGGTGCCCTGTCGGGTGATGCATTCGACACCGACCAGGCGATACGGATTGCTTACGAATACATGGATCTACAACTGGCTAAACAGCACACCCTGGGCACCCATGACCAGGCTGCTGATCAAGCACGCACGGCCCTTGCCAACTCGGCAGGAGCGTGACGCGCAAGCCAAACCACACACTGCACTTGCGAGGACACTATGGCCCGTTTCGGAACGCAAAAACTCTACATTGATGGCGCTTACGTCGACGCTGGCAGCGATGCCACCTTCGAAGCCATCAACCCGGCGACCGGCGAAGTCCTCGCCCACGTGCAACGTGCCACCGAGGCTGACGTCGAGAAAGCCGTCGAAAGCGCCGAACGTGGCCAGAAGGTCTGGGCTGCGATGACCGCCATGCAGCGTTCGCGCATCCTGCGCCGCGCCGTCGACATCCTGCGCGAGCGCAACGACGAACTGGCCATGCTGGAAACCCTGGACACCGGCAAGTCGTACTCGGAAACCCGCTACGTCGACATCGTCACCGGCGCCGACGTGCTGGAGTACTACGCTGGCCTGGTACCGGCCATCGAAGGCGAGCAGATCCCGCTGCGCGAATCGTCCTTTGTCTACACCCGCCGCGAGCCGCTGGGCGTGACTGCCGGTATCGGTGCCTGGAACTACCCGATCCAGATCGCCCTGTGGAAATCCGCCCCGGCCCTGGCCGCCGGCAACGCAATGATCTTCAAGCCGTCGGAAGTCACCTCGCTGACTACCCTGAAACTGGCCGAGATCTACACCGAAGCCGGCCTGCCGAACGGCGTGTTCAACGTTCTCACCGGCAGCGGCCGTGAAGTCGGCACCTTGCTGACCGAGCACCCGCGCATCGAAAAGGTTTCCTTCACCGGCGGCACCACCACCGGCAAGAAGGTCATGGCCAGCGCCTCGAGCTCGTCGCTCAAGGAAGTCACCATGGAACTGGGCGGCAAGTCGCCACTGATCATCTGCGCCGACGCCGACCTGGACAAGGCCGCCGACATCGCCATGATGGCCAACTTCTACAGCTCGGGCCAGGTGTGCACCAACGGCACCCGCGTGTTCATCCCGGCTGAAATGAAGGCAGCCTTCGAGGCCAAGATCGCCGAGCGCGTTGCCCGCATCCGTGTCGGCAACCCGGAAGACGAGAACACCAACTTCGGCCCGCTGGTCAGCTTCCAGCACATGGAAAGCGTGCTGGGCTACATCGCCAAGGGTAAAGAAGAAGGTGCCCGCGTGCTGTGCGGCGGCGAGCGTCTGACCGAAGGTGAGTTCGCCAAGGGCGCCTTCGTCGCGCCGACCGTGTTCACCGACTGCACCGACGACATGACCATCGTCAAGGAAGAGATCTTCGGCCCGGTGATGAGCATTCTCTCCTACGAAACCGAAGAAGAAGTGATCCGTCGCGCCAACGATACCGAGTACGGCCTGGCCGCCGGTGTCTGCACCAACGACATCACCCGCGCCCACCGCATCATCCACAAGCTGGAAGCCGGCATCTGCTGGATCAACGCCTGGGGTGAATCGCCGGCGGAAATGCCGGTAGGTGGCTACAAGCAGTCGGGCGTCGGCCGTGAGAACGGCGTCAGCTCGCTGGCTCAATACACTCGCATCAAGTCGGTCCAGGTCGAGCTGGGCGGCTACAACTCGGTTTTCTAAACCTTGTCTAGCCACGCCCGTGCCGCTGTGCACGGGCGTTTCCGCTCCCTGATCACCGCCAACACGAGGGTACTTTCATGTCCCAAGAATTCGATTACATCATCGTCGGTGCCGGCTCGGCCGGTAACACCCTGGCAACCCGCCTGACCGAAGACGCCGGCGTCACCGTGCTGTTGCTGGAAGCCGGTGGCCCCGACTACCGTTTCGATTTCCGCACCCAGATGCCGGCCGCCCTGGCCTTCCCGCTGCAGGGGCGCCGCTACAACTGGGCCTACGAGACCGACCCGGAGCCGTACATGGACGGCCGCCGCATGGAATGTGGCCGCGGCAAGGGCCTGGGTGGTTCATCGCTGATCAACGGCATGTGCTACATCCGCGGCAACGCCATGGACTTCGACGGCTGGGCAGAACTGCCAGGTCTCGAGGACTGGACCTACCTCGACTGCCTGCCCTATTTCCGAAAAGCTGAAACGCGCGATATCGGCCCGAACGAGTACCACGGTGGCGAAGGCCCGGTCAGCGTCGCCACGCCAAAAGCTGGCAACAACCCGCTGTTCCACGCCATGGTCGAGGCCGGTGTACAGGCCGGTTACCCGCGCACCGAAGACCTCAACGGCTATCAGCAGGAAGGTTTCGGCCCGATGGACCGTTCGGTGACCAAGAACGGCCGCCGTTCCAGCACCGCCCGCGGCTACCTGGACCAGGCCAAGAAGCGCCCTAACCTGACCATCGTCACCCACGCCCTCAGCGACCGCGTTCTGTTCGACGGCAAGCGCGCCATTGGCGTGACCTACCTGGTCGGCGACAGCGAAGAACGTGTTGAAGCCCGCGCCCGCAAGGAAGTGATCGTCAGCTCCGGCGCCATCGCGTCGCCGCAGCTGCTGCAGCGCTCCGGTGTCGGCCCGCGCGCCCTGCTGGAAAGCCTCGACATCCCCGTGGTCCACGACCTGCCGGGCGTCGGCGAAAACCTGCAGGACCACCTTGAGCTGTACCTGCAGTACGCCTGCACCCAGCCGGTGTCGCTGTACCCGTCGCTGCTGTGGTGGAACCAGCCGGCCATCGGTGCCGAGTGGATGTTCAAAGGTACCGGCATCGGCGCCAGCAACCAGTTCGAGGCCGGTGGTTTCATCCGCACCCGGCCTGAATTCGAATGGCCGAACATCCAGTACCATTTCCTGCCGGTCGCGATCAATTACAACGGCTCCAACGGCGTCAAGGAGCACGGCTTCCAGGCGCACATGGGCTCGATGCGTTCGCCAAGCCGCGGCCGTATCCAGGCCAAGTCGAAGGACCCGCGCCAGCACCCGAGCATCCTGTTCAACTACATGGCTACCGAGCAGGACTGGCAGGAATTCCGTGACGGCATCCGCCTGACCCGTGAAATCATGGCCCAGCCGGCGCTGGACCCGTACCGCGGCCGCGAGATCAGCCCGGGCCCGGATGTGCAAACCGATGAGCAGCTCGACAAGTTCATCCGCGAGCACGCCGAAACCGCGTTCCACCCGTCCTGCTCGTGCAAGATGGGCACCGACGACATGGCGGTGGTCGATGGCGAAGGCCGTGTGCACGGCATGAAGGGCCTGCGTGTGGTCGATGCGTCGATCATGCCGATCATCATCACCGGTAACCTCAACGCCACCACGATCATGATCGCCGAGAAAATCTCGGACAAGATCCGCAACCGCAAGCCGCTGCCGCGCAGCACTGCCAAGTACTACAAGGCTGAGGGCGCGCCGGTGAAGGGCAAGCCGATGCGAGAAGTGAAGCAGGCGTGATCCTGCACCGGCCCTTTCGCGGGTGAACCCGCTCCCACATGAGTAGCACCACCCTGTGGGAGCGGGTTCACCCGCGAAAGGGCCCGCATAGGCGACACATCAAAAGGCACCCTCCGCGGTGCCTTTTGCACATCTGCAGAAACGCTTTACATGCTGCCAATTCATCAGGTTAGAATCGATTGGCACGCGACCTGCTAGCGAGATGCTATCGAGTTCCTTTCCCCGTTGTCCCGGAGTACCTGCCTTTGGATGCAAGCACCATCAACAGCCTGTTCCTGATCGGCGCATTGCTGGTGGGCGCAAGTATCCTGGTCAGTTCGCTGTCGTCGCGCCTGGGCATCCCTATCCTGGTCATCATCCTCGCGGTCGGCATGGTCGCCGGCGTGGACGGTGGCGGCATCATCTTCAACAACTACCCGACCGCCTACCTGGTAGGCAACCTGGCGCTGGCGGTGATCCTGCTGGACGGCGGCCTGCGCACACGGGTGGCAAGTTTTCGCGTAGCGCTGTGGCCGGCACTGTCGCTGGCCACTGTCGGCGTGATGATCACCACGGCCCTCACCGGCCTGGTCGCGGCCTGGCTGTTCAACCTGAGCCTGATCCAGGGCCTGCTGATCGGCGCCATCGTCGGCTCTACCGACGCCGCAGCTGTGTTTTCGCTGCTCGGCGGCAAGGGCCTGAACGAGCGGGTCACTGCCACCCTGGAGATCGAGTCGGGCAGCAACGACCCGATGGCAGTGTTCCTTACCGTGACCCTGATCGACATGATCGCCAGCGGCCAGACCGGCTTGCACTGGGGCCTGCTGGGCCACCTGCTGCGCGAGTTCGGTATCGGTGGCCTGCTGGGCCTGGGGGGTGGCTGGTTGATGCTGCAAATGGTCAACCGCATCAACCTGGCAGGCGGCCTTTACCCCATTCTGGTGGTGGCCGGCGGCCTGGTGGTGTTCTCGCTGACCAACGCCCTGCACGGCAGCGGCTTCCTTGCCGTGTACCTGTGCGGCCTGGTGCTGGGCAACAAGCCGATCCGCAGCCGCCACGGGATTTTGCACATGCTCGACGGCATGGCCTGGCTGGCCCAGATCGGCATGTTCCTGGTGCTGGGCCTGCTGGTCACGCCCCACGACCTGCTGCCCATCGCCCTGCCGGCGCTTGGCCTGGCCCTGTGGATGATCCTGGTCGCCCGGCCGCTGTCGGTGGTCGCCGCGCTGCTGCCATTCAAGGCCTTCCACGGCCGTGAGAAAGGCTTCATTTCCTGGGTTGGCCTGCGCGGCGCAGTACCGATCATCCTCGCGGTGTTCCCGTTGATGGCCGGCCTGCCGGACGCCCAGCTGTTCTTCAACCTGGCCTTCTTCATCGTGCTGGTGTCGCTGTTGGTGCAGGGCACCAGCCTGCCGTGGATGGCCAAGCTGTTGAAAGTGACGGTACCGCCAGACCCGGCGCCGATCTCCCGTTCCGCGCTGGAAGTGCACATCACCAGCGAATGGGAAATGTTCGTCTACCGCCTGGGCGCGGAAAAGTGGTGCATCGGCGCCGCCCTGCGCGAACTGAAGATGCCCGAAGGCACGCGCATCGCCGCGCTGTTTCGTGGCGAGCAACTGTTGCACCCTTCGGGCAGTACCGTGCTGGAAGTGGGCGACATGCTCTGCGTGATCGGCCACGAGCACAACCTGCCAGCCCTGGGCAAACTGTTCAGCCAGGCGCCACAGCGTGGCCTGGACCTGCGTTTCTTCGGCGATTTCGTGCTCGAAGGCGATGCCGAACTGGGTGCGGTGGCAGCGTTGTACGGCCTGAAACTCGACGGCCTGGACGCGAAAATGCCGCTGGCGCAGTTCATCCGACAGAAGGTCGGAGGCGCTCCAGTAGTAGGTGACCAGGTCGATTGGCATGGCACGATCTGGACCGTGGCGACCATGGACGGGAACAAGATCCAGAAAGTAGGCGTCAGATTCCCCGAAGGAACGCGACCCGGACCAGGATTGTTCCTCTAAACTTCGTTTCTGCCGGATCCACAAGTAGCCTGCCTATGTCCCTGCGCGTGTACCTCCGCACAGCCCTGCTCGGGCTGTGCCTGTCTCTTTCCTTTGCCGCCACTGCGGCTGAAGCCCCGACCACCGCCAGCATCCAGCACAGCCTCGACAAGATCGCCGATCGCAAGCTGCCCGAAGCCGACCAGAAGGCGCTGCAGCAGGTGCTCGAACAAACATTGAGCCTGCTGGCCAGCAAGGAGGACAACGAGAAAAAACTGGCTGCACTGAAGCAGCAACTTGCAGGTGCCCCCAAGGAAACCAGCGACAGCCAGAAAGAGCTCGCCAAGCTCAAGGAAAGCAAGCCGCAGCCCGTTACCCAGCGCTACGCCAACCTTACCGTGCCGCAGCTCGAGCAGCTGCTCAGCGAGCGCAACACCCTGCAGGGTGAGCTGCAAAAAGCGCTGTCCGAAGCCAACAGCCTGATCATCAACTCGCAAACCCGCCCCGAGCGCGCGCAAGCCGAGATCAGCAGCAGCCAGACCCGCACCCAGCAGATCAACAACATCCTCAAAGCCGGCAAGGACGGCGGCAAATCCATCAATGCCGACCAGCGCAACCAGCTCAATGCCGAACTGGCCTCGCTCAACGCACTGACCCTGCTGCGCCGTCAGGAGCTGGCCGGCAACAGCCTGCTGCAAGACCTCGGCAACGCCCGGCACGACCTGCTGATCGAGCGCGCCGCGCGCCTGGAGCAGGAGATTCAGGACCTGCAGACCCTGATCAACGACAAGCGCCTGGCCCAGTCGCAGGAAGCGGTTACCCAGCAGTCGATCGAGGCCCAGAAAGCCGGTGGCAGCAGCCTGCTGGCCAGCGAAAGCGCGGCCAACCTCAAGCTTTCCGACTACCTGCTCAAAAGCACCGACCGCCTCAACGAACTGACCCAGCAGAACCTGCATACCAAACAGCAGCTGGACAGCCTGACCCAGGCGGACCAGGCGCTGGACGAGCAGATCAACGTGCTCAAGGGCAGCCTGCTGCTGTCCAAGATCCTCTACAAGCAGAAGCAGACCCTGCCGCACCTGAAAGTCGATCGCGACCTGGCCGACCAGATCGCCGATATCCGCCTGTACCAGTTCGAGATCAACCAGCAGCGCGAACAGATGAGCAGCCCGGTCACCTACGTCGACAAGCTGCTGGCCAACCAGCCCCAGGAAGATGTCACCCCGGCACTGCGCAAGGCGCTGCTGGAAGTCGCCATCACCCGCAGCGACCTGCTCGAACGGTTGAACCGCGAACTGTCGGCGCTGCTCAATGAATCGATCACCCTGCAGCTTAACCAGAAGCAGCTGCTGGGTACGGCGCAGGGCCTGCGTACCACGCTCGATGAACAGATGTTCTGGATCCCCAGCAACAAGCCGCTGGACTGGGACTGGTTGAAATACGTGCCGGAGCGCTTCGCCAAGCAGGTGGCCGACCTGCCGTGGGGCTCGGGTATCAAGGAGCTGGCCGATGGCCTGAGCCAGCGGCCGTTGCTGTTCCTGCCGTTGCTGCTGGTTATCGGCGGCCTGCTGTGGCGGCGCAAGTACCTGTATCAGCGCCTGAGCAAGGTGCACCAGGATATCGGCCACTTCCGCCGCGACAGCCAGTGGCATACACCTCAGGCCATCCTCATCAACATCCTGCTGGCGATGCCGGTCAGCCTGGGCCTGGCCCTGTGCAGCTACGCCCTGCAGATCGACGCCCGCGGGCAGAACGCCAACCTGGGCGCCGCACTCTGGCAGCTGGCCCAGGCCTGGCTGGTGTTCTATACCGCCTACCGCATCCTCGCCCCCGGCGGCGTGGCAGAAATCCACTTCCGCTGGCACAAGCCGCAGGTCGAGTTCCTGCGCGGCTGGGTGCGCCGCCTGGGCACCGTGGTGCTGGCCCTGGTCGGTGTGGTGGCGGTGGCCGAGCACCAGCCTTCGGCGCTGGCCGACGACGTACTGGGCATCGGCGTGGTGCTGACCTGCTATGCACTGATGGCCTGGCTGCTGAGCCGGCTGTTGCTCAGCAGCCCGGCGCACCGTGATGCTTCGCTGTTCCGCAGGGCTGTAGGGGTGGCGTTCACCGCGTTGCCCATCGCCCTGTTCGTGGCGGTGTGCTTCGGCTACTACTACACCGCGCTGAAGCTTACCGACCGCCTGATCTACACCCTGTACCTGCTGATGTTCTGGCTGGTGATCGAAGCCGCATTCGTGCGCGGCCTCTCTGTGGCGGCGCGGCGCCTGGCCTATCAGCGCGCCCTGAGCAAGCGCGCAGCTGCCAAGGAAGGGCTGGACGGCGAAGTCATCACCGAAGAGCCGACCCTGGACATCGAGCAGGTCAACCAACAGTCGCTGCGCCTGATCCGCCTGGCCCTGCTCGGCGGCTTCATCGCCGGGCTGTACTGGGTGTGGTCCGACCTGATCTCGGTGTTCGCCTACCTCAACAACTTCGTCCTGTACGAATACACCAGCGGTACCGGCGCCGCCGCCAGCATGGTGCCGATCAGCCTCGGCGACCTGCTGGGCGCGCTGGTCATCGTCGGCATCACCTTTGCCCTGGCCGGCAACTTGCCGGGCCTGCTGGAGGTACTGGTGCTGTCGCGACTGAACCTTGCCCAGGGCAGCGCCTACGCCACCACCACGCTGTTGTCGTACACCATCGTCGGCATCGGTATCGTCAGTACCCTGTCGACCCTCGGGGTGAGCTGGGACAAGCTGCAATGGCTAGTGGCCGCACTGTCGGTAGGCCTGGGCTTCGGCATGCAGGAAATCTTCGCCAACTTCATCTCCGGCATCATGATCCTGTTCGAGCGCCCGGTGCGCATTGGCGACACCATCACCATCGGCAACCTGTCCGGCACGGTGAGCAAGATCCGCATTCGCGCCACCACCATCACCGACTTCGACCGCAAGGACATCATCGTCCCCAACAAGACCTTCATCACCGGCCAGCTGATCAACTGGTCGCTGACCGACACGGTCACCCGGGTGACGCTGAAGCTGGGCATCGACTACGGCTCCGACCTCGACCTGGTGCGCGACCTGCTGCTCAAGGGCGCGCATGAGAACCCACGGGTGCTCAAGGACCCGGAGCCGATCGTGTACTTCCTCAATTTCGGCGAGAGCTCGCTGGACCATGAGCTGCGCATGCATGTGCGTGACCTGGGCGACCGCAACCCGACCCTGGACGAACTCAACCGCTATATCAGCCGTGAGTTCAAGGCGCACGACATCAAGATCTCGGTGCGCCAGGTGGAGGTGTTCCTGATGGACCCGAAAGGTGGCAAGCAGCAGCTGATTCCCATGGAACAGCCGAAACCGGATGGCACTCAACCTGTGTGAGTGGACTCCATAGGGCATGAACGCCCAAAATGCCTGCGAGGGCTTCGCTCTCGATCGCCGGCAAGCCAGCTCCCACACCGACCCCCTGTGTATTCTCTGTGGGAGCTGGCTTGCCGGCGATGGGCCGCAAAGCGGCCCCCTAGGCATCGATCTCCAGGAGCAGCACGTGAAAGCCCTCGACCAACTCACCTTCGACAACCGCTTCGCCCGCCTGGGCGACGCGTTCTCCACCCAGGTCCTGCCCGAACCCATCGCGGACCCGCGCCTGGTGGTTGCGAGCGAGTCGGCCATGGCCCTGCTTGACCTCGACCCCGCCCAGGCCGAACTGCCGGTGTTCGCCGAGCTGTTCAGCGGCCACAAGCTGTGGGAACAGGCCGACCCACGCGCAATGGTGTATTCCGGCCATCAGTTCGGCTCCTACAACCCGCGCCTGGGCGATGGCCGTGGCCTGCTGCTGGCCGAAGTGCTGAACGACCAGGGCCAACACTGGGACCTGCACCTCAAGGGCGCCGGGCAGACGCCGTATTCGCGCATGGGCGACGGCCGCGCCGTGCTGCGCTCATCCATTCGCGAATTCCTCGGTTCCGAAGCCCTGCACGCCCTTGGTATCGCCACCAGCCGGGCACTGTGCGTGATCGGCTCCAGCACGGCGGTGTGGCGCGAAGCCCGCGAAAGTGCCGCCATGCTCACGCGCCTGGCGCAGAGCCATGTGCGCTTTGGCCACTTCGAATACTTCTATTACACCAAGCAGCCTGAACAGCAACGGCTGCTGATCGATCACGTGCTGGAGCATCACTACCCCGAATGCCGCGGTGCCGAGCAGCCATACCTGGCCATGTTCCGCACCATCGTCGAGCGCAACGCCGAGCTGATCGCCCGCTGGCAGGCCTATGGGTTCTGCCACGGGGTGATGAATACGGACAACATGTCGATCCTCGGCATTACCTTCGATTTCGGCCCTTACGCTTTCCTCGACGACTTCGACGCCAATTTCATCTGCAACCACTCCGACGACCGTGGCCGCTACAGCTATGCCAACCAGGTGCCGATTGCCCACTGGAACCTCAGCGCGCTGGCCCAGGCGCTGACCACGGTGATCGAGGTGGAGCCACTGAAGGAAGCGCTGGGGTTGTTCTTGCCGCTGTACCAGGCTCATTACCTGGACCTGATGCGCCGGCGCCTTGGCCTGACCACGGCCGAGGACGACGACATGGCGCTGGTCGAACGCTTGCTGCAGTGCATGCAGCGTGGGGGCGTGGACTACAGCCTGTTCTTCCGCAAGCTGGGCGAACAACCGGCGGCCGAAGCGCTGAAGGTGGTGCGTGACGACTTCATCGACCTGGCAGCTTTCGATGCCTGGGGCGCCGACTACCTGGCCCGCTGCGAGCGCGAAGCGGGCAATGCCGAGGGGCGGCGTGAACGGATGCACGCAGTAAACCCGCTGTACGTGCTGCGCAACTACCTGGCGCAGAAAGCCATCGAAGCGGCTGAGGCGGGGGATTACAGCGAAGTGCGGCGGCTGCATCAGGTGTTGAGCAAACCGTTTGAAGAGCAGCCGGGGATGCAGGCCTACGCCGAGCGACCGCCGGAGTGGGGCAAGCACCTGGAAATCAGCTGCTCTTCATAAATCCTGGGGCCGCTGCGCGACCCTTTCGCGACACAAGGCCGCTCCTACAGAACGCCGCGAATCCTTGTAGGAGCGGCCTTGTGTCGCGAAAGGGCTGCGCAGCGGCCCCAAAAACCTCGAGGAGAAGACATGTCCGACCCACTGGTAATCCCCTGCCCGCACTGCAACGGCCTGAACCGCCTGCCCGCCGAACGTTTGAGCGACGCCCCGAAATGCGGCCGGTGCAAGCAGGATGTGCTGCTGGCCCAGCCCTTCGAGCTGACCGAGGCCAGCTACGCCAGCCAGATCAAAGGCGACCTGCCGCTGCTGGTCGACGTCTGGGCCGACTGGTGCGGCCCCTGCAAATCCTTCGCCCCCACCTTCGAACAAGCTGCGCGGCAGCTGGCGGGTCGCTGCCGCCTGGCTAAGCTCGACAGCGAAGCAAACCGCAACCTGGCGGGACAACTGGGCATACGCTCGATCCCCAGCCTGCTGCTGTTCAAGAACGGTCGCGAAGTGAGCCGCCAGGCCGGAGCGTTTCCACTCCAGTCGTTGCTGGCGTGGTTGCGCAGCCAAGGGGTCTAGGCGTTCTCTTCGAGCAGCGAATGCAACTCGACAAACTGCTGGGTCAGCTTGTGCCGCGGCTCGAGGTGAATCAGCGGCAGGCTGGCATGATGCGATTCGCGCATTTTCACCGAACTGCTGAGGTACACCGGTAGTACCGGCATGCCCTCGGCCAGCAGCTCGTCGAGCATCTGCTGGGGCAGGCTGGCGCGGGACTGGAACTGGTTGACCACGATGCCTTCGACCACCAGTGCTTCGTTGTGGTCCTCCTTGAGGTCTTCGATCTCGGCCAGCAACCCGTAAAGGGCCTGCCGCGAGAAACTGTCGCAGTCGAAAGGGATCAGCACACGATCAGCTGCGATCAACGCAGAAACTGCGTAGAAATTCAGCGCCGGCGGGGTATCGATGTAGATGCGCTCGTAGTCCTCGTCCAGCTCGTCGAGCAGCTTGCGCAGCTTGTTGATCTTGTGTTTTGCCTCAAGCTTGGGCTGCAGGTCGGCCAGCTCTGCCGTGGCGGTGACCACGTGCAGGTTGTCGAACGGGGTTTCGTAGATGTCGACCTTGTTCTTCTTGCTGAACGGCCCGCTGGACAGGCTCTGCTTGAAGAAGTCGGCAATCCCCATGGGGATATCCTCGCCGGTGAGGCCGGTCAGGTACTGGGTCGAGTTGGCCTGGGCATCCAGGTCGATCAACAGTGTCCGGTAGCCTTCATTGGCACTGACCGCCGCCAGGTTGCAGGCGATGCTCGACTTGCCCACGCCACCTTTCTGATTGAACACCACGCGCCGCATGATTGACCTCCGTGTTTCGACGAATGCCCGAGTATGTGGCGAGGCCGCGGCAATGGCCAGTGCCATTTGGCCTGCGTCAGCCCTGGCCGACCGCCTGCCCGGTAAGCAGCTCGGCAAATGCCTTGGCCATCGCCGAGCCTGCGTGCTCACGCTGCACCAGCCACACCGCAGACATCGCCCCTTCATCCAGCAAGGTGCGGTACACCACGCCTTCAATGCGCATGCGCTGGAACGACGCCGGCAGCACCGAAACCCCAAGCCCCGCCGACACCAAGCCGATGATGGTCATGGCCTCTCCAGCTTCCTGGGCAAAATGCGGGCTGAAGCCGGCCTGCCGCGCCAGGCTCAGCAACTGCGCATGCAGGCCGCTGCCATAACTGCGAGGGAAGAACACGAACGGCTCATCGGCCAGCGCCGCCATGTGCAGGCCATGTTCAGTGCCTTCGGCAAGCGGGTGCGAAGCGTTGATCACCGCCACCAGCGGCTCACGGAACAGCTCCGTGGCCAGCAAGCCTGCCGGCAGCGGCATCGGCCGCATCAGCCCACCTCGATGGACTCGTCGAACACCCCTGCGGCAACGTCGCGGCTGCTCATCTCCTTGAGGTTCAGGTGCACAGCGGGGAAGCGCTGGCGAAAGGCATGAATGGCCTTGGGAATCTTCGAGGTGAACGGTGCCGAGGAAGTAAAACCTATCTTCATCTCGCCTAGCTCGCCCAACTGCGCACGACGGGCTACATCCGCCGCTTTCTCGACCTGCGCCAGTACTTGCCGAGCCTCCTCCAGAAACAGCCGCCCGGCCTCGCTCAACTCGACCCGACGATTGGTACGCTCGAAAAGCCGTGCGCCCAGTTCCTGCTCCAGTGCCTGGATCTGCTGGCTGAGGGGTGGCTGTGAGATACCCAGCTGCTGGGCGGCGCGTCCGAAGTGCAGCTCTTCAGCCACAGCGATGAAGTAACGCAAATGGCGCAGTTCCATGATCGGCTCCGAACAGGTCGAAAAACGTCTTAAATAGGTCGAACAATATATTGGATCTAATCATTAGCCAGCTATATGCTTTTTTCATTGCGCCAGAGGTACCCGCCCGTGAAAACTGCTGTAGCCCCCCTTCCCGCCGAGCCAGAGCCCACTCCCCTGAACGAAATGTGGATCGAAAAAGGCACCCCCGCCTTCATGAAAACCGTGCTGGCGCTGTTCAGCGGCGGCTTCGCCACCTTCGCCCTGCTGTACTGCGTACAGCCGATGATGCCGCTGCTCTCTCGGGAATTTGCCATCAATGCGGCGCAGAGCAGCCTTGTGCTGTCGGTGTCCACGGGCATGCTGGCGTTCGGATTGTTGATCACCGGGCCCATCTCCGACCGCATCGGGCGCAAGCCGGTAATGGTGTTTGCCCTGGTCTGCGCCGCCCTCTCCACCTTGGCCAGCGCGGTGATGCCAAGCTGGGAGCTGGTGCTGGCCACCCGCGCGCTGGTGGGCCTGTCGCTGAGCGGCCTGGCGGCAGTGGCGATGACTTACCTGAGCGAAGAAATCCACCCGCAGCACATCGGCCTGGCCATGGGCCTGTACATCGGCGGCAACGCCATCGGCGGCATGAGCGGGCGGCTTATCACCGGCGTGCTGATCGACTTCGTCAGCTGGCACACGGCGATGCTGACCATCGGCGGCCTGGCCCTGATGGCGGCGCTGGTGTTCTGGAAGGTGCTGCCCGAGTCCCGCAACTTCCGCCCACAGGCACTGCACCCGCGCAGCCTGCTGGACGGTTTTGTCGTGCATTTCAAGGATGCCGGGCTGCCTTGGCTGTTCCTTGAGGCCTTCCTGCTGATGGGCGCATTCGTCACTCTGTTCAACTACATCGGCTACCGCCTGCTGGCGGAGCCCTACCACATGAACCAGGCGCTGGTCGGTTTGCTGTCGATAGTGTACTTGTCGGGCATCTACAGCTCGGCGCAAGTCGGCGCGCTGGCTGACAGACTGGGCCGACGCAAGGTGTTCTGGGCCAGTATCGTCGTGATGGCCGCAGGCCTGCTGATGACCCTGGCCAGCCCGCTGGCGATGGTGATCGTGGGCATGCTGGTATTTACCTTCGGCTTCTTTGGCGCGCATTCGGTGGCCAGCAGCTGGATTGGGCGGCGAGCGTTGAAGGCCAAGGGGCAGGCTTCGTCGCTGTACCTGTTCAGCTATTACGCAGGGTCGAGTGTGGCGGGTACGGCGGGCGGGGTGTTCTGGCACCAGTGGGGGTGGAACGGGATCGGGTTGTTCATTGGCAGCTTGCTGGCGGTGGCGTTGCTGGTGGCGCTGCACCTGAGCAAGTTACCGCCCAAAACAGCCTGAGAATGGGGCTGCCTTGCAGCCCATCGCCGGCATGCCAGCTCCCACAGGTGCCCCAAGGCTCATGGCCTGTGAAGTAGTTGTGGGAGCTGGCTTGCCGGCGATAGGGCCATCGGATCAGTTGATGATCTCGACGATATCCACATCCACTTCCCGGCTCATCAGGTGCTTCTCCACCTCACCGGTCAGCTTGACCTTGGTCTTGTCGTTGAACGGAGTAGCCGGGAGGTCTTCATCGTCGATTTCGACGGTGATGACGCCGGTGTTGTCCTTGAACTCGTACTTGTCATCGTTGTTGATCTTCTTGGTCACATAACCCTGCAGCACCACCGGCGTGTCATCTGCGGCGTCGTTGGCGGCAGCAACGGTGGTCACCGACTGTGCACCTGGGCCGGTGTAAGCCGCAGCCAATGCTGCAGTGCTGAACAGAGGGGCGAGGATCAAGGCAAGGTAGCGAGCTTTCATGAGGATCGGGTCCTGTTTCGGTTTCGATGGCCCCAGATTAACGACGATCGCTGAATTGAAACTTAATGCAATAAAAAGCCCGGCACAGGGCCGGGCTTCGGTGTTCAGCCATCAGTTCATTGATGGTACTGCGCCGACAGCTCGTGCACGGCGTTGATGAACACGCCGGCATGCTCCGGGTCGACTTCCGGGGTGATGCCGTGGCCCAGGTTGAACACGTGGCCGGTGCCGTGGCCATAGCTGGCCAGGATGCGCGCCACTTCCTGGCGAATGGCCTCGGGTTTGGCGTACAGCACGGTCGGGTCCATGTTGCCTTGCAGTGCCACTTTGTCACCCACACGGCGGCGGGCGTCGCCGATTTCGCAGGTCCAGTCCAGGCCCAGCGCGTCGGCACCGGCGTCGGCGATGCTTTCCAGCCACAGGCCGCCATTCTTGGTGAACAGAATTACCGGCACCTTGCGCCCTTCGTGCTCGCGGATCAGGCCGCTGACGATCTTGCGCATGTAGGCCAGCGAGAATTCCTGATAGGCCGCCGCCGACAGGTTGCCGCCCCAGGTGTCGAAGATCTGCACGGCCTGGGCGCCGGCCAGGATCTGGCCGTTGAGGTAGCTGGTAACCGACTGGGCCAGCTTGTCCAGCAACAGGTGCAGGGCCTGCGGGTTGTCGTACGCCATCGCCTTGGTCTTGCGGAAGTCCTTCGACGAGCCGCCTTCGACCATGTAGGTGGCCAGGGTCCACGGGCTGCCGGAGAAACCGATCAGCGGCACGCGGCCATTGAGCTCGCGGCGGATGGTGCTGACCGCGTCCATGACGTAGCCAAGGTCTTTCTGCGGGTCGGGGACCTGCAGCGCTTCGATATCGGCCGGGGTGCTGATGACCTTCCTGAAACGCGGGCCTTCGCCGGTTTCGAAGTACAGGCCCAGGCCCATGGCGTCAGGGATGGTGAGGATGTCCGAGAACAGGATCGCCGCGTCCAGCGGGTAGCGGTCCAGCGGCTGCATGGTCACCTCGCAGGCGAATTGCGGGTTCATGCACAGGCTCATGAAGTCGCCGGCCTTGGCGCGGCTGGCGCGGTACTCCGGCAGGTAGCGGCCGGCCTGGCGCATCATCCACACGGGGGTGACGTCTACGGGTTGCTTGAGCAGTGCACGCAGGAAACGATCGTTCTTCAGGGCAGTCATGTCGGCATCCGGAAAAATAGTGCGGGCATTTTCTCAGACGCACAAAGAAAAGGCACGGCTGTTTGCCGTGCCTTTTCTTTATAGGTATGTCGTGGATCAATAGATTTTGTATACAAAAACTTAATGATGCACGATACCGATGGCCCTATCGCCGGCAAGCCAGCTCCTACAGGGTAGCCGCAGCTCTTGTGGGAGCTGGCTTGCCGGCGATGAGGCCAGTGCAGGCAGCATCAGACTTCGAGGTAGTCCAGGATCCCTTCGGCAGCGGTACGCCCTTCGAAGATCGCCGTCACAACCAGGTCCGAACCGCGCACCATGTCGCCACCGGCAAACACTTTCGGGTTGCTGGTCTGGTGCTTGAACTTGCCCTGCTCCGGCGCCACCACTCGGCCCTGGCTGTCCATCTGGATACCATGCTGCTCGAACCACGGTGCCGGGCTCGGGCGGAAGCCGAAGGCGATCACCACGGCATCGGCCGGCAGGATTTCCTCGGAACCCGGGATCGGCTCGGGGCTGCGGCGGCCACGGGCATCCGGCTCACCCAGACGGGTCTCGACCACTTTCACGCCTTCAACCTTGTCCTCGCCGACAATGGC
>NZ_JABMCN010000111.1 GCF_013179515.1 Pseudomonas sp. CM27
CATGACATCGTGCCGTTCCAGCTGCCCACAGTGCCCGAAGGCGACTACTGGAGCTGCCTGGTCGATACCGATCGGCCGGAGCTGCGCAAGGGGCAGCACCTGCAGTTCGACAGCACCTTCGAGGTCAAGGGGCGGTCGATGTTGCTGATGGTGTTGCAACGCGACGAAGAGTGAACACCAGGGGTCATTGCCGGTCCCATGGAGTATTGGTTGCCTGTACCGGCCCTGTCTGGCGCAGGCAACACACACCAGCTGCGATCGAGGAGTACCCGTGAACCCCGAAGCCGGCAGTCCAGGTTTCGCCAGCATCGACCAGGCTCCGGCCGTGAAGCGCCTGCGGGTGCTGACGGTGAACACCCACAAGGGTTTCACCGCCTTCAACCGGCGCTTCATCCTGCCGGAACTGCGCGAGGCAGTGCGCAGCACCCAGGCCGACATCGTGTTCCTGCAGGAAGTGCTGGGCAGCCATGATCGCCACGCTGCCCGCTACCCTGGCTGGCCGCAGACTTCCCAGTACGAGTTCCTCGCCGACAGCATGTGGAGCGATTTCGCCTACGGCCGCAATGCGGTGTATCCCGACGGCCACCACGGCAACGCGCTGCTGTCCAAATACCCGATCATCGAGCACCGCAACCTCGACGTGTCGATCACCGGCCCCGAGCGCCGCGGCCTGTTGCACTGCATCCTCGACCTGCCCCAGCGCCAGGTGCATGCCATCTGTGTGCACCTGTCGTTGCTGGAAAGCCACCGGCAGAAGCAACTGCAACTGCTGCGCGAATTGCTCGATTCCCTGCCCGTCGACGCCCCGGTGATCATTGCCGGCGATTTCAACGACTGGAAGTCCCACGGCAACCGCACCCTGGGCTTGCAGCGTGACCTGCACGAGGCCTTCGAGCGCCACCACGGCCACCTCGCCCGCACTTACCCTGCCCGCCTGCCACTGCTGCGCCTGGACCGTATCTACCTGCGCAACGCCGAGAGCCATGGGCCGCGGATTCTGGGGCACAAACCTTGGTCGCACCTATCCGACCACCTGCCGTTGGCGGTCGAGGTACGGTTCTAACAATCATTCTTCATAGCCAAGGTAGGGCAAATAGCAAACCCCGCTATACACCCCTTATTTATTCGATTAATCAATGGGTTGAGGCCCACCACGAAACATCCACACAGGCTTCACGCTTTCTTGACGCAAGCCCCAGCGTCTCCTTAGATAAACATTACCTAGCGGAAAACATCCCGCGCCGGGCCTCTAGCTCGCGCCTTTGTGCGCGCTTGCGAAAGCTGGCGTGCGGGTTTGGGTCGCCCCCTGTTTTTGTCGTACAGCTCGTGACAACAGGCTAGGTCCTCGGGCTTTACCCTACAAAAACAAAGGAGATCCGCCATGAAAAGCACCTCGAACCCTGTGCGCTTCGACAGCATTTTCTACGCGGTTTCCACGTCGCTGCTTCTGGCAACCCCGGTGGAAACTTTCGCGTACGAACTGCAAGGTGATCCGAGCTCACCCGGCTTTTTGCAGCAATCAGTGGTGCCGCAACCGTCGCTTGACCCGGTCAGCGCCAGCGGCTTGAGCATCGGCACTTTGAACGCGTTTTCGCAAAAGATGGGCGAACGCCACGGGCATGCGCCAGCCGACCTGATCGCCAGCCAATGGGCGCAGTTCTTCCCCACCGGTGCACGCAGCGGCGCGCAACCGCCCGCGCAGCTGGAAGCACCCAGCCAGCAACTGATGATCGGCCCGGACCTGTTCGTGCGTGAAACCGCTGCGGGCAATGTGCACCGCGCCGGCATTTTCGTGGGGCACAACAACCTGCAGAGCAGCTTCAACGGCATGCGCCCGCTGCTGGGCGACAAGCAGCGCAATGCCGTCAACCTGAGTGGCGAGAGCCTGGGCGTGTACTGGAGCATGACCCATGAGAAAGGCTGGCACCTGGATGCCGTAGCCATGGGCTCGCGCATCGACGTCAATGGCCGCAACGAGAACGGGCAACGGCTGGACGACAGCGGCCACGCGATGACCTTTTCGGTGGAGGCTGGCATCCCCATCGGTCTGGGTGGCGGCTGGGTGATCGAGCCGCAGGCGCAGTTGATCAACCAGCAGTTCTTCCCCGGCAGCCGGGTGCAGGAAGAGACCCTGCAAGCCTTCGACAGCCAGCCGAGCTGGAGCGGCCGGGTCGGTGCCAAGCTGTCCGCAAGCTACGAAGTGCGCGGCATGCCCATCGAACCCTATGTGCGCACCAACGTATGGTACGACTTCAGCAACGCCGATGAGGTAAAGCTGGACCAGGTCGACAAGATTTCCAGCTCGCGCTACTCCACCACCGTTGAATTGGGTTTGGGGCTGGTGGCGCGGGTGACGCCATCGGTGGCGCTGTTTGTCAGTGCCGACTACAGCAGTGATGTGGATGACAATGATTTGAACGGGCTGATTGGCAGCCTTGGGGTAAGGATGCGGTGGTAAGCATGTCAGGTCTTTCGCAGCGCAAGGCTGCTCCTACCCAGGAAAGCGCGAACCTGTAGGAGCAGCCTTGTGCTGCGAAGGGGCCTTGTGCTGCGAAGGGGCCAGCCCCTGGTAACCGGTCAGGCTGGTTTCATGATCAATACGCCAAGCGGCGGCAGGTTCAGGGCCAGCGACAACGGTTGCCCATGACTGGCCAGCTCGTCACTCTCGACCACCCCCAGGTTGCCCACATTCGACCCGGCATACAGCTCTGCATCACTATTCAGCAACTCCTGCCAGCGCTCGCCGAACGGCACGCCAATGCGATACCCCTCGCGCGGCACCGGCGTGAAGTTGGCCACCACCAGCACCGGCTCGCCACTGCTGCTCCAGCGCAGCCAGGCATAAACGCTGTTCTGCGCATCGTCCCCGATCAGCCACTGGAAGCCCTGCGGCTGGCAATCCTGCTCGTGCAGCGCCGGCACCTCGCGATACAGGCGGTTGAGGTCGCTCACCAGGCGTTGCACACCCTGGTGTTCGGGGTATTGCAGCAAGTACCAGTCCAGTTCACTGTCGTGGTTCCATTCACGCCACTGGCCGAACTCGCAGCCCATGAACAGCAGCTTCTTGCCCGGATGCGCCCACATGAAGGTGAGGTAGGCGCGCAGGTTGGCAAACTTCTGCCAGCGGTCGCCGGGCATCTTGTCGATCAGAGAATGCTTGCCGTGCACCACTTCGTCGTGGGAAATCGGCAGGATGAAGTGCTCGGAATAGGCATAGATCAGCCCGAAGCTCATCTCGTTGTGGTGGTGGTTGCGGTGCACCGGGTCGTTCTGGATGTAATGCAGCGTGTCGTGCATCCAGCCCATGTTCCACTTGTAGGCAAAGCCCAGGCCGCCCTGCTGGGTCGGCTGGCTGACACCGGGCCAGGCAGTGGATTCTTCGGCGATGATCAGTGCGCCCGGGGCTTCATGGGCCGCCACACCGTTCAGGTGACGGATGAAGTCGATGGCTTCCAGGTTCTCGCGCCCGCCGTGGCGGTTGGGCACCCATTCACCGGCCTTGCGCGAATAGTCGCGGTACAGCATCGAAGCCACCGCATCGACACGCAGGCCGTCGATGTGGAAGTGCTTCAGCCAGTGCAGGGCCGAGGCCATCATGAAACCGCGTACCTCGTTGCGGCCGAGATTGTAGATCAGCGTGTTCCAGTCCTGATGGTAGCCTTCCAGCGGGTTGTCGTATTCGTACAGCGCGGTGCCATCGAAGCGCGCCAGGCCGTGCTCGTCGGTAGGGAAATGCGCAGGCACCCAGTCCAGCAGCACGCCAATGCCGCCCTGGTGGCAGGCATCGATGAAGGCGGCGAAATCTTCGGCACTGCCATAGCGTGAGGTGGGCGCGAACATCGACAACGGCTGATAGCCCCAGGAGCCGCCGAACGGGTGCTCCATGATCGGCAGCAGTTCGATATGGGTGAAACCCAGCTCTTGTACATAAGGCACCAGGCGTTCGGCCAGTTCACGCCAGTTGTAGTAGCGCCCCACTTCGCCAGCCTCGTCCAGCTCGCAGCGCCACGACCCTGGGTGCAGCTCGTAGATGGACAACGGCGCGTTGTAGGCATGGCGCTCGGCGCGTTGCGCCATCCATTCGTGGTCTTGCCAGTCGTGGCCAAGCTCACCTGCTACCTTGGACGCGGTACTCGGCGGCAACTCGGTTGCGCGCGCCAGCGGGTCGGCCTTGAGCGGCAGGATGCCGTCCTTGCCCAGCACCTCGAACTTGTAGGTTTCGCCAATGCCCAGGCGCGGGATGAACAGCTCCCAGACCCCGGCACTGTGGCGCAGGCGCATGGGGTGGCGGCGGCCGTCCCAGTTGTTGAAATCACCCACCACCGACACCCGGCGGGCATTCGGTGCCCACACCGAGAAGCACACGCCGTCGATGCCGTCGACCTGGGTCGGCTGGGCGCCGAAGCGCCCGGACAAATCGCGGTGGTTGCCTTCGGCAAACAGGTGCAGGTCCATGTCGCCCAGTTGCGGGCCGAAGCTGTAGGGGTCTTCGGTCACCTGCTCGCCGCCGGCCCAGCCGATCTGCAGCAGGTAGGGCTGTGCCTCATCAAGGTGCGCGCTGAACAGGCCGGGCACGCTGCTCTGCTCCATTTCGGCGAGCACGCGCCCATCATTGCGCGCCAGGATGCGCACACTGAGGGCACTGGGCAGGAAGGCGCGGACCACCTGCCCGCCTGCGCCATCGCCATGGGGGCCGAGCACCGCAAATGGATCGGCGTGTTCGGCGCGGGCCAGGGCGTCGAGGTCCCGTTGCCGAAGGCCACCGTTTTCACGCGTTGTAACGTTCATTCTGACTCTCCCCAGGTACTGATCAGTCCATGCAGGCCATGCAAAGGTACGGCCAGCCAGCTTGGACGGTTTTCGGCTTCGTATGTAATTTCGTAGGCAGCTTTTTCCAGGCAGAACAGCTCCAGCGCGGCACGCTCGCCCTCGGCCTGCTGCCAGGCGTGGGGCATGGCGGCGGTGGCCAGGCCATAGGCTTCGACAAAGGCATGCCGCGACTGGTGCAGGTACTGCCTGGCCACCCGTTGCCGGGCTTGGCGCGCCGGGTCGGAAAGGTCCACCGCAGACGCGCTGCGCAAAATCATGGCAGCAGCATAGTCGAAGGATCGCAGCACGCCGCTGACATCCTTGTAGGGGCTGTGTTTTGCCCGGCGCTCGTCAAGCGGACGGGACGGTTCGCCTTCAAAATCGATGAGGTAGGCATCGCCCTGCACCACCAGCACCTGCCCCAGGTGCAGGTCGCCGTGCACGCGCATCAGCAAGCCACCCTCGGCCTGGCGAGCGAGGTTGGCGATGTGCTGGGCCAGGCCGTCGCGTTGTTGCTGCAGGTCGTCTACCAGTGTCTGGCTATCGGCGTCGAGGTGCTCGCGGTGCTGGGCCAGCAGGTCGAGGGCGTGGGCCAGCTCGGCGCTTATCTGCTGACTCCAGCGCTTGCTATCAGCCGCATCACTGGGGCGAGGCGCGAAAGCCTGGTCGTCGGTTGGTGCGGCCAGCAGCAGATGCATTTCGCCCAGGCGTTGGCCGAGTAAAGCGGCAAAGCCGGTGAGTTCGGCCAGCGCGTCGGTGTGCGCCTCGGCGTCGCTGCGGCTGGGCTCCATCTGGTCGCGGATGGCCCTTTCCAGGGTGTTCTGGGTCCAGGCCCAGGCATCGCCCTGGTTGCTCAGATAACCTTGGGCGATCATCAGCAGGTGCGGCGCTTTCTGTTCGTCCACGCGGCTGACCCAGGCCAGCAACGGCGAGATATTGGCAAAGCCGGCGGCGGTCAGGTAGGCGCTCATTTCCAGCTCCGGGTGCACGCCCGGGTTGACCCTGCGGATCAGCTTTAGCACCACCCGGTCGCCGATCACCACCGAGCTGTTGGACTGTTCGGCACTCAGGTAGCGCACTTCGCTTTCCTCGCTCAAGCCCAGTTCCGCCAGCTGCTCGGTGCTTTCGAAGTGCAACTCGCCCTCGCCCTTGCCACACGGCAGGTGCAGGCCATCCTGGCAGCCGCGCAGCACTGCGCGGATGAAGGGTTCAAGGACGAAAGCGTCGGTGATCAGGCCCACCTGATGGGCGCGGCGCACCCTCGACAAGGCCAGTTGCTGTGGCAGCGCAGTGTTGATCTGGTCCTCGGGGAGCAGACCGAACGGCAGCTGGTAGCGGTTGGCGACGCCGTCACTGAGCACTTCGATTTCGCTGAGCAGCACCGGCGTGGTGGCGGTGCCAAAGCGCACGCCATAGCACAGGCGCACGTCGTCGATTGGTCCTTCCTTGCCGGCAAACCAGCGGCGCTTGGGCAGGTATTGCGGCAGGATGGCGGTTTGCAGCGTATCGCTGGCAGGTGCTTCCAGCAGTTCTTCCATGCGTTTGCGCAGTACCAGCGTATTCAATTCGGGTAACCCCTCGGTGGCCTGGATGTGCCAGCTGGGCATGCGGTCGTGCGACGCCAGCAGGAACCAGTAAAAAGCATAGGGTGGCAAGGTCAGCAGGAACGGCAACTGGCCGATTGGTGGGAAGGCGCTGCCGCCCAGCATCTCCACAGGTACTTTGTCGGCGAATTGTGACAATTCCAGTTCGGCTGCCTGGGCGGCGCGGGACACGTTGGCCACGCACAGGATCACCTCGGTATTGCCATCGGCGTCGGTGTACTCGCGGATATAGGCGAGAACGCGCCGGTTACTGGGGGTAAGGGTACGCAGCGTGCCGCGGCCAAAGGCTTTTTGCTGCTTGCGCACCGCCAGCATGCGCCGGGTCCAGTTCAGCAGCGAGTGCGGGTCATGGCTCTGGGCCTCGACATTCACTGTCTGGTAGCCGTACAGCGGGTCCATGATGGGCGGCAGCACCAGGCGCTGCGGGTCGACGCGGGAAAATCCGCCGTTGCGGTCCGGCGACCACTGCATGGGCGTGCGCACGCCGTCGCGGTCGCCCAGGTAGATGTTGTCGCCCATGCCCAGCTCATCGCCGTAGTACAGGGTGGGCGTGCCGGGCATCGACAGCAGCAGGCTGGTGAGCAGTTCGATGCGCCGTCGATCACGCTGCAGCAGCGGCGCCAGCCGGCGACGGATGCCCAGGTTGATGCGCGCACGGCGGTCTTCGGCGTAATAGTTCCAAAGGTAGTCACGCTCGCGGTCGGTGACCATTTCCAGAGTCAGCTCATCGTGGTTGCGCAAGAAAATCGCCCATTGGCAGTTGGCGGGGATTTCCGGTGTCTGACGCAGGATGTCGGTGATCGGGAAGCGGTCTTCCATGGCCAGGGCCATGTACATGCGCGGCATCAGCGGGAAATGGAAGGCCATGTGGCATTCATCGCCCTCGCCTTCGCCGAAGTACGGGCGGGTGTCTTCGGGCCACTGGTTGGCCTCGGCCAGCAGCATGCGGTCGGGGTAGTTGGCGTCGATTTCGGCGCGGATCGCCTTGAGCACGTCGTGTGTTTCGGCGAGGTTTTCGTTGTTGGTGCCGTCACGCTCGATCAGGTAGGGAATGGCATCCAGGCGCAGGCCGTCGACGCCCAGGTCGAGCCAGAAGCGAATCACCCCGATGACCGCCTTGAGCACCTGCGGGTTGTCGAAATTGAGATCGGGCTGGTGCGAGTAGAAGCGGTGCCAGAAATACTGGCCGGCGACCGGGTCCCAGGTCCAGTTGGACTTCTCGGTGTCGAGGAAGATAATGCGCGTGCCGTCGTATTTCTGGTCGTCGTCCGACCACACGTAGAAGTCCCGCGCCTTGCTGCCGGGCTTGGCGTGGCGGGCGCGCTGGAACCACGGGTGCTGGTCGCTGGTGTGGTTGATGACCAGTTCGGTGATTACCCGCAGCCCGCGCTTGTGCGCTTCGGCAATGAATCGGCGGGCGTCGGCCAGGCTGCCGTAGTCGGCATGCACATCTTTGTATTCGGCAATGTCGTAGCCGTCATCGCGCCGTGGCGAGGGGTAGAACGGCAGCAGCCACAACGTATTCACACCCAGCTCGGCGATGTAGTCGAGCTTGCTGATCAGGCCGGCGAAGTCGCCGATGCCGTCGTTGTTCGAATCGAAGAACGACTTGATGTGCAGCTGGTAGATGACGGCGTCCTTGTACCACAGCGGGTCGTCGATAAAGGCTGCCGGGCGGGAACGCTTGGCCATGAGTGACTCCTTTCATTTCTGCGAAACCGTGTTGCCTGACTTCGGGGCTGCTATGCAGCCCATCGCCGGCAAGCCAGCTCCCACAGGTTCTGTGCAAATCTGACAGCAAGCGCCAAGCCAGAGGATGTCTTGCAAAACTCACAGCTGGCACCGGCCCTGTGGGAGCAGGCTTGCCGGCGATGGGCCGCAAAGCGGCCCCAGAATATTCAAGCCCTAGCGCGCCTTTTCGATCCGCCAGATACCGAATGGCTGATGCCAGGGTTCGATACGCATGAACTGGGTCTTGCCGTACCAGGACCAGCGGTGGCCATTCATCAAATCCTCGCCGTGGGTTTCAGCATCGTCATCCAGCCCCAGCTCCCACAGGGGCAATTCGAAATGCGCCTCCTGGGCGTTGAACGGGTCGAGGCTGATCGCCACCAGGATGAAGTTGTCACGCTCGGGCGTACGCTTGGCGAAGTACAGGATGTTGTCGTTCCAGCAGTTGAAGAACGCCACACCGAGGTGCGTCTGCAATGCCGGGTTCTGCCGGCGAATGCGGTTGAGCTGGGCAATCTCGGCGATGATGTTGCCGGGCTGGGTGAAGTCGCGCGGACGAATCTCGTACTTCTCCGAGTCCAGATACTCTTCCTTGCCCGGCAACCCGGCGGCTTCGCACAGCTCGAAGCCGGAATACATCCCCCACAGCCCCGACCCCATGGTCGCCAGCGCAGCGCGGATAAGGAACCCGGCGCGGCCCGAGTGCTGCAGGAAGAACGGGTTGATATCCGGCGTATTGACGAAAAAGTTGGGCCGGTAGCACTGGCTCCATGGCGGCTGGTTGAGTTGCTCGAAGAACTCGCGCAGCTCCTCCTTGGTATTGCGCCAGGTGAAGTAGGTGTAGCTCTGCGCGTACCCCACCTTGCCCAGCCGCGCCATCATCGCCGGCTTGGTGAAGGCTTCGGCGAGGAACAGCACGTCCGGGTACTGGCTGCGCACATTGGCGATCAGCCATTGCCAGAACGGCAGCGGCTTGGTGTGCGGGTTGTCGACGCGGAAGGTTTTGACGCCCTCCTCGACCCAGCCGATGATCACATCGCGCAGGGCCAGCCACAGGCTCGGCACTGCGTCGGGGGCGTAGAAGTCGACGTTGACGATGTCCTGGTATTTTTTGGGCGGGTTCTCGGCGTAGCGGATAGTGCCGTCCGGGCGCCAGCTGAACCAGCCCGGATGCTGTTTCAGCCAGGGGTGGTCCTGGGAACACTGGATGGCGAAGTCGAGCGCGATCTCAAGACCATGCTGCGCGGCCGCCGACACCAGCCGACGGAAGTCCTCGCGGCTGCCCAGTTGCGGGTGAATGGCGTCGTGCCCACCCTCGGCGCTGCCGATGGCATAAGGGCTGCCCGGGTCTTCGGGTTGCGCCTGCAAAGCGTTGTTGCGGCCTTTGCGGTGCTGGGTGCCGATAGGGTGAATGGGCGGAAAATACAACACATCGAAACCCATGTCGCGGATCATCGGCAGGCGCTGATGCACATCGTTGAAGGTGCCATGGCGCTCGGGGCTGTCGGTGATCGAGCGCGGAAACAGCTCATACCAGCTGGCAAACTGTGCTGCCGGGCGGTCGACATCCAGCGGGAACTCGGTGCTGCTGGTGAGGTAGCAGCGGTGCCCGGCTTCGCTCATCAACCGGCTGGCCTCGGTGCCCAGCAACAGTGCCACCTGGTCGTCATCGGGCAGCGTCTGCAGCCGCGCCTGCAGCGCCTGCAACTGCTCGCGCAATGCGCCACTGCTCAGTTCAATGCCCTTGCCCAGCAGCAGCCGCCCCTCTTCAAGCTCCAGCTTGATGTCCACCCCCGCCTGGAACTTTTTTTCCAGGTCATGGCAGTAGGTGGCGTAGGGGTCGATCCAGGCGTCGATGCTGAACAGGTGCGGGCCGATTTCGGTAGGCGTGAACTCGGCCAGCCACAGATCATTGCCGGGCGATGTCATGGGCACGCAGTGAATTCGCCGGCTGCCCGCCTGGCGCCAGTTCAACACCACGGCCATGCGGTCGTGGCCGTCGGTGAATACCTTGCTGCTGACCGAAACCGGCTGGTTGCTGATGGCCTTGGCGGCAAACGTGCCGCCGTCGAGTACCGGTTGGGTATCCTCGATTGCGATGCGCGGTGCCAGCAGCGCCTGGGACAGGCTGATGACCTGGTCCGGGTGATCGTTCGCCATGGGCACGCTTTCAAACGGCTCGTTACGTGACATCGACCTTGCTCCCTCAGGCTGGTGGCGGTAAGGGTTCAGAGCCGGGGCACAGGCGTGGGGTTCAAAAAAATTGAGCGAACGGCAACTGCCAGCGGTCAGAGCCTGCAGCACCTCTTCATTCACCCACGCGAGGTCAGGCCATGAACATCCCGATTCCACCGGAAACCCCCGATCCGAACATCGACGACCCGAGCCTGCCGCCGCCCGTGCCGGAACAGGACCCGGACGAGCTGCCGATCAAGCCGACCGTGCCGCCGACGGTAGGCGACCCGCCAAGCCAGGAGCCACCGGTGAAGGCTTAAGGGTAGACCAGGATTCTGTGCAGGCAGGACCGGCCTCTTCGCGGGTCAATCGGAGCGATCCGATTGACCCGCGAAGAGGCCGGCTGAGCTAGCACATCATCCAGCTGATACAGCTGAAATCTCCGCCACACTGATCTCGCGCATGCGGAACTTCTGCACCTTGCCGGTCACTGTCATTGGGTACTCGTCGACAAAGCGGATATGCCGCGGCACCTTGAAATGCGCAATGCGTGCCTTGCACCAGCCCTGCAGCTCTTCCACCGTGGCGCTGTGCCCAGGGTGCAGCTTGATCCAGGCGACGATCTCTTCCCCGTAGCGGCTGCACGGAATGCCGATCACCTGCGCGTCGGCCACCGCCGGGTGGGTGTAGAAGAACTCTTCCAGCTCGCGCGGGTAGATGTTCTCGCCACCGCGAATGATCATGTCCTTGTTGCGCCCCACAATACGCACATGCCCGTGCTCATCCATCACCGCCAGGTCGCCCGAATGCATCCAGCCAGCCGGGTCAATGGCATCGGCCGTGGCCTGGGGGTTTTCCCAGTAGCCGAGCATCACGCTGTAGCCACGGGTGCACAACTCGCCGATCTGGCCGCGGGCGACGATGCAACCGTCGGCGTCCACCAGTTTGTTCTCAAGCTGCGGCTGGGTGCGGCCGACGGTGGTCACCCGCAGCTCCAGTTCGTCGTCCGGGCCGGTTTGCAGCGACACCGGGCTGGTTTCGGTCATGCCGTAGGCAATCTGCACTTCGGCCATGTGCATCTGGTCGATGACCCGGCGCATCACCTCGATCGGGCAGGTAGCGCCGGCCATGATGCCGCTGCGCAGGGTCGACAGGTCCATCTGCGCACGGGACGGGTGGTCGAGCATGGCGATGAACATGGTCGGCACGCCATAGAGGATGCTGGCGCGCTCTTCGGCCACGGCGCGCAGGGTGAGCTCGGCATCGAAGGCGTCATTGGGGTAGATCATGGTGCTGCCGTGGGTGATGCAGCCAAGGTTGGCCATGACCATGCCAAAGCAGTGGTAGAGCGGCACCGGGATCACCATGCGGTCTCGCTCGTTCAGACCCAGACTTTCGCCGACCATGAAGCCGTTGTTGAGGATGTTGTAGTGGCTGAGCGTGGCACCCTTGGGCGCGCCGGTGGTGCCGGAGGTGTACTGGATGTTCACCGGCTGGTCGAACTGCAGGCCTTGTTGGCGGGCGCTGTAGGCCTCGATGTCGGTCTGCCCTGCCAGTTCGCCCAGCGCTTGCCAGGGCAGGAAGCCAGCCGGCGGATTGGCGCCCAGGCTGATCACACCGCGCAGGTCGGGCAGGCCTTGGCTCGCCAGCTCGCCGGGCGTGGCGGCGGCCAGCTCTGGGACCAGCTGCTGCACCATGGCGTGATAATCGGAACGCTTGAAGGCATCGGCACACACCAGCCAGCGGCAGCCGGACTGGCGCAGCACATATTCCAGTTCACCTACGCGATACGCCGGGTTGATGTTGACCAGGATGGCACCCACCTTGGCGCTGGCCAGTTGCAGGATGCACCACTGCGCGCAGTTGGGCGACCAGATGCCGACCCTTTCGCCAGTATTCACGCCCAGCGCCATCAGGGCGCGGGCATGCACCTCTACCTGCTCGGCCAACTGCCGCCAGCTGTAGCGCAAGCCTTGATGGCGCGACACCAGCGCCTCGCCGTCGGCGCAGCGGGCCACCGTGGCATCGAACGCCTGGCCGATGGTCTGGGTCAGCAAGGCTTGGTCCTGGCGACCGCGGGTATAGCTGGGTTGACTCATGGGTGTCCCTTCTTGTGGTTGTTCTGGGCACGACTGAAGCAAGCGGGAATACTCTGGCGCAGATTTACGTTTACGTAAAGGTGATGAGTCGATTGACAGTAACCCCATGCAGGTTTACGTTAACGTAAAGGTGATGAACGACACCTGCCCTCAGGCTTGCAGCCGCTCCCACAGGGTCCGGCGCCAGCTCCTTGAGCTACGGTGTAACCCAACTTCAAGAACAACAAAGGTGCCCCCGCATGCATTACCCTTCCCTGAACTTCGCCCTGGGCGAAACCATCGACATGCTCCGCGACCAGGTGCGCACCTTCGCCGCCGCCGAGCTGGCGCCACGGGCCGCGCAAATCGACCACGACAACCTGTTCCCCGCTGACATGTGGCGCAAGTTCGGCGACATGGGCCTGCTGGGTATCACCGTGGCGGAAGAGTACGGCGGTGCCGGCCTGGGTTACCTGGCCCATGTAGTGTCTATGGAAGAAATCAGCCGTGCCTCGGCCTCGGTGGCCTTGTCGTATGGCGCCCACTCCAACCTGTGCGTCAACCAGATCAACCGCAACGGCACCCACGAGCAGAAGCTGAAGTACCTGCCCAAGCTGATCAGCGGCGAGCACATTGGCGCACTGGCCATGAGCGAGCCCAACGCCGGCTCCGACGTGGTGTCGATGAAGCTGCGCGCGGAAAAACGCGGCGACCACTACGTGCTCAACGGCAGCAAGACCTGGATCACCAACGGCCCGGACGCCAACACCTACGTGATCTACGCCAAGACCGACCTGGACAAGGGCGCGCACGGCATTACCGCGTTCATCGTCGAGCGTGACTGGAAAGGCTTCAGCCGCAGCAACAAATTCGACAAACTGGGCATGCGCGGCTCCAACACCTGCGAGCTGTTCTTCGATGACGTCGAAGTGCCACAGGAAAACATCCTCGGCCAGCTCAACGGTGGCGTGCGCGTGCTGATGAGCGGCCTGGACTACGAGCGCGTGGTGCTGTCCGGTGGCCCGACCGGCATCATGCAAAGCTGCATGGACCTGGTGGTGCCGTACATCCACGACCGCAAGCAGTTCGGCCAGAGCATCGGCGAGTTCCAGCTGATCCAGGGCAAGATCGCCGACATGTACACCCAGCTCAACGCCAGCCGCGCCTACCTGTATGCCGTGGCCCAGGCCTGCGACCGTGGCGAGACCACCCGCAAGGATGCCGCCGGGGTGATCCTCTACACCGCCGAACGCGCCACGCAAATGGCCCTTGAGGCCATCCAGATTCTCGGCGGCAACGGCTACATCAACGAATTCCCGGCGGGCCGCCTGCTGCGCGATGCCAAGCTGTACGAGATCGGTGCCGGCACCAGCGAAATCCGCCGGATGCTGATCGGCCGTGAACTGTTCAACGAAACCCGCTGAGCACAAGGGACGGGCGCACATGGCTACCTTGCATACCCAGATCAACCCGCGTTCGGCGGAATTCGCCGACAACAGCGCGGCCATGCTCGAACAGGTCCAGGCCCTGCGCGGCCTGCTCGCCCAGGTCGCCCAGGGCGGCGGCCCGAAGGCGCAGGAGCGGCACACCTCGCGGGGCAAGCTGCTGCCGCGCGAGCGTATCGACCGCCTGCTGGACCCGGGCTCGCCGTTCCTCGAAATCGGCCAGCTGGCCGCCCATGAGGTGTACGGCGAAGACGTGCCCGCTGCGGGCGTCATCGCCGGCATCGGCCGCGTCGAAGGCGTGGAATGCATGATCGTGGCCAACGACGCCACGGTAAAGGGCGGTTCGTACTACCCACTGACGGTCAAAAAGCACCTGCGTGCGCAGGCCATCGCCCAGCAGAACCGTCTGCCGTGCATCTACCTGGTGGACTCCGGCGGTGCCAACCTGCCACGCCAGGACGAAGTGTTCCCAGACCGCGAGCACTTCGGGCGGATCTTCTTCAACCAGGCCAACATGAGCGCGCAGGGCATCCCGCAGATTGCCGTGGTGATGGGCTCGTGCACCGCTGGCGGTGCCTATGTGCCGGCCATGGCCGATGAAGCGATCATGGTACGCCAGCAGGCGACCATCTTCCTCGCCGGCCCGCCCTTGGTGAAGGCTGCCACCGGTGAAGTGGTGAGCGCCGAGGACCTCGGCGGCGCCGATGTGCATTGCCGCACCAGCGGCGTGGCCGACCATTACGCCGACAACGACGAACACGCCCTGGCCATCGCCCGGCGCAGCGTGGCCAACCTCAACTGGCACAAGCTGGGCAAACTGCAGCGCCTGGCGCCGGTGGCGCCGTTGTATGGCGCCGAAGAGTTGTACGGCGTAGTGCCGGCCGATGCCAAGCAGCCGTTCGACGTGCGCGAGGTCATCGCCAGGCTGGTCGACGGCTCGGTGTTCGATGAATTCAAGGCGCTGTTCGGCACTACCCTGGTGTGCGGCTTCGCCCACTTGCACGGCTACCCGGTGGCGATTCTGGCCAACAACGGCATCCTGTTCGCCGAAGCCGCGCAAAAGGGCGCGCACTTCATCGAACTGGCCTGCCAGCGCGGCATCCCGCTGCTGTTCCTGCAGAACATCACCGGCTTCATGGTCGGTAAAAAGTATGAAGAAGGCGGCATCGCCAAGCACGGTGCCAAGCTGGTCACCGCCGTGGCCTGCGCCCAGGTACCCAAGTTCACGGTGATCATCGGCGGCAGTTTCGGCGCCGGCAACTACGGCATGTGCGGCCGCGCCTACGACCCACGCTTCCTGTGGATGTGGCCCAACGCGCGAATTGGCGTGATGGGCGCCGAGCAGGCGGCCGGGGTACTGGCCCAGGTCAAGCGCGAGCAAAGCGAACGCAGCGGCCAGGCCTTCAGTGCCGAGGACGAAGCCAGGCTCAAGCAGCCTATCCTCGACCAGTACGAACACCAGGGCCACCCCTACTACTCCAGTGCCCGCCTGTGGGACGACGGTGTCATCGACCCGGCACAGACCCGTGACGTGCTCGGCCTGGCGCTGTCTGCCGCGCTGAACGCAGCGATCGAACCCAGCCGCTTCGGCATTTTCCGGATGTGATCATGAGCGATTTCAGCACCCTAGAAGTGATCCGCGACACGCGCGGCTTCGCCACCCTGTGGCTGAGCCGCGAGGACAAGAACAACGCGTTCAACGCGCAGATGATCCGCGAGCTGATCGTGGCCATCGACCGCCTGGCGGAAGATTCCAGCCTGCGCTTTGTGCTGCTGCGCGGCCGTGGCCGGCACTTCAGCGCCGGCGCCGACCTGGCCTGGATGCAGCAATCGGCGCAGTTGGACTTCAACACCAACCTGGATGACGCCCACGAACTGGGCGAGCTGATGTACGCCTTGCACCGCCTCAAAACGCCAACACTGGCCGTGGTGCAAGGTGCGGCGTTTGGCGGCGCGCTGGGCCTGATCAGTTGCTGCGACATGGCCATCGGCGCCGAAGACGCCCAGCTGTGCCTGTCGGAAGTGCGTATCGGCCTGGCCCCGGCCGTGATCAGCCCGTTCGTGGTCAAAGCCATCGGTGAGCGCGCCGCGCGCCGCTACGCCCTTACCGCCGAACGCTTCAGCGGTGTGCGGGCCCGCGAGCTGGGCCTGCTGGCCGAGGTGTACCCGGCCAGCGAGCTGGACGCACAGGTAGAAGCCTGGGTGAGCAACTTGCTGCTCAACAGCCCGCAGGCGTTGCGCGCCACCAAGGACCTGCTGCGCGAAGTGGACGACGGCGAGCTTAGCCCGGCCCTGCGCCGCTACTGCGAAAACACCATTGCCCGCATCCGCGTCAGCGCCGAAGGCCAGGAGGGCCTGCGCGCCTTCCTGGAAAAACGCCGCCCCGCCTGGCAAACCGATGACAAGAAGGAGCCGCGCCCATGAGCCGCCCCGCTTTGACCACCCTGCTGGTTGCCAACCGCGGCGAAATCGCCTGCCGGGTCATGCGCACCGCCAAGGCCATGGGCCTGACCACCGTCGCCGTGCACAGCGCCACCGACCGTGACGCCCGGCACAGCCGCGAAGCTGATATCCGCGTCGACCTGGGCGGCACCAAGGCCGCCGAAAGCTACCTGCTGGTCGACAAGCTGCTGGCCGCCGCCAAGGCCAGCGGGGCCCAGGCCATTCACCCAGGCTATGGCTTCCTGTCCGAAAACGCCGGCTTTGCCCGCGCCATCGAACAGGCCGGGCTGATCTTCCTTGGCCCACCGGCCAGCGCTATCGATGCCATGGGCAGCAAGTCGGCGGCCAAGGCGTTGATGGAAACCGCCGGGGTGCCGCTGGTGCCGGGTTACCACGGCGAAGCGCAAGACCTGGACACCTTCCGCGCCGCCGCTGAACGCATTGGCTACCCGGTGCTGCTCAAAGCCAGCGCCGGCGGTGGTGGCAAGGGCATGAAGGTGGTCGAGGAAGAAGGCCAGCTGGCCGATGCCCTGGCCTCGGCCCAGCGTGAAGCACAGTCGTCGTTTGGCGATGCGCGCATGCTGGTTGAAAAATACGTGCTCAAGCCACGCCACGTGGAAATCCAGGTGTTCGCCGACCAGCATGGCAACTGCCTGTACCTCAACGAGCGCGACTGCTCGATTCAGCGCCGCCACCAGAAAGTGGTCGAGGAAGCCCCCGCCCCTGGCCTTTCGCCCGAACTGCGGCGAGCGATGGGCGAGGCAGCGGTGCGCGCGGCACAGGCCATCGGCTATGTCGGCGCCGGCACGGTGGAATTCCTGCTCGATGCCCGTGGCGAGTTCTTCTTCATGGAGATGAACACCCGCCTGCAAGTGGAACACCCGGTCACCGAAGCCATTACCGGCCTCGACCTGGTGGCCTGGCAGATTCGCGTGGCCTGCGGTGAAGCCTTGCCGATTACCCAGGACCAGGTGCCGCTGATTGGCCATGCCATCGAAGTGCGCCTGTATGCCGAAGACCCCGCCAATGAATTCCTGCCCGCAACCGGCAAGCTGACGTTGTACCGCGAGTCGGCACCGGGCGAAGGACGGCGAGTGGACAGCGGGGTCAGCGAAGGCGATGTGGTATCGCCGTTCTACGACCCGATGCTGGGCAAGCTGATCGCCTGGGGCGAAGACCGCGAGCAGGCGCGCCTGCGCTTGCTGGCCATGCTCGACGAATTCGCGATTGGCGGGCTGAAGACCAACATTGCCTTCTTGCGGCGTATCCTCGCGCACCCGGCGTTTGCTGCGGCAGAGCTGGACACCGGATTCATTCCACGTCACCAGGCTGTTTTGCTGCCAGCGCCGCAAGCGCTACCGGCAGTGTTCTGGGAAGCGGCGGCCGAGGCTTGGCTGCAGGGCCAGGGCGGGCATCAGCGGGGGGATGATTGCCGTTCCCCGTGGCGCGAGCGCAACGGCCTGCGCCTGGGCCTGCCGGCGCGCAGCAGCCTGCATCTGCTGAGCGGCGGCCAGGATCAGGCCGTTGCCCTGGAGCGCAGCGCTGCGTCCACCTGGCAATTGCTGGGCGAGCAACTGGTGCATGAGCAGGATGGCGTGCGGCGCCAGCATCTGGCGGTTCGCCGGGGTGGCACGCTGTACCTGCGCTGGGAAGGTGAGATGCACGCCATCGAAGCCTTCGACCCGATTGCCGAAGCCGAGGCCAGCCACAGCCATCAGGGCGGCCTGAGTGCGCCCATGAACGGCAGCATCGTGCGGGTATTGGTGGAGCCGGGGCAGGTGGTAGAAGCGGGTACTGCGCTGGTGGTGCTGGAGGCCATGAAGATGGAGCACAGCATTCGTGCCCCGCATAGCGGGACGGTGAAGGCGTTGTTCTGCCAGGAAGGGGATATGGTCA
>NZ_JABMCN010000112.1 GCF_013179515.1 Pseudomonas sp. CM27
TCCAGCCAGTACAGGCCTTCGGGGGTTTTCTTGTCGCCTTCTCGTTCCTTGGCACCCTTGGGCTGCTTGCCCAGCGAGATACGGTAGGTTTTCAGCGGCTCGCCACGGCTGATCAACTGCAGGCGGCGTTCGGACTTGATCACCAGTACCTTGTCGATCAGCGGTTGCATGGCCTGCTGCGAAGGCGACGGAGTTTGCGCTGCCGGCAGGGGCTTGCGGACGATGGTCTCGGTGAAGGCCGCCTGGGACACCGAGGTAACGCAAAGGCAGAAAAAGGCAAGCAACCAGCGCATGTAACGTATCCCTGAAGGGTTCTAGGTGGTGGTCGGGACGGTCATCGGGGGCAGGTATTCATGGCCTATGGGGTAGTGCTGCCCGATGCGGTCGCGATAGTAGCATTCTAGTGTGAGAGTGACGGTGCGGAAAGCCAGCTCGCTCCACGGTATCTCGTGCTCTTCGAACAGCTGCACCTCCAGGCTTTCGACACCGACCGCAAAATCAAGGTCCGCCAGTTCGGCGCGGAAGAACACATGCACCTGGTTGATGTGCGGCAGGTCGAATAGCTGGTACAGGCTCAGCGGCCCGACCCTGGCGCAGGCTTCCTCTACGGTTTCGCGACGGGCGGCCTGGTCGAGGGTTTCGCCGTTCTCCATGAAACCGGCGGGCAAGGTCCAGTAGCCTCGGCGCGGCTCGATGGCACGCCGACACAGCAGTACCCGGCTGCCCCAGGTCGGCAGCACGCCGGCGACGATGTTGGGGTTCTGGTAGTGGATGGTCTGGCAATGGTCGCAGACATACCGCAGGCGGCTGTCGCCCTCGGGGATCCGCTGAGTGACCGGCTGGCCGCACGCGCTGCAGAATTTCATAGGGGGGTCCTTTTGCTCAAGGCTATCTTGGCGTGCCTGCCGGGCCGTCGCAAGTGCGCGGGGCTTGGGTGCTTCGCGGCTTTGGTGCATCATGCAAGACAGGCCTTGGATACGAGCGTGCGCAATGCTGGACGAGCTACTTCGCCGAATGAGCAACCACCAACCCGCGTCACTGGAAACCGACCGACGGTTTCCGGAAGCGGCGGTCCTTTTGCCCATTACTCGCAGCGAAGCGCCCGAACTGGTCTTGACACTGCGCGCCAAGGGCCTGTCCACCCACGGTGGTGAAGTGGCTTTTCCCGGTGGTCGTCGCGACCCCGAAGACCCAGACCTGGTATTCACTGCGCTGCGCGAAGCCGAAGAAGAAATCGGCTTGCCGCCCGGCCTGGTCGAAGTGCTGGGCCCGCTCAGCCCGCTGATATCGCTGCATGGTCTGAAAGTGACGCCATTCGTCGGGGTAATCCCGGACTTTGTCGAATACCGCGCCAACGACGCCGAGATCGCGGCAGTATTCACCGTGCCGCTCGAATTCTTCCGCCAGGACCCGCGTGACCATACCCACCGTATCGACTACCAGGGGCGTAGCTGGTACGTGCCCAGCTATCGTTACGGCGAATACAAGATCTGGGGGCTGTCGGCGATCATGATCGTCGAGCTGGTCAACCTGCTGTTCGATGCCGGCATCAGCCTGCACCAGCCGCCCGAGCGTTATATCGAAATCTGAGCGGGGCCAACCCTGCCAACTGTGTCCTAGCCTGAGGAACCTTCATGAAATACCGCCTGGGCGACCTGCGGGTCGAGTGTCACCCCACCAGTTGGGCCGCCCCTAACGCCACGTTGATCGGCAACGTTCGCCTGCATGCTGATGCCAGCGTGTGGTTTGGCGCGGTGCTGCGCGGGGACAACGAGCTGATCGACATCGGCGAGGGCAGCAATGTCCAGGATGGCACGGTGATGCACACCGACATGGGCTCGCCGCTCACCTTGGGCAAGGGGGTGACCGTTGGCCACAACGCCATGCTGCATGGCTGCACGGTGGGCGACTACAGCCTGGTCGGCATCAATGCGGTGATCCTCAACGGCGCGCGCATTGGCAGGCATTGCATCATCGGCGCCAATGCGCTGATCGCAGAGGGCAAGGAAATTCCTGATGGTTCGCTGGTCATGGGCTCGCCGGGAAAGGTGGTGCGTGAGCTGACCGAGCAGCAGATGCGCATGCTCGAAGCCAGCGCTGCGCATTACGTGCACAATGCCCGGCGTTATGCGCAGGAGTTGGTGGTTGATGATGAGTGAAGTTGCAGAGCGGCCGGTGGCCTCGCCGTGTGTGAGCATCTGTGCGCTGGATGAGCAGGATATCTGTACCGGGTGCCAGCGTACCGTGGCCGAAATTGGCCGCTGGGGTCGGATGGACAACGACGAGCGCCGGGTGGTGCTGAAACGCTGCCATGAAAGGGCAGTGGAGGCCGGCCTGATTATCGGAGGCTGAACACAGTGCTGGCTTCATCGCCGGCAAGCCAGCTCCCACAGGTAGTCCATGTGGCCTGAGGGTTTGCACGATCACTGTGGGAGCTGGCTTGCCGGCGATAGGGCCAGTGCAGGTAACACACCTGCTTGATCAAGCTGCCATTGACCTGAAAATCAAGTAATCTGTGCCGCTTGCCCGACGGTCACTGCCCATGTTCTATCTCATTGCCTATATCAGCAGCGTAGTGCTGATCAACTTCGCGTTCTCCAGCGCCCCGCACCTGGACATCATCTGGTCTGCCTGGGGCGGCCTGGTGTTTATCCTGCGTGACATGGTGCAGACCCGCTTCGGCCATGGCGCGCTGGTCGCGATGCTGGTGGCCCTGGTGCTGTCCTATGTGACCTCGGAGCCGGCCATCGCCCTGGCCAGTGCCACTGCGTTCTTCATTTCCGAGCTGATCGACTGGCTGGTGTTCAGCATCACCCGCCGGCCACTGCGCGACCGCCTGTGGCTGAGTTCGGCGCTGAGTATTCCGGTGGACACGTTCATCTTCTTCGGCATGATCGGCGCCCTGACCCCTGCGGTGATCGGCACCGCCATGGCCTCGAAATTCGCCGGTGTCACTGCCGTGTGGCTGGCCATGGCATTTCGCGCCCGGCGGGCTGCCGTGGCCGGTTGATGGTGTAGAATAGCGGTCCTTTTTCAGCGGGCAGTGCCACGCCTGGTACGGCCCCAGATGCCTTCGAGGACCTGAAATGACCCGTATCGGAACCCCCTTGTCGCCCACCGCGACCCGTGTACTGCTCTGCGGCTGTGGCGAGCTGGGCAAGGAAGTGGTGATCGAGTTGCAGCGCCTGGGCGTCGAAGTGATCGCCGTCGACCGCTACGCCAATGCCCCGGCAATGCAAGTGGCGCACCGCAGCCACGTGGTCAACATGCTTGATGGCGTTGCCCTGCGCGCGGTGATCGAGGCCGAGAAGCCGCACTATATCGTCCCGGAAATCGAAGCCATCGCCACCGCCACCCTGGTGGAGCTGGAAAACGAAGGTTTCAACGTGGTGCCGACCGCCCGCGCCACCCAGCTGACCATGAACCGTGAAGGCATCCGCCGCCTGGCCGCCGAAGAGCTGGATCTGCCGACCTCGCCGTACCACTTTGCCGACACCTTCGAAGACTACGCCAAGGCCGTGGCCGATGTCGGCTACCCCTGCGTGGTCAAGCCGGTGATGAGCTCGTCGGGCAAGGGCCAGAGCCTGCTGCGCAGCGATGCCGACCTGCAGACGTCGTGGGACTACGCCCAGGAAGGCGGTCGCGCCGGCAAAGGCCGGGTGATCGTCGAAGGCTTTATCGACTTCGAATACGAAATCACCTTGCTGACCGTACGCCACGTCGGTGGTACTACGTTCCTCGAGCCGGTTGGTCATCGTCAGGAGAAGGGCGACTATCAGGAGTCGTGGCAGCCGCAGGCCATGAGCCCCAAGGCGCTGGCCGAGTCGCAGCGCGTGGCCAAGGCGGTCACCGATGCGCTGGGTGGTCGCGGCCTGTTTGGCGTGGAACTGTTCGTCAAAGGCGACCAGGTATGGTTCAGCGAAGTGTCACCGCGCCCGCATGACACTGGCCTGGTAACCCTGATTTCCCAGGACCTGTCGCAATTCGCCCTGCATGCCCGCGCCATTCTTGGCCTGCCGATCCCGGTCGTGCGTCAGTTCGGCCCATCGGCGTCGGCGGTGATCTTGCCGGAAGGCCAGTCGCAGCAAACCAGCTTTGCCAACCTGGGCGCAGCGCTGAGCGAGCCGGATACCGCCATTCGCCTGTTCGGCAAGCCGGAAATCAACGGCACCCGGCGCATGGGCGTGTGCCTGGCGCGTGACGAATCGGTCGAAGCCGCGCGGGCCAAGGCGACCCGGGCAGCGCAGGCGGTCAAAGTCGAGTTCTGATCCGGGACCCAAGGGGCCGCTTTGCGGCCCTTTCGCCGGCAAGCCAGCTCCCACAGGGTCTCCACAAGGCCCTAGGGCTGTATATCCCTGTGGGAGCTGGCTTGCCGGCGATGGGCTGCAAAGCAGCCCCGGCTTTCTCAAAGCTCGGTATTGCGGGTCTCTTTCAGGCACAGCACGGCAATCAGGCTGATCACCGCCGCCGCCGACACATAACCCCCCACCCAGCTCAACCCACCCATGCTCACCAGCTTCTGGGCAAAGAACGGCGCCGCCGAGGCCCCGACGATGCCGCCCAGGTTATACGCCGCCGAAGCCCCGGTATACCGCACGTGAGTCGGGAACAGCTCAGGCAGCAGTGCGCCCATCGGCGCAAAAGTCACGCCCATCAGGAACAGCTCGATGGCCAGGAACAGCGCCACGCCGGTAGTCGACCCCGAGGTCAGCAACGGCTCCATGGTAAAGCCCGATGCCACCGCCAGCACGCCGCCGACGATCAGTACCGGCTTGCGCCCGTAACGGTCGCTGAGCCAGGCCGACAGCGGCGTAGCCAAGGCCATGAAGACCACCGCAAAGCACAGCAGGCCAAGGAATGTTTCGCGGCTGTAGCCCAGCGTGGTCACGCCATAGCTCAGCGAGAACACCGTGGAAATGTAGAACAGCGCATAGCACACCACCATGGCTGCAGCGCCCATCAGGGTTGGCCGCCAATGCTTGGCGAACAGCTCCACCACCGGCATTTTCACCCGCTCCTGGCGCGCAACGGCAGTGGCGAACACCGGGCTTTCTTCGAGCTTCAGGCGCACGTACAGCCCCACCAGTACCAGCGCGGCGCTGAGCAGGAACGGAATGCGCCAGCCCCAGTCACGGAATTGTTCATCGCTGAGGGTAAGGGCCAGGGTCAGGAACAGACCGTTGGCGGCCAGAAACCCGATCGAAGGGCCCAGCTGCGGGAACATGCCGAACCAGGCGCGCTTGCCTTCCGGGGCGTTCTCGGTAGCCAGCAAAGCCGCGCCGCCCCATTCGCCGCCCAGGCCCAGGCCTTGGCCAAAGCGCAGCAGGCAGAGGATGATCGGCGCCCAGACGCCGATGCTGTCATAGCCCGGCAGCACGCCGATGGCGGTGGTCGACACACCCATCAGCAGCAGCGAGGCGACCAGGGTCGACTTGCGACCGATACGGTCACCAAAGTGGCCGAACAACGCCGAGCCCAGCGGCCGGGCAAGGAAGGCGATGCCGAAGGTAAGGAAGGCCGCCAGCATCTGCGCGGTACCCGACCCGGACGGGAAGAACACCGGGCCGATTACCAAGGCCGCGGCAGTGGCATACACGTAGAAATCGTAGAACTCGATGGCGGTGCCGATGAAGCTTGCGGTGGCTACCCGCGCGGGCGAGTTGACCGGCGCGGCAGGGGCTTGGGCATAGGTGCTGCTTGTCATTAAGTAGGTCCCTAACAGTCTGGTCCGGCTCCATGGGCATGGCTCGCGCGGTGTGCCAGGCAAAGGGCAGGCATGTCGCGCGGGCGCCGGAGCGTTTTGTTGTTGTGTGCGCCCGACTGACGATAGCCCAAGGGGGGTAGGGGCGGGGCGGGCACTGTTCGGGGTATTGAAGCAGGACCGCAGGGCGTGTCAGTGGAGCGGACTGGCCGTGTAACGCCGGGTGCGGGTAGCAGGCGTGGCGGCGGGGCTGGGTAAGCGTGACCGGAGTATAGCTATCGGGTCACGGTCCACACCAGTACCTTGCTGGCACAATTGTCCTCTGTTTCGAGGATTTCCAGGCGATAGCGGCCGATCTTCAGGCAAACGGCGCTTTCGGGGATGCTTTCCAGCGCTTCGGTCACCAGCCCGTTGAGGGTTTTTGGCCCGCCATCGCTAGGCAGATGCCAGCCAAGGCTGCGATTGATCTCGCGCAGCGAGGCGGTGCCGTCGATCACGAAGGTGCCATCGGGCTGTGGGTGCACGTGCGGGTTTCCCAGGCTTTGCTCGTCCTCGAACTCGCCCACGATCTCTTCGAGGATGTCTTCCAGTGTGACAATGCCCTGCACTTCGCCGTACTCGTCCACCACCACGCCCAGGCGCCGCTGCTGCTTGTGGAAGTTCAGCAACTGCATCTGCAAGGGCGTGCTCTCTGGCACGAAATAAGGCTCGTAGCAGGCGCCGTGCAGTGCCTCAAGGGTCAGCTCGGCCTTGGGCAGCAGGTGGCTGATCAACTTGGTGTTGAGGATCGCTTCGACCTGGTTGATATCGTTGTGGTAGACGGGCAAGCGGGTGTGGCGGCTGACGATAAGTTGCTCGATGATGCGTTCCATCGGCTCGTCGAGGTTGATGCCGTCCACTTCGTTGCGTGGCACCAGGATGTCGTTGACGGTGACCTTGTCCAGTGACTGCAGGCCGTCGAGCAGGCCGTGGCGCGGCGCCTCGTGCGCTTCATCTTCATCCGTGTCGTCGTCTTCCTGCGCGTGCAGGGCAACTGCTGTCGGCTGTGCACGGAAGGGGCGCAGGATCAGCTTCGCGCAGCCGTCGAGCAGGCAGGCAAAGGGTTGCAGCAGTGTCAGCGGCGCTTTCAGCAGGCTGACACCGAGGCTGACAAGTGCCTGCGGGTTGCGCCTGGCCAGGCGCCGGGGCAGAAATTCGGCGAAAACCAGCAATACCAGGGCGGCGCCCAGGCCGGCCAGCCAGAAACCGTGTTCACCGCTGTAGCGCTGCCCGATCAGGCACGCCAGGCCCAGCACCAGCAACTTGCCCAGGCTGGCGCAAAGCACCAGCGCCTGGGCTGGCAGTGGTGGTTGACCGTCATCGCCGTTGCGCAGCGAGCCATTGAGTTGCAGGCGGGCGGCATCCACGGCGGTGAACAGCGCTGCCCACAGCAGCGCCAGTGCCAAGGTGCCCAATAGCGTTGCGTACGGCAAGGTGTCCATGGGCGGCCGTCAGATATGCAGTATGAATTCGCGAACCAGCTTGCTGCCGAAATAGGCCAGCATCAGCAGGCAGAAACCGGCCAGGGTCCAGCGGATCGCCTTGTGGCCACGCCAGCCCAGGCGGGTGCGGCCCCACAGCAGCACGCTGAACACCACCCAGGCGACACAGGCCAGCAAAGTCTTGTGCACCAGGTGCTGGGCGAACAGGTTGTCAAGGAACAGCCAGCCCGAGATCAGCGACAGCGACAGCAGGCACCAGCCGGCCCAGAGGAAGCCGAACAGCAGGCTTTCCATGGTTTGCAGCGGCGGGAAGTTGCGAATCAGCCCGGACGGGTGCTTGTTCTTCAGCTGACGGTCCTGCAGCAGCAACAGCAGCGACTGGAACACGGCGATGGTGAACAGCCCGTAGGCCAGGATCGACAACAGGATATGCGCCAGGATGCCCGGCTCCTCGTTGATCAGCGGCACCGTGCCGGGGGGCGCGAACTGCGCCAGCAGCGCCGTCACCGCGCCCAGCGGGAACAGCAGCACCAGCAGGTTTTCCACCGGTATGCGCATGCAGGCCAGCAGGGTCAGGGCGATGACGGCCACGGCGATAAGGCTGGCAGCGCTGAAGAAGTCCAGGCTCAGGCCCAGCGGGGTGATCAGCTGGAAGAACAGCGCGCCGGCCTGGGCGAGCACCGCGACGGCACCCAGCAGGGCAAGCAGGCGTTTGTCGGCCTTGCGACCCTGGGCCAGGTGCAGGCCCTGGTAGACGGCTGCAGCTATATAGAGGCCGGCGGCGAT
The DNA here is from genome assembly GCF_013179515.1 of Pseudomonas sp. CM27. Taxonomy (GTDB): domain Bacteria; phylum Pseudomonadota; class Gammaproteobacteria; order Pseudomonadales; family Pseudomonadaceae; genus Aquipseudomonas. The sequence continues at coordinate 7,969 of NZ_JABMCN010000112.1, forward strand.
CAGGTTGGGGATGAGGCTGGGTGAGGAGACCATAAGTCCTGGTTGACGAGCCTTAAAGAGACGGAGTTTGGCATAGATCCCGCCGCTCTAGGAAGACTGGCAGGCCGCGTAACGGCATTCGCGGGTGAACCCGCTCCCACAGGTACCGCGCAAGCCACAAGTGTAGTGAAGATCCTGTGGGTGGGGGTTCACCCGCGAACAGGCAGGCACAGCCACCGAATATCTCCCAAGGTGTGCGCCGCCGCCGCACTTCGCTATAATCGCCGCCTTGCTGTGCCCGGCGGGTGTGTATTTCCTCTAGGGCGCCTGACAAACCTCGGCTTTTACTGGGCCTGAAAGGATCACCATGTTCGAAAACCTGACCGACCGCCTGTCACAGACGCTGCGCCATGTCACCGGCAAGGCCAAGCTGACCGAAGACAACATCAAGGACACGCTGCGCGAAGTGCGCATGGCCCTGCTCGAGGCCGACGTTGCCCTGCCGGTGGTCAAGGATTTCGTCAACAGCGTCAAGGAACGTGCGGTCGGCACCGAAGTGTCGCGCAGCCTGACCCCGGGCCAGGCGTTCGTGAAGATCGTCCAGGCCGAGCTTGAGAGCCTGATGGGGGCGGCCAACGAAGACCTGGCCCTCAATGCTGCCCCGCCTGCTGTGGTGCTGATGGCCGGCCTGCAGGGCGCCGGCAAGACCACCACCGCCGGCAAGCTGGCGCGCTTCCTCAAGGAACGCAAGAAAAAGAGCGTGATGGTGGTGTCCGCCGACGTCTATCGCCCGGCGGCGATCAAGCAGCTGGAAACGCTGGCCAACGATATCGGCGTGACCTTCTTCCCGTCCGACATCAGCCAGAAGCCGGTAGCCATTGCCGAAGCGGCCATCCGTGAAGCCAAGCTGAAGTTCATCGACGTGGTCATCGTCGACACCGCCGGCCGCCTGCACATCGACGCCGACATGATGGACGAGATCAAGGCGCTGCACGCCGCGGTCAAGCCGATCGAGACCCTGTTCGTGGTCGACGCCATGACCGGCCAGGACGCCGCCAACACCGCCAAGGCGTTTGGCGAGGCGCTGCCGTTGACCGGCGTGGTGCTGACCAAGGTCGACGGTGACGCCCGTGGTGGTGCCGCGCTGTCGGTACGTGCCATCACCGGCAAGCCGATCAAGTTCATCGGCATGGGTGAAAAAACCGAAGCCCTCGAGCCGTTCCACCCTGACCGCGTCGCTTCGCGCATCCTCGGCATGGGTGACGTGCTCAGCCTGATCGAGCAGGCCGAGCAGACCATCGACAAGGCCAAGGCCGACAAGCTGGCCAAAAAGCTGAAGAAAGGCAAAGGCTTCGACCTCGAAGACTTCCGCGACCAGCTGCAACAAATGAAGAACATGGGCGGCCTGGGCGGCCTGATGGACAAGCTGCCGAGCATCGGCGGGGTGAATCTGTCGCAGATGGGCAACGCCCAGGGCGCGGCCGAGAAGCAGTTCAAGCAGATGGAGGCGATCATCAACTCCATGACCCCGGCCGAACGCCGCGACCCCGACCTGATCAGCGGTTCGCGCAAGCGCCGGATCGCCCTGGGTTCCGGTACCCAGGTGCAGGACATCGGCCGGTTGATCAAGCAGCACAAGCAAATGCAGAAGATGATGAAGAAATTCTCTGCCAAAGGCGGCATGGCCAAGATGATGCGCGGCCTGGGCGGCATGATGCCAGGCGGCGGCATGCCCAAGCTGTAACCCCTATTCCGGGTGCCTGCCTTTTGTCGGGCAGGTACCCAGAAACCCCGCTCTGGCGGGGCAATTGCCGCGGATTTCGCGGCTCAACCGGCAAATCTGGACGGTAGGCCATGGCCTTGCCGAAAAAGTCATTTGCAAATGTCCGTGTATTCCCCGAGAATATGCGGCCTTTTGGGCACCCGTGTGCCTATTTGGCATTCAGATTTGCAGTACCAGCTGCTGTATCAACTGCAGCACCGACTATAGGAACGATGTTCACATGGTAACCATTCGTCTGGCCCGTGGCGGCTCGAAAAAGCGCCCATTCTACCACCTGACCGTGACCAACTCGCGTAACGCCCGTGACGGCCGTTTCGTTGAGCGCGTTGGCTTCTTCAACCCGATCGCATCGGGCGCCGAAGTCAAGCTGTCGGTCAACCAAGAGCGCGTCACCTACTGGCTGAGCCAGGGCGCACAGCCGTCTGAGCGTGTTGCTCAGCTGCTGAAGGAAGCTGCCAAGGCCGCTGCCTGAACAGTATGAACGCGACGCCAGAAAAGACTGACGACCTCATCGTCGTTGGCAAGATTTTTTCGGTTCACGGCGTTCGCGGCGAGGTGAAGGTGTATTCCTTTACCGATCCGATTGAAAACCTGTTGGATTATCCACGCTGGACGCTTCGGCACGAAGGCAAGGTAAAGCAGGTCGAGCTGGTCAGCGGTCGTGGCTCCCAAAAGGGCCTGGTCGTGAAACTGAAAGGCCTCGAGGATCGCGATGAAGCCCGGCTTCTGAGCGGTTACGATATCTGCATTGCGCGGAGCCTTTTGCCCAACCTGGCAGCCGACGAGTACTACTGGTACCAGTTGCAAGGCCTGAAGGTCATCAACCAGGACGAACACCTGTTCGGCAAGGTCGATCACCTGTTGGAGACCGGTGCGAACGATGTAATGGTGGTCAAACCCTGCGCAGGCAGCCTGGATGATCGCGAGCGTCTGTTGCCCTATACGGAGCAATGCGTGCTGGCAATCGACCTGGAAGCAGGCGTGATGCGGGTTGAATGGGACGCGGACTTCTAGACGATGGGTAACCTTCGCGTAGACGTCATCACGTTGTTCCCCGAGATGTTTTCGGCCATCACGGAGTACGGCATTACCAGCCGTGCGGTGAAACAGGGGTTGCTTCAGGTGACTTGCTGGAACCCGCGGGACTACACCACAGATCGTCACCACACGGTGGATGATCGACCGTTTGGCGGTGGTCCGGGCATGGTGATGAAAATCAAGCCTCTGGAAGACGCACTGGTTAACGCCAGGCAAGCGACCGGAGCATCGGCAAAGGTGATCTACCTTTCGCCGCAAGGCCGCAAGCTGACTCAGCAGGCGGTCAAAGGCCTGGCCGAACAGGAATCGTTGATCCTGATCGCCGGTCGTTATGAAGGCATCGACGAGCGCTTTATCGAGGCTCATGTCGATGAGGAGTGGTCGATTGGCGACTATGTGCTTTCCGGTGGCGAGCTGCCGGCCATGGTACTGATCGATGCGGTTACGCGGCTGCTGCCCGGAGCTTTAGGGCATGTGGACTCGGCGGAAGAGGATTCCTTCACCGACGGTCTGCTCGATTGCCCGCACTACACCCGACCTGAGGTGTATGCGGATCAGCGTGTTCCCGACGTGTTGCTAAGTGGCAACCATGCACATATCCGGCGTTGGAGGATGAAGCAGTCCCTTGGTAGGACCTTCGAACGACGCGCCGATCTTCTGGAAAGTCGCTCACTTTCTGGAGAAGAGAAGAAGCTGCTCGAGGAATATCTCCGCGAGCGGGACGATAGTTAAACGTATCGATGGTGGATCACGTATCCATCTTAGGAGCACAGCATGACCAACAAGATCATCCAGCAGCTCGAAGCCGAGCAGATGAGCAAGGAAATCCCGACCTTCGCACCAGGTGACACCGTAGTCGTCCAGGTTAAAGTGAAGGAAGGTGAGCGTTCCCGTCTGCAGGCGTTCGAAGGCGTCGTTATCGCCAAGCGTAACCGCGGTCTGAACAGCGCCTTCACCGTGCGCAAGATCTCCAGCGGCGTTGGCGTAGAGCGTACCTTCCAGACCTACAGCCCGCAGATCGACAGCCTGGCCGTGAAACGTCGTGGTGACGTGCGTAAAGCCAAGCTGTACTACCTGCGTGACCTGTCCGGCAAAGCCGCTCGCATCAAGGAAAAACTGTCCTGAGTACAGTTTGCCCGGTGGCCCAGGCCGCCTAGCGAGAAAAAAGCAGCCTTCGGGCTGCTTTTTTGTGGGAGCAGGTTTACCCGCGAAGGGTGTGCACTGGCACGCCCGCCTTACGATGGAGTAGCCCATGAGCACTACCCGAGACCAGGAAATCCAGCGTCGCACCGAGCTGTCGGTGACCCGCGTGACCAAGGCGGTATTCCCCAACACCACCAACCACCACAACACCCTGTTCGGCGGCACCGCCCTGGCCTGGATGGACGAAGTATCGTTCATTGCCGCCACCCGCTTCTGTCGCCTGCCGCTGGTGACCGTGTCCACCGACCGCATCGACTTCAAACACCCGATCCCGGCCGGCTCTATCGTTGAGCTGGTAGGCTCGGTGGTCAAGGTGGGCAACACCAGCTTGCAGGTGCAGGTCGACGTGTTCGTCGAGAACATGTACCTCGATGGCCGCGAGCGCGCGATCCATGGCGTGTTCAGCTTTGTCGCCATCGATGAGGACAAGCGCCCGGTGCCGGTGCTGCCGCAAGCCTGAATCTCAACCTGCAGCAACTGCCGTCTCGCTGACGGGGGCTGGCTCGACCAGTGCCACCAGGGTCCAGCCGGGCTGTGGGGCCAGCGGGTTGTCGGGGCTTGAAACATGCACCCAGCCGTGGGCATCACGCGCAAACAGCAGATGAGCGCGCTCGCCATGCAGCGCCTGGTAGTCCTCCCAGTCAAAGCCCTCGGTCAGGTTGGTGCTGTACAGTTCCGCCCCGTGGTGGAGGTGGTTGGCCAGTTGCTGGTAGGTCATCGGGCTTGCGCCAAGCAGTTGGCCGCGGTGTTCCTGGCTGGCCCGGTGTTTGTCGCTGCGCTGTTTCTCCAGGCCGCTGGCCAGCACATACAGGCGGCCATGGCCGAAGTCATGGCGAAAGCGTGCGCAGGCCAGGGTGTTGATTTCACCCGCCGGTGAAAGCCCCAGCAGATGGCCGAGGCCGACCAGGTCCAGATGGGCGTCGGCGTGTTGCGAGGCTGGGTTGCCGAAGTAGGTCGGCAGGCCGTCCATGCGCGCGGCGCGGATGTTTTCCCAGCTCGAATCGGTCAGCAATACCCGGCTGCCCAATTGCTGCAGGGCCTTGCCGATGGCGCGCGCAGGGCTGCTGGCGCCGACGATCAGAAAGCCGCTGGGCGCCGGCTCTGCGACCCTGAGCAGGCGCGCCAGTGGCCGGGCCGTGGCGCTTTGCAGCACGACGGTGCCGATAATCACGGCGAACGTCAGCGGCACCAGCAGCAAAGCATCCTGATGGCCAGCCTCGTGCAGGCGAATGGCAAAAATGGCCGACACCGCCGCGGCGACGATGCCGCGTGGTGCTATCCAGGCCAGCAGGGCGCGTTCACGCCAGTTCAGCGAAGAGCCCAGCGTCGACAGCAACACGTTCAATGGCCGTGCCAGCAACTGGATCACCAGCAGCAGCGCAAGTACCGCCGGACCCAGCCCGAGCAGGGCATGCAAGTCGAGCCGCGCGGCCAGCAGGATGAACAGGCCGGAGATCAGCAGCACGCTGAGGTTTTCCTTGAAGTGCAGGATCTGCCGCACATCGACCCCGCGCATGTTGGCCAGCCACATACCCATGATCGTCACTGCCAACAGCCCGGACTCGTGCACGATCAGGTTGGCGGCAATGAAGATGCCCAGCACGGCGGCCAGCGAGGCCAGGTTGTGCAGGTATTCCGGCAGCCACTGTTCGCGCATGATCTGCCCCAGCAACCAGCCCCCCGCAGCGCCCAGCGCACTGCCGCAGAAGATCACCCCGGCAAAGGTGCCCAGGCTCTGGGTCAGGCCATTGCCGTCGGCGCTGGCAATGATGAAGCTGTACACCACCACCGCGAGCAAGGCGCCGATCGGGTCGATGACGATGCCTTCCCAGCGCAGGATGTTGGCGATCGTCGCGTTGGGCCGGACCACGCGCAGCATCGGTACGATCACGGTGGGGCCGGTGACCAGGGTCAGGGCACCAAAGAGGATTGCCAGCTGCCATTCAAAGCCCAGCAGCCAGTGGGTCGCCAGCGCGATGACCAGCCAGGTCGACAACGCACCGAGGGTGACAAGGCGGTGCACCACGCTGCCGATCTCGCGCCACTGTGACAGGTGCAGGGTGAGGCTGCCCTCGAACAGGATCAGCGCCACCGCCAGTGAAACCAGCGGCATCAGCAATGGGCCGAACAGTGCCTGCGGGTCGAGCCAGCCGAGCAGCGGCCCGACCACGATGCCGGCCAGCAGCAGAAACAGGATCGCTGGAAGCTTAAGGCGCCAGGCCAGCCACTGGCAGGCGAGTGCCGCGGCGCCAATGCCACCGACGCTGAGAAGGATCTGCTGTTCGTTCATGCGGCCTCCCTATGCCGGCGTTGTTATGAAAGACTAAGCGCCATTTCGTCGTTTGCCACCGAGATTTCATGTCTGCCCTCGACCACCCCCTGATCGACCAGTTCCTCGACGCCCTGTGGCTGGAAAAAGGCCTGTCCGATAACACCCGCGTGTCCTACCGCAGCGACCTGGCCCTGTTCAACGGCTGGCTGCAGGCGCATTCGGTATCCCTGCCCGACGCTGGCCGCGACCTGATTCTCGATCATCTGGCCTGGCGCATCGACCAAGGCTACAAGCCTCGCTCGACGGCGCGCTTCCTGTCCGGGCTGCGTGGTTTCTTCCGCTACTTGCTCCGGGAAAAGCTGGTCGCCGTCGACCCGACCCTGCAAATCGACATGCCACAGCTCGGCAAGCCATTGCCCAAGTCGCTGTCGGAGGCGGACGTCGAAGCCTTGCTGCTGGCCCCGGACCTGGGTGAAGCCATCGGCCAGCGCGACCGGGCCATGCTGGAAGTGCTGTACGCCTGCGGCCTGCGCGTTACCGAACTGGTCAGCCTGACCCTGGACCAGGTCAACCTGCGCCAGGGTGTGCTGCGGGTAATGGGCAAGGGCAGCAAGGAGCGGCTGGTGCCCATGGGCGAAGAAGCGGTGCTGTGGGTGGAGCGCTATACCCGCGACGGCCGCGCCGAGCTGCTCAACGGGTGCCCCAGCGATGTGCTGTTCCCCAGCCAGCGCGGCGAGCAGATGACCCGCCAGACCTTCTGGCATCGCATCAAGCAGCATGCCCGGGTGGCGTGCATCGACAAGCCGCTGTCGCCGCACACCTTGCGCCATGCCTTCGCCACCCACCTGCTCAACCATGGCGCCGACTTGCGCGTGGTGCAGATGCTGCTGGGCCACAGTGACCTGTCCACCACCCAGATCTACACCCACGTCGCCAAGGCCCGCTTGCAGCAACTGCATGCCCAGCACCACCCGCGTGGATGAATGTTTTTCATGTTCTGCCGACCGGTCCTTGCAAGGCCCTTCACCGGCGGTGTGATGTGGTAGGCTTGGGCGGTTTGCACCAAGGGCCGCACGGCCACCGCGTATTTTCCGCAGGTGGCGCCCTCCGGCCCCTGTCCGCCTTCAGGAGTTCCCATGCGCGTGACCCAGTTTTTCGCCGCCGCCGCGTTGGCGTTGGCCAGTACTTTTGCCGTTGCTGCGGCAACCGATAGCAACGCCGGTGCCGAGCAGGCCATCCGTAAATCGTTGCAGAACCTCGAGCTGGAAGTACCTGTAGAAAGCGTGGCCAGCAGCCCGGTCAGCGGCCTTTACGAGGTCAAGCTGCAGGGTGGCCGCGTGTTGTACGCCAGCGGCGACGGCCAGTTCGTGATGCAGGGCTACCTGTTCCAGATCCAGGACGGCAAGCCGGTCAATCTGACTGAAAAAACCGAACGCCTGGGCATCGCCAAGCTCATCAATGGCATTCCAGCCGCCGAGATGGTGGTTTATCCTGCCAAGGGCGAGACCAAGTCACACATCACCGTATTCACCGACACCACCTGCCCGTACTGCCACAAGCTGCATGCCGAAGTGCCTGAGTTGAACCGTCGCGGTATCGAAGTGCGCTACGTCGCCTTCCCGCGCCAGGGCCTCGGCTCGGCAGGTGACCAGCAGTTGCAGGCCGTGTGGTGCTCCAGCGACCGTCGCGGGGCGATGGACAAGATGGTCGAAGGCGAAGAAATCAAGGCGGCCAAGTGCGCCAACCCGGTGGGCAAGCAGTTCCAGCTGGGCCAGTCGATCGGCGTCAATGGCACGCCAGCCATCGTCCTGGAAAGCGGCCAGGTCATTCCGGGCTACCAGCCGGCACCGCAGGTCGCCAAGCTGGCACTTGCCAAGTAATACAATTCAGTACGCCGTCGTCATGGGGTGACGGCATGTTTCACGGTCGGCGAAGTGTCGGCCGTTCAATGGGGAGTTCACAGTGAAACCGGTCAAAGTAGGCATCTGTGGGTTGGGGACCGTCGGTGGCGGAACCTTCAATGTACTTCAGCGCAACGCCGAGGAGATTGCCCGCCGTGCCGGGCGCGGTATTGAAGTGGCCCAGATTGCCATGCGCTCGCAGAACCCGAACTGCCAGATTACCGGTACCCCCATTACCGCTGACGTGTTCGAAGTTGCGAGCAACCCGGAGATCGATATTGTCATCGAGCTGATCGGTGGCTACACCGTGGCCCGTGACCTGGTGCTCAAGGCCATCGAAAACGGCAAGCATGTGGTTACCGCCAACAAGGCGCTGATCGCCGTACACGGTAACGAAATCTTCGCCAAGGCGCGCGAGAAGGGCGTCATCGTCGCCTTCGAAGCGGCCGTGGCCGGTGGTATTCCGGTCATCAAGGCCATTCGTGAAGGCCTGTCGGCCAACCGCATCAACTGGCTGGCCGGCATCATCAACGGCACCGGCAACTTCATCCTCACCGAAATGCGCGAGAAAGGCCGCGCCTTCCCCGACGTACTGGCCGAAGCCCAGGCGCTGGGTTACGCCGAAGCCGACCCGACCTTCGACGTGGAAGGCATCGATGCCGCGCACAAGCTGACCATCCTCGCCTCGATTGCGTTTGGCATCCCGCTGCAGTTCGACAAGGCCTACACCGAAGGCATCACCCAGCTGACCACCGCTGACGTGAACTACGCCGAGGCCCTGGGCTACCGCATCAAGCACCTGGGCGTGGCGCGTCGCACCGCCGAGGGCATCGAGCTGCGCGTGCACCCGACGCTGATCCCCGCCGATCGCCTGATCGCCAACGTCAACGGCGTGATGAACGCGGTCATGGTAAACGGTGATGCCGCCGGCTCCACCCTGTACTACGGTGCCGGCGCTGGCATGGAGCCTACCGCTTCGTCGGTGATCGGCGACCTGGTCGATGTGGTCCGTGCCATGACTTCCGACCCGGAAAACCGCGTGCCGCACCTGGCCTTCCAGCCTGATTCGCTGTCGGCTCACCCGATCCTGCCGATCGAGGCCTGCGAAAGCGCCTACTACCTGCGCATCCAGGCCAAGGATCACCCGGGCGTACTGGCCCAGGTGGCCAGCATCCTCTCGGAGCGTGGTATCAACATAGAGTCGATCATGCAGAAGGAAGCCGAGGAGCAGGACGGCCTGGTGCCGATGATCCTGCTGACCCACCGTGTGGTCGAACAGGGCATCAACGACGCCATCGTCGCCCTGGAAGCCCTGCAGGACGTGGTCGGCAAGGTCGTGCGCATTCGCGTCGAACAGCTCAACTAACACATAGCGCCGTCGGGCCGCCAGCGTGGCCCCGGCCTCAGCATCGAAGGTTTGCACCATGCGCTATATCAGTACCCGCGGCCAGGCACCGGCCCTGAACTTCGAAGACGTACTGCTGGCTGGCCTGGCCAGTGACGGCGGCCTGTACGTCCCGGAAAACCTGCCACGCTTCACCCAGGAAGAAATCGCTTCTTGGGCCGGCCTGCCGTACCACGAACTGGCTTTCCGTGTGATGCGCCCGTTCGTCGAAGGCAGCATCGCCGATGCCGACTTCAAGAAAATCCTTGAAGAAACCTACGGCGAGTTCGCCCATGCTGCGGTTGCCCCGCTGCGTCAGCTGAACAGCAACGAATGGGTGCTGGAGCTGTTCCACGGCCCGACCCTGGCGTTCAAGGACTTCGCCCTGCAACTGCTCGGCCGCCTGCTCGACCATGTGTTGGCCAAGCGCAACGAGCGCGTGGTGATCATCGGCGCCACCAGCGGTGACACCGGTTCGGCCGCCATCGAAGGTTGCCGCCGTTGCGACAACGTCGACATCTTCATCCTGCACCCGCACCAGCGCGTGTCGGAAGTGCAGCGTCGGCAGATGACCACGCTGTTCGGCGACAACATTCACAACATC
>NZ_JABMCN010000113.1:0-4391 GCF_013179515.1 Pseudomonas sp. CM27
TGAACAAGCCCAAGGGCGATTCGAATACCGGCGAGCCCTTGATGGCATAGAACGGCACTTTCTCCATCAGCTGCTTGAGTTTCTCGGCCAGCGACGACTTGCCGCCGCCTACCGGGCCCAACAGATAGAGGATCTGTTTCTTCTCTTCCAGGCCTTGGGCGGCATGGCGGAAGTACGACACGATCTGGTCGATGCACTCTTCCATGCCATGGAAGTCGGCAAAGGCCGGATAGCGACGGATCACCTTGTTGGAAAAGATTCGCGACAGCCTGGAGTTGGTTGAGGTGTCGATCAGTTCTGGCTCACCTATGGCCAGCAACAGCCGTTCGGCCGCCGATGCGTAGGCACTGCGATCCCCTTTGCACAGCTCGAGGTACTCTTGCAGCGAGAGTTCTTCCTGGCGCGTAGACTCGAAACGTTGTTGGAAGTGGCTAAAAATACTCATGACGTCACCTCGCTCGATACATGGAGACGACGCCGGATCAGTCAGCTGATGCTGGCATGCAACCGGGTTTGCCGATTGCCGTATACCCCCCAGAACACCCTGTAACGCTACCGATGACCCGCACGCCGGTGTACCGGCTCTCCCCTTTTTTGGATGGCCTGTGCTTAAGAGTAGTTGGTTATCCGCAAGGTCAAGGGCGAGGGGCGGAGAAGTTGCGAACGACCGTTCGTCAGATAAGCCGCGAGCCCGCACGGGGCGCGGGCTGCAGTAGAAATGAAAAAATTATTCGGCGGTGCCTTGGGCGGTCTCGGCCGGGTAGGTGGCGCGCCACAGTTCAAAGCCGCCATCCACGCTGTACACGTCGGAAAAACCTTGGCCTACCAGGTAGGCAGCAGCGCTCTGGCTGGAGTTGCCGTGGTAGCACACCACGAGGGTCGGGGCATCGAGGTCGGCGTTACGGATGAAATCGGCGACCGAATGGTTATCAAGATGCCGGGCACCGGCAATGTGGCCGGCGGCAAAGGCCTGCGAGTCGCGAATGTCGACGACTACCGCACCTTGCGCGCGCAGGGCCAGGGCCTGTTCGGGAGGGATGCGCTTGAATTCGCTCATGGGTAGGGCTTTCCTTCAGGGCTGATCGTTCAGTGTAGTGGGTTGGGCCGGTTGACGCAGGGTGCCGTCGTCGGCGCAGTCGCAGTGGTGGTACTCGCCGCTGTCGATGTTGTACAGGGTCATTGCACCGCCCCATACGCAGCCGGTGTCCAGGGCGATGACGTCAGGCGCGTCGACGCGCCCTTCAAGCGCCGCCCAGTGGCCGAAGATGATCTTCACGTGGCGAGAGCGGCGGTCCTTGTGCGCAAACCAGGGCTTGTAGCCTTTGGGGGCGGTGCCCACGCCTTCCTTGCTCTTGAGGTCGAGTTTGCCCTCGGCGGTGCAGAAACGCATGCGGGTGAAGTAGTTGGTGATGACCCGCAGGCGCTCGATGCCGCTGAGGTTCTTGCTCCACCTGTTCGGCTCGTTGCCGTACATGCCGTCAAGGTACAGCTTCAGGCGGCCATCATCGCGCAGCACCTGCTCTACCTCTTCAGCAAGCTTCAGGGCCTGGCCGAGCGTCCACTGAGGCGGGATGCCGGCGTGGGCCATGGCGATGCCCCTGGCTTCGTCGTAATGCAGCAGCTTTTGCTGGCGCAGCCAGTCGAACAACTGGTCGGCATCCGGCGCTTCGATGATCTCGCGCAGGGTGTCGCTTTTTTTCAGGCGCTCGACGTTGTGCCAGGCGGCCAGCAGGTGCAAGTCGTGGTTGCCGAGCACGCACACCAGTGACTGGCGGATCGAATACAGGAAGCGCAAGGTTTCCAGCGATTCCGGGCCGCGGTTGACCAGGTCGCCGACCAGCCACAGGCGGTCGACGGCCGGGTTGAAGCGAACGCGTTCGAGCAGGCATTTGAGGGGCTGCAAGCAGCCCTGCAGATCACCGACGGCGTAGGTTGCCATCAGTGCAGCGCCCCCGGCACCGCCAGCCGGAAGGGTGCGATCTGGGCGTCGAAGCGTTTGCCGTCTTCGGCGAACATCTGGTAGCTGCCCTGCATCGTACCCACGCGCGTGCTGATCACTGCACCGCTGCTGTAGGTGTGGCTCTGGCCTGGGTCGATGCTGGGTTGCTGGCCGACGACGCCGGCGCCGCGTACTTCTTCGACCTCGCCGTCACCGTTGGTGATCAGCCAGTGGCGTGACATCAGCTTGGCCTGGACCAGGCCGCTGTTTTTTACGGTAATGGTGTAGGCGAAAGCGAAACGACTGTTCTCGGGGTCGGATTGTTCTTTCAGGTAGCGGGTCACGACGCTGACGTCGATCTGATAGCGGGGGTCGGTCATGCAGGGGCCTTGGGCGAACTGACGCAATAATGCAGTCTAGGCCATTGAGAGGGGGGAGGGCCAGCGGTGTGGGCTTGGGGATTTGTGTTGTCAGTTCCGGCCCTATCGCCGGCAAGCCAGCTCTCACAGGTAAAGCACAGGTCTCAAGTGCTGTGGTGTCCCTGTGGGAGTTGGCTTGCCGGCGATAGGGCCGATACAGGCTGGATCAGGCTTGCTGCTGATCAGCCAGCTGGTCGGCCAGGCGTACGAAGGCTGCCAGGTCCAGCTGCTCAGGGCGCAGGCTGCCGTCCACGCCAGCTGCCTCGATGGCTGCGCTGTCGAGCAGGCCCTTCATGGTGTTGCGCAGGGTCTTGCGGCGCTGGTTGAACGCCTCGCGCACCACGCGCTCCAGCAGCAGGTGGTCCTTGGCCGGATACGGCAGCACTTCGTGCGGTACCAGGCGGACAATCGCAGAGTCCACTTTCGGCGGCGGGTTGAAGGCGCCAGGGCCAACATTGAACAGGTGCTCGACCCGGCAGTGGTACTGCACCATGATCGACAAACGCCCCCAGTCACCACCGCCAGGGCCGGCGGCCATGCGTTCTACCACTTCCTTCTGCAGCATGAAGTGCATGTCGCGGATCAGCCCGGCGTGGCTGAGCAGGTGGAAGATCAACGGGGTGGAGATGTTGTAGGGCAGGTTGCCCACCACCTTCAGGCTGCGCGCTGGCACGCCCAGCTGGTTGAAGTCGAACTTCAGGGCGTCGCCCTGGTGCAGGCGGAAGTTGCCGCGGTCAGCGAACTTGTGCTGCAGGATCGGCACCAGGTCCTTGTCCAGTTCCACAACGTCCAGTTGTGCACCGCTGCCCAGCAGGCCTTCGGTGAGGGCGCCCTGGCCCGGGCCGATTTCCAGCAAGTGTTCGCCGGCCTTGGCGTTGATGGCGCGCAGGATACGGTCGATAACACCGGCGTCGTGCAGGAAGTTCTGGCCGAAGCGCTTGCGCGCCCGGTGTTGGTATTGCTCGTTCATGGTCGGTTCTCGGCCATCTGGTAGGCGGTGTCCAGCGCAACGCGCAGGCTGCCGGTGTCGATCTTGCCGGTGCCGGCAAGGTCCAGGGCGGTGCCGTGGTCAACCGAGGTACGGATGATCGGCAGGCCCAGCGTCACGTTGACCGCAGCGCCAAAGCCTTTGTACTTGAGTACGGGCAGGCCCTGGTCGTGGTACATCGCCAGCACTGCATCGCAGTGCTCCAGATATTTGGGGGTAAACAGGGTATCGGCCGGCAGTGGTCCGCGCAGGTCCATGCCTTCGGTGCGCAGGCGGGCCAGGGTCGGTTCGATGATGTCGATTTCTTCGCGGCCCAGATGGCCGCCCTCGCCCGCGTGCGGGTTGAGGCCGCACACCAGGATGCGCGGGTTGGCGATGCCGAACTTGTCGCGCATGTCGGCATGCAGGATTCGTGTTACACGCTCGACGCGCTCGGCGGTGATGGCGTCGGCGATGTCGCGCAGCGGCAGGTGCGTGGTCACCAGGGCGACGCGCAGGCCGTGCGTGGCCAGCATCATTACCACTTGCGCGGTGTGAGTCAGCTCGGCGAGGAATTCGGTATGCCCAGAGAAGGCGATGCCACTCTCGTTGATCACCCCCTTGTGCACAGGGGCGGTGATCATCCCGGCGAAATGCCCGTCCAGACAGCCTTGCCCGGCACGGGTCAGGGTTTCCAGCACGAACGCCGCGTTCGCCTGGTCGAGCTGGCCTGGCACTACCGGGGCTGCAAGGGGGGTGTCCCAGACGTACAGGCTACCTGCAGGCGCTGGCTGCTCGGGCCATTGGCCCGGCGCTACCGGCAGCAGGCTGACCGCAACCCCCAGCTGGGTGGCCCGCTCGGCGAGCAGGTCACGGCTGGTGATGGCGATCAGGGGGTGGGGCTGGGCGTCTGCGGCGAGCAGCAGGCACAGGTCGGGACCTATGCCGGCTGGCTCTCCGGGGGTGACGGCGAAGCGCTGCGGCTTCACTGGGCGGCCTGGTCAGCGCCAGGCAGCTTGATTTCAACGTAGGCTTCGTCGCGGATCTGGCGCAGCCAGGTTTGCAG
>NZ_JABMCN010000113.1:4487-18121 GCF_013179515.1 Pseudomonas sp. CM27
GGGACCTATGCCGGCTGGCTCTCCGGGGGTGACGGCGAAGCGCTGCGGCTTCACTGGGCGGCCTGGTCAGCGCCAGGCAGCTTGATTTCAACGTAGGCTTCGTCGCGGATCTGGCGCAGCCAGGTTTGCAGCTCTTCGTCATACTTGCGGTTACGCAGCACGCTCAGGGCCTGCTGTTCGCGCGCCTGCTCGGTGCTGTCGGTGGCGCGGCGGCCCAGCACTTCCAGGACATGCCAGCCGTACTGGGTCTTGAACGGTTTGGTCACGACGCCTTGCTGGGCGTTGGCCATCTGTTCGCGGAACTCCGGTACCAGGCTGTTCGGGTCAACCCAGTTCAGATCGCCACCGTTAAGCGCCGAGCCCGGGTCTTCCGAGAAACTCTTGGCCAGGGTGGCGAAGTCTTCACCGTTGTTGATCCGCTCGTAGAGCTTCTCGGCCAGCTGCTCGGTGGCTGCATCGCTGCGCACTTCGCTTGGCTTGATCAGGATATGGCGCACGTGCACTTCGTCACGCAGCACGTTCTCGCTGCCGCCACGCTTCTCCTCGAGCTTGAGGATGATGAAGCCGTTGGGGATGCGGATGGGCTGGGTGATCTCGCCAACCGGCATGCTGCTGAGCATCTTGGCGAAGTCGGGTGGCAGCTGGGCGGCTTTACGCCAGCCCATCTCGCCGCCTTCCAGGGCGTTTTCGCTGGCGGAGCGGGCAATGGCCAGTTGGCCGAAGTCCGCGCCTTGCTTGAGCTGCTGGTACACGTCGCCGACCTGGCGCGCGGCCGCCTGGATGGCTTCCGAGTTGGCGGCTTCCGGGGTCGGGATCAGGATGTTGGCCAGGCGGTACTCTTCCGACATCTGCATCTTGCCCATGTCCGAGTTGAGGAAGTTCTTCACTTCCTGCTCCGACACCTGGATGCGCTCGGCCACCCGGCGCTGGCGCACGCGGCTGATGATCATTTCGCGCTTGACCTGCTCGCGGGCGTCATCGAACGACAGGCCGTCGTGGGCCAGGGCGGCGCGGAACTGCTCCAGCGACATGCCATTGCGCTGGGCAATGGTGCCGATGGCCTGGTTCAGTTCCTCGTCGGTGATGCGGATGCCGGAGCGTTCGCCGATCTGCAGCTGCAGGTTTTCGACGATCAGGCGTTCCAGTACCTGCTGTTCCAGGGCGCTGGTCGGCGGCACGCCGCCGCCGCGCTTGGCGATGGTTTGCTGCACCTCGTGGACACGTTGTTCCAGCTGGCTTTGCATGACCACGTCGTTGTCGACGATGGCCACCACGCGATCAAGAGGTTGTACCGCGGCATGCACCGCGCCACTCAGCAAAGCGGCGCCCAGCAACACTGGGCGCAGACGATCAATAAGCTTGGTCTTCACGTGTACGGTAACCTTGAATGCCTTGGTCGAGGAAGGATTCGACCTTGTTGCCCACTACACCACCGAGGCCTTTCAGCACGATCTGCAGGAAGACACCATGGTCGCCTTTTTCGTTCTGTGGAAGGGCCTGGCTGAAATCGTCGTAGTCGATCCAGTAGCGGTTGACCAGACGCAGCTTCCAGCAGCAGTTGTCATATTCGAAGCCGCCCATGGCTTCCAGGGTGCGGTTGCGGTTGTAGTCATGCTGCCAGCGCGCGATGACGCTCCACTGCGGAACGATCGGCCAGATGACCGAGAAGTCATGCTGCTGGATCTTGTAGTAATCCTTGATGTAGTTCGGATCACCCGGGGTGCCGTAGTCACCGCCGCCCACTTTCCAGGTACCCGTGGTCGAGTCGTAGGAAATGGTGTCGTTACGGTAGCGATAGCCGAGGTTGACGATCTTGTTCGGGTTGTCTTCAGGCTGGTAATGGAACATCGCGCTGCCCGAACGAGTGCTGCGGCTGTCCGGGTCCCAGTTGAAGTCCGAATTGAAGCGCCAGTCGCGGTTGAAGTAGTAGTTGTACACCAGCGCGTACGGCGACACATCGGACTGCGAATCCTTGCGGGTGCGGTAGTCGATGCCCGGCAACTGGACCTTGCGATCCTTGAAGTAGTAGGCCTGGCCGATGCTGAAGTTCTGGCGTTCGAAACCGTTGTCTTCGATCCAGCGGCTGGTTACACCCAGCGACAGCTTGTTCTCGTCGCCGATGCGGTCGGTGCCGCTGAAGCGGTTGTCGCGGAACAGCGAATCGTAGCTGAACAGAGTTTCGCCGCTGTCGAACAGCGGGATATCCATCTGGTCCTTGTACGGGACGTACAGGTAGAACAGGCGCGGTTCGAGCGTTTGACGGTAGTTGGTGCCGAACATCGAGGTGTTGCGATCGAAATACAGGCCACTGTCGACGCTGAAAATCGGGATGTCGCGGTTCTGGTTGCTGCTGAAGTCGCCGAACAGGTCCCGAGTCTCGGCACTGGAGCCGGCGATGTCGGTCTTGCCCTTGCCGTCCAGGTCAAGATCGTAATGGGTGTACATGTATTTCAGCTTCGGCGTGACGTAGCCGTAGCTGGCTTGCATTGGCAGGCTGATGGACGGAGCGAAGTTCAGGCGAGTGCCGTTGGCCCGGGCGACGCCGAAGATGTTCTCGTCGAGGCGACGGCCTGGAACCCCTGCGCTTGCGTCCGGGTTGCCATCCTCGTCGAAGACGAAGTCGTCCTTCAAATCACGATCAAAGCGCACGGCTTCGGTTTCGTAACCAAAGTTCAAACCGCCGGGCTGGAACGGCAGCGTACCGTTCAGGGTGAGCTGCGGCAGGCGGTCATACGGCGTGATCTGCGAAATGGTCGCCATTTCGTAGGCATGCACATTCAGGCGGGCGGTATAGCTGTCGCCACGGTAGGTCAGGGCACCTTGCTGGTTCAGCAAGTCGCGGCTTTCCACGCCGATCTGGTCGGACTCCAGGTCCTGGAAGTAGAACGGGTCGCTGATGTCGGTGTAGTCCACCTCGGTCATCAAGCGCTCGTCCAGGCCACCTTTGTGCTGCCAGTTGACCATCCAGCGCTGTTCTTTGTAGTCCGTCTGGTCTTTGCGGTCGTCGTTCTTGTCATTCAGGTACGCGCCGCCGAACTGGCCTTCGCTGGACTTGGTCAGGTAGCGGAATTCGCCTTCCATCAACAGGCCGCGCTTGGTCATGTAGCGCGGGTACAGCGTGGCGTCGTAGTTCGGCGCCAGGTTGAAGTAGTACGGCGTGACCAGCATGAAGCCGGTGTCGCTGCTGGTGCTGAACGATGGCGGCAGGAAGCCGGACTGGCGACGGTCGTCGATCGGGAAGTAGATGTACGGTGTGTAGAACACCGGGAAATCCTTGACCCGCAGGGTGACGTTGGTCGCGGTACCGAAGCCGGTAGCCGGGTTCAGGGTGATGTTGTTGCCCTTCAGCTGCCAGGCGTTGCTGCCCGGTTCGCAGGTGGTGTACGTACCGTCCTTGAGACGGATAATGGCGTTTTCGCCACGCTTGGCGTACAGGGCGTTGCCGCGGATGTGCGACTTGTGCATCACGTATTCGGCGTTGTCGACCTGGGCTTCGCCGGTGTCGAGCTGGATCTGCGCCTGGTCACCTACCACCAGCGAGCCGTTGTCACGGATCTTGACGTTGCCCTTGAGCTCGCCGCGGTTTTCGGTCTGGTACAGGTTGGCCTCGTCGGCCTCGGCCTGCATGCTGCCCTGGCGCATGACCACGTTACCCGCCAGGGTAGCGATCTGCTGCTCCTGCTGGTATTTGGAAACCTTGGCGTTGATGTAGGTCGGCGACTCGTCCTTTGGCGTGGTGTCGGCCATGCCCGGGCGGGGCGGCTCGACGTACGCACCACCGCAGTAGGGACCGGTTTCGGCCAGCTGGGCGGCGGTAAGCTTGTCACGCGGGACCCAGTCCAGGTGGCTGTAATCTTCGCTGCGCGATTTCAGGCCACGGCCTTTGGCCTCGGTGACCAACATCGGCTGGTCCGCGGTTTCGGCTTCGCTCGCGGCTTCGCTGCCGGCACTGACGGCTGCACCCTCGTGCACCGGGCGCGGCGGCAGGTTGTTGACTGGGGCCTTGGGCTTGCAGTCCCAACCACCGGCGGCGGACACTTGGCAGTCGAACTGTTCGGCTGCCACGACGTAAGACGTGGCCAGAGGTTGCAGGGCCAGCAGACCGCCGGTCACCAGCAACGGAAACTTTCTACGAAACGCGGGGGATTTCAATGCCATCTTATTAGTCCGGGCTTCCTGCGTGCCATCTGCCCGCGTGTGGGGCCGCACGCCTCTCGATGGTCTGAAAAAGATGCTGGATAATAAAGCATGACCCGCTTGACGGCTAGGGCCGTCGGAGACCCTTGTAATGCCTGAACACGATGTACGCCTGCAACAACTGACGGTCTGGCTCGATGAGCAGCTCAAAGATCTTTTCCTGAACAACGCCTGGGGCGACGTGCCGGCAGGCAGCCTTACCGCGGCCAGCAGCGATGCCAGCTTCCGCCGTTACTTCCGCTGGCAGGGCGCCGGGCACAGTTTCGTGATCATGGACGCGCCACCGCCCCAGGAAAACTGCCGACCGTTCGTCGCCATCGACCATCTGCTGGCCAGCGCCGGCGTGCATGTGCCGGTGATTCACGCCGAGGACCTGGAGCGCGGCTTCCTGCTGCTGGGGGATCTGGGTCACCAGACATACCTTGATATCATTGACTCTGACAACGCCGACCGCCTGTTCGCCGATGCCATCGATGCGCTGCTGGCATTGCAGCGCCTGCCGATGGATGCACCTCTGCCCAGCTACGACGACGCCTTGCTGCGCCGTGAAGTCGAGCTGTTCCCCGAGTGGTACGTAGGGCGTGAACTTGGCCTGGCCTTGAACGATGCGCAAATGGCCACCTGGCAGCGCGTCAGCCAACTGTTGATCGACAGCGCCCTGGCCCAGCCCAAGGTGCTGGTGCACCGCGACTACATGCCGCGTAACCTGATGCAGAGCACGCCCAATCCTGGCGTGCTGGATTTCCAGGATGCCGTGTACGGTCCGGTCACCTATGACATTACCTGCCTGTTCAAGGACGCTTTCCTCAGCTGGCCACAGGCACGGGTCGAAGGCTGGCTGCGGGACTACTGGCAAAAAGCACAGGCAGCGGGCATCCCGGTACAGGCCGACTTCGAAACATTCCAGCGTGCCAGCGACCTGATGGGCGTACAGCGGCACCTGAAAGTGATCGGTATCTTCGCCCGCATCTGCCACCGTGATGGCAAACCGCGCTACCTGGGCGACGTACCGCGCTTCTTCGCCTATATAGATGAAGTGATCAGCCGTCGGCCCGAATTGGCGGAGCTGGGTGAGCTGATTGCCGAGTTGCAGGCCGGAGCGCGTGCATGAAGGCAATGATCCTGGCAGCGGGCAAAGGCGAGCGCATGCGCCCGCTGACGCTGCATACCCCGAAACCGTTGCTGCCGGTTGCCGGCCAGCCGCTGATCGAATACCACCTGCGGGCCCTGGCGGCAGCAGGCGTTACCGAAGTGGTGATCAACCATGCCTGGCTCGGCCAGCAGATCGAAGACCACCTGGGTGACGGTAGCCGTTACGGCCTGAGCATCCGCTACTCGCCCGAGGGCGAGCCGCTAGAAACCGGCGGCGGCATCTTCAAGGCGCTGCCATTGCTCGCAGACGCGCCGTTCCTGCTGGTGAACGGTGATGTCTGGACCGACTACGACTTCACGCAGTTGCACGCCGCCCCGCTGCAAGGCCTGGCGCACCTGGTGCTGGTCGACAACCCTGGCCATCACGGCCGCGGTGACTTCCGCCTGGAACACGGGCGGGTCGTCGATGGCGATGACGCGCCAGGCACGCTGACCTTCAGCGGCCTGTCGGTGCTGCATCCGGCGCTGTTCGAAGGCTGCGAGCCGGGTGCCTTCAAGCTGGCCCCCCTGCTGCGCCGGGCCATGGCGGCTGGCAAGGTCACAGGTGAGCACTACCGTGGGCACTGGGTGGATGTTGGCACGGTCGAGCGCCTGGCCGAGGCCGAGCGACTGATTGGCGGGCGCGCCTGACATGTGGTGGCCAGGCACGGTGATTGGAGTGGGCGCCGGCTTTGCCGTTGCCAGCATTCCCGGGGCGTTGCTGGGTGCGTTGCTCGGGCAGGCCATGGACCGCCGGCTGCGTTTGCAAGGTTGGGAGGACATGCGCGAACGCCTGGGCGGGCGTTCGGCGCTGCGCGACGACGAGTTGCTGTTCGTGATGCTCGGGCGCCTGGCCAAATGCGATGGCCGGGTGGCCGAGCAGCATATCCAGCAGGCGCGCCAGGAAATGGTGCGCCTGGACCTGGCCGAGGCGGCCAGGCTGCGGGCGATTGCCGCGTTCAACCGCGGTAAGGCGGGCAAGGACCGGCTGGGCGGGCACCTGCGGCGTATTCGCCAGCAGCCGCATGCGGCGGAAGGTACCCTGCGCGCCTGTTGGCGCATGGTCTGGGCGGACGGCAAGATGGGCAACAAGGAGCGTGCGCTACTGCTGGACTGGGGGCAGAAACTGGGCCTGAGTCGGCGGCAGGTGCAGGCCATGTCGCTGGAGTACGAGCCGCGCAAGGTTGCCCGGCCAGAAGGCGTGGCCATGACCTACGCGGCGGCGCTACGCTTGCTGGCGGTCGAGGCAGACACCGACGGCGACAAGGTCAAGCAGGCGTATCGTCGGCTGGTCAGCCGGCACCACCCCGACAAGCTTGCAGGGAGTGGTGCCAGCGAGGCGCAGGTGCGTGAAGCTACCGAGCGCACCCGCGAGTTGCACCAGGCCTATGCCATGATCCGCAAGCGGCGTGGGCTGTAGCGGCCCGCTCGGCGCATTATCCCTGCGGGCTCATCCAGCCCCGCACCCGGCGGAACAGTTGCTCCTGCTCCGCCGCCTTGTTCCCCGGCATGGCAATCAGCGACAGCTGCTTGTACTGGCTGTCCTTCTGCCGCTTGCTGGCCTGTAGGCGTTGCGCGGCCGCATTGCGATCAGTGCTTCGGGTGGCGTAGTAGATGTCGGCGGTCGGTAGCTTCAGGGTCGGCGCCAGGCTTTCCAGGTCATGCTCCACCCGAGCCGGGGTCTGCGCCGCGACCATTACCAGCTTCTGCACCTGTGGTGGCTGTTTCTCGCTCAGGTAGCGGGCCGCCCAATAGGCGCCGCTGCCATGGCCGATCAGCACGATGCTGCGGGCATTGTGCTGCTGGGCGAAAGCCACTGCGGCATCCAGGCGAGCGAAGATGCGCTCGGCATCGGCCGGATCGGTCTGCTCGCTGGCCTGTTCGGCGTCGGTGCTCTCGGCGGTGTCGGCATCGGCGGCAGTGGCCTGGGCGACGTTTGCATTGGCGTCGGCGGGCACATCCTTGGCCGGTGCACTTTCACCTTTGGGTTTTTCGGGCTCGGCTGCCGGCTTGGCTTCGACCCGGGCCTGCGGGCTGTCGGCGAGCAGGTCGGGCAGGCTGATGCTCAGGCTGTGCCAGCCGATATCGGGGAATTTCTGCCGCAGCGGGCCGACGGCGTTCGGCCAGTCGGCAGTTTCGCCAGCGCCTGGGACGATGATCACTGCCCCTTGCGGGTCGCTGTCGTTGGCCGGCTTCCACAGGGCCAGGAAGCTGTCGGCACCCGCCTGCAGGGGCTGCTGTTCGGCCTTGGGGACCAGCCGCTCAAGGGCTTGGGCATCTTCCAGGCTACGCTCCAGCAGCGGCGGTCGCGGCGCTTCGGCAACAGGTGCCGCAGGGGCGCTGGTGGGTTGGTCGGCATCGGCGGCAAGGGCGCCGAGTGGAAGGATCGAGGCCAGGCAGCACATTGCCAGCGTCGTGCGATAAAGTGTGGACATGAGTCAACCCGGGGCCAGAATGATACCGGCAGCCTAATAGTATTTGCCCGTGACGGCCATGCTGCATGGCCGCCTTTGCCAGGACGAGCGTGTAGATGAAGCGAGTGCGTCGCCTGTTGGTTATCGGCTGCTTGTGGCTGCCCTTGATTGCATTGGCCAGGCCCGAGGTAGTGCCCACCGTTGTGCTGGAACCTGCGCAACAGCAGTGGCTGGATAGCCACCGTAGCCTGCGCGTCGGCCTGGTGCTGCAGGCGCCCTACGCCCAGTTCGACCGACGCCTGCAGCAACTGTACGGGGCCAACGTCGAGCTGGTAAGCAGCCTGGCGCAGGCATTGCGCCTGGACCTTACCTGGCGCAACTTTGCTGACCAGGCCAGCCTGGAGCATGCCCTGAAGGCGGGGGAAATCGACTTCGCTCCCGGCCTTTCCCAGACCCCGGCCAGCCTGCGACTGTGGTTGTTCAGCGACCCCTACATGCGCGTGCCGCAACTGGTGGTAGGGCCGCGCACCGGGGCCATGGCCATAGAGCTGGAAAAGCTCGACAGCGAGCAGCGCGTTGCGGTGCGCATGCCCAGCCAGTTGGCGGAATACCTGCGTGGTAACTACGGCAATCTCAACCTGCAGGGCGTGCCCAATGAGCGCGAGGCCTTGCAACTGGTGGTCGGCGGCCAGGCCAGCTTCGCGGTGCTGGATGAAGCCCAGCTCAGCCGCCTTTCCCGCGAGAGCGAGTTCGGTGAGCTGGCGGTGGTGGGCGATATCGGCCTGCCGCAACTGTTGCGTATCGGCTCGCGGCGTGACTGGCCGCTGCTGGCCGATGTGCTCGAGCGTGGTCTGCAGGCGCTGCCCGCCAAGGAGCTGGAACAACTGCACCAGCGCTGGCTGCAGCCGAAATACCCGCGCCTGAGCGAGTCGCCCGGCTTCTGGCAGAACCTGGCCCTGCTGTTCGGGATGTTGCTGTTGTGCGCGCTGGCGACCCTGATGTGGCAACGTCGGCAGCAGCACCGGCTGGAGCGCAGCCTGCTCACCGCGCGGGAAAGCCTGGTGGAGCGGCAAGTCCGTGAAGAAGTGCTGCGCCTGAGCCAGTTCGCCATCGACCAGAGCACGGTAGGCATCCTCTGGGTCAACTGGGACAGCCACGTGCGCTACGCCAACCACGCCGCCGAGCGCATGCTGGGTTACGCGGAAGGCGCATTGCTGGAGCGGCCGTTGAGCGACTTCGAGCCCAGCCTGAACATGGATCGCTGGCTGCAGCTTTGGAAGGGCGCGCGCACCGGGGAGGGCGGTGCAGGGCAGTTCGAAACGCACTGCCAGCGCGCTGACCAGAGCCTGCTGCCGGTAGAACTGTCGCTGAGCTTTCTGCGCTTTCGTGACGCCGAATACCTGGTGGTCTATCTGGCCGATGTTACCGAGCGTCATCGTGCCCTGGCGGCCCTGCGTGAAAGCGAAGCACGGCTCAAGGGTATAGCCGGCAACGTGCCGGGGCTGGTGTTTCGCCTGGAGCGAGACCCCGCCGAGGGCGACCTGGAGTTTCCCTATGTCAGCGAGGGCAGCGAGGCCCTGGTGGGTTATGCGCCCAGCGAAATTCAGCAACCGCACATGGGCCTGCGCAACCTGGTGCACCCCGAAGACCGTGCCGACTACCATCGGGTGCAGGACCTGGCGCTGGCCAGCGATCAGGACTGGTCCTGGCAGGGCCGCATCCTCACCCGTCACGGCGAGCAACGCTGGGCCGATATCAAGGCCAGTACCCGACGCCTGGCCAACGGCCAGGTGGTCTGGGATGGTGTGGTGTGGGACATCACCCAAGGGAAACGGGCCGAGCTTGCCCTGGCGAAATCCCAGGAGCAGTTGCGCGAGCTGTCGGCCCACCTTGAGAGTGTGCGCGAGGAAGAAAAGGCCCGCATCGCCCGCGAAGTGCACGACGAGCTGGGGCAGATGCTGACCGTGCTCAAGCTGGAGGTGTCGATGTGCGAACTGGCCTTTGCCGAGCTGGACCCGGCCCTGAACGAACGCCTGGCCAGCATGAAGCGCCTGATCAGCCAACTGTTCCAGCTGGTGCGCGATGTGGCCACCGCCTTGCGCCCGCCGATTCTCGACGCGGGGATTGCTTCGGCCATCGAGTGGCAGGCGCGGCGATTCGAAGCGCGCACGCAAATTCCCTGTCTGGTGCAAGTACCGGATAATCTGCCAGCCTTGAGCGATGCCAAGGCCACGGGGTTGTTCCGTATCCTGCAGGAAGCACTGACCAATGTAATGCGCCATGCCCAGGCGCACAGTGTCGAGATCGAACTGGTACGAGAGGGCGGGCAATTGCGCATGACCGTCAGCGATGACGGGCAAGGCTTTTGCCGCGAGCAGCCCCGGCCGACCTCGTTTGGCCTGGTGGGGTTGCGCGAGCGGGTGCTGATGCTGGGCGGCAGCATGGCGCTGCACAGTGAACCGGGCGAAGGCACCAGCCTGAGCGTGGCCATTCCGTTGGAACAGGAGAGCGAGCGTGATTCGAGTGCTGGTGGCCGAAGACCACACCATCGTCCGTGAAGGCATCAAGCAATTGATTGGCCTGGCCAAGGACATGCAGGTGGTGGGTGAGGCCGGTAACGGTGAGCAACTGCTCGAAACCCTGCGCCACACGCCGTGCGAGGTGGTGCTGCTGGATATCTCGATGCCGGGCGTCAATGGCCTGGAAGCGATCCCGAGGATTCGTGCGTTGCACGCTGCGCCGGCGATCCTGATGCTGTCGATGCATGATGAGGCGCAGATGGCGGCGCGGGCGTTGAAGGCCGGCGCGGCAGGCTATGCCACCAAGGACAGTGACCCGGCGCTGTTGCTGACTGCGATTCGCCGGGTAGCCGGGGGTGGGCGCTATATCGACCCGGCGCTGGCCGATCGCATGGTGTTCGAAGTGGGCCTGACCGAGTCGCGGCCGTTACATACCTTGTTATCGGAGCGGGAGTTTTCGGTATTCGAGCGCTTGGCCCAGGGTGCCAATGTCAACGACATCGCCCAGCAACTGGCGCTGTCGAGCAAGACCATCAGCACCCACAAGGCGCGGCTGATGCAGAAGCTGAAGGTGAACTCGCTGGCAGAGCTGGTGAAGTACGCCATGGAGCACAAGCTGGTCTGATTGCGACATACCTGTCTATCAGCCCGTAGCGAATCCCTGTGGGAGCGGGTTCACCTGCGAAAGGGCCAGCCCTGCCATGTGCGTTGCCTGGGCTGACCCCTTCGCGGGTGAACCCGCTCCCGCCGGGTGAGCAGCGCGGCTGAAGTGAGTATTCCAATCCCGCCATCTTTGTAGGGGGATCCCTACAGTCAATCTTCCATCCGGATGATGGCATTCTCTCAGCAGCCCCGATTTCCGGGCGCTTGCCGCTTGTCTAGTCTTTGCCTACGCAGTCATCCAACAAAAAGGTGCAGGCATGAGCGAGGCGAAGTCGAATGCTGCAACCAGCGAAACGCTGGTCAGCTTCCGTGGTGTGCAGAAGAGCTACGACGGCGAGTCGCTGATCGTCAAAGACCTCAATCTGGACATCCGCAAGGGCGAGTTCCTCACCCTGCTTGGCCCGTCCGGCTCGGGCAAGACCACCAGCCTGATGATGCTGGCCGGCTTCGAAACACCCACCGCCGGTGAAATCCAGCTGGCCGGGCGCTCGATCAATAATGTGCCTCCGCACAAGCGGGACATCGGCATGGTGTTCCAGAACTACGCGCTGTTCCCGCACATGACTGTCGCCGAAAACCTGGCCTTCCCGCTGAGCGTGCGCAACCTGAGCAAGACCGACATCAGCGAGCGGGTCAAGCGGGTGCTGAACATGGTCCAGCTCGACGCCTTTGCCCAGCGCTACCCCGGCCAGCTGTCCGGCGGCCAGCAGCAGCGCGTGGCCCTGGCCCGGGCGCTGGTGTTCGAGCCGCAACTGGTGCTGATGGACGAGCCACTGGGCGCCCTGGACAAGCAACTGCGTGAACACATGCAGATGGAGATCAAGCACATTCACCAGCGCCTGGGTGTGACGGTGGTGTACGTGACCCACGACCAGGGTGAAGCACTGACCATGTCGGACCGCGTGGCGGTGTTCCACCAGGGTGAAATCCAGCAGATCGCCGACCCCCGCACGCTGTACGAAGAACCCTGCAATACCTTCGTCGCCAACTTCATCGGTGAGAACAACCGCATCAACGGCACCCTGCTGGCCAGCGATGGCAAGCGCTGCCAGGTGCAGCTGCCGCGCGGCGAACGGATCGAGGCGCTGGCGGTGAATGTCGGCCAGGCCGGCGAGCCGGTGACCCTCTCGATCCGCCCCGAGCGGGTGCGCCTGAACGGCCACAGCGAAAGCTGCGTGAACCGGTTCTCCGGCCGGGTGGCCGAATTCATTTACCTGGGCGACCACGTGCGGGTGCGCCTGGAGGTTTGCGGCAAGGGCGACTTCTTCGTGAAGCAGCCGATTGCCGAGCTGGATCCGGCCTTGGCCGTAGGCGATGTGGTACCGCTGGGCTGGGAGGTGGAGCACGCCCGCGCGCTCGATCCGATTGCCGAAGCCCATTGATGGATTGCTTCACCAACCCTGTACTGTGGAGAGAATAATAATGCGCAAGCAGTTGAAACTGACCGCCCTGGCCTTGGGGCTGTTCGCCGCTGGCCAGGCACTGGCAGCAGACCTCACGGTGATTTCGTTCGGCGGCGCCAACAAGGCGGCCCAGGAAAAGGCCTTTTACGCGCCGTGGGAAAAGGCCGGCAAGGGCAAGATCGTGGCCGGCGAGTACAACGGTGAAATGGCCAAGGTCAAAGCGATGGTCGATACCAAGAGCGTGTCCTGGAACCTGGTGGAAGTAGAGTCGCCAGAGCTGGCACGCGGTTGTGACGAGGGCATGTTCGAAGAGCTCGACCCGGCATTGTTCGGCAATGAAGGCGACTATGTTTCCGGTGCCATTCAGCCCTGCGGCGTCGGCTTCTTTGTCTGGTCCACGGTAATGGCCTACAACGCTGACAAACTCAAGACTGCACCTACCAGCTGGGCTGATTTCTGGGATACCAAGCAGTTCCCGGGCAAGCGTGGCCTGCGCAAAGGCGCCAAGTACACCATGGAATTCGCCCTGATGGCCGATGGTGTCGCACCCAAGGATGTGTACAAGGTGCTGGCGACCAAGGAAGGCCAGGACCGCGCCTTCAAGAAGCTCGACGAGCTGAAACCCAGCATCCAGTGGTGGGAGGCCGGCGCCCAGCCGCCACAGTTCCTGGCTTCGGGTGACGTGGTCATGAGCTCGGCCTACAACGGCCGGATTGCTGCGGTGCAGAAAGAGAGCAACCTGAAAGTGGTATGGAACGGCGGTATCTACGACTTTGATGCCTGGGCCATCCCGAAGGGTGCCAAGGATGCAGAGGCGGCTAAGCAGTTCATCGCGTTCAGCGTGCAGCCCGAGCAGCAGAAAACCTACTCCGAGAACATCGCCTACGGCCCGGCCAATTCCAAGGCTGTGAGCCTGCTGTCGGACGAGGTGAAGAAAGACATGCCGACCACGCCTGAGAACATCGCCAACCAGGTGCAGATCGACGTGGCCTTCTGGGCCGACAACAGCGAACAGCTGGAACAACGCTTCAACGCCTGGGCGGCGAAGAAGTAGACGGCCAGCGTTAGGGGGCCGCTTTGCGGCCCTATTTTCAGTTCGTATCGCGGAGTTCGCCATGGCCATCGCAGTGCCCCTCAACGAAGGCGCAGGTCAAAGTCTCAAGCAGCGCCTCAAGCACGCCGAGCGGGTCAACCGCTGGAAGGCGCAGGCGTTGATCGCGCCGCTGGCGCTGTTCCTTCTGCTGGTGTTTCTGGTACCGATAGCCGCGCTGCTGTACAAAAGCGTCGGCAACCCGGAAGTGGTCGCC
>NZ_JABMCN010000114.1 GCF_013179515.1 Pseudomonas sp. CM27
GTACGCACTCGCTCCGCCTCCACCAGTGCCTGGATACGTGTACGCAGGTCACGCTGGGTAATGCGGATGAAGCGCCAGGGCTGCATCAGCCCGACACTGGGTGCCTGGTGCGCGGCAGCCAGCAGGCGGCCAAGCAGTTGCGGCGCTACCTCGCCAGCGGCGAAATGGCGCATGTCGCGGCGCTCGCCGATGGCCCGGTAAATGGCGGCGCGCTCGGCGTCGCTGAAGGCGTGCTGGCTCATGGTCGCAACAGCGCCGCCGCCGCGTCCGGGTTGGAGGGGAAGTAGAAGTGCACGTAGGAAGCCGTCAGCCGCCCCAGGCGATACACCGCTTCATTGCCCCGCCCGCCGTTGGGGCTCAGGCCGCGAGCGATCGGTTCCTGCGTGGTGCTGGTCAGCGAGTGGTGATAGGTGTGGCCACGCAGGGTGCCTTCCGGCAGCGCCACTGCTTGCAGGGCCAGCGCTGCCAGGCGCTTCTGCATGGTTGCCTCGCCGGGCAGCAGGCCGAGCAGTTCGGCACGTTCGCCTGCCACATCGGTCAGGGCATCAAGCAGGTACAGCATGCCGCCGCACTCTGCCAGCAGCGGTTTTCCCTGGGCGTGATGGGCACGGATCGCCTCGCACATCGGCGCGTTGGCAGCCAGGGCGTGGTGGTGCAGTTCAGGGTAGCCGCCCGGCAGGTAGAGGCTGTCGACCGCAGGCAATTCGCGGTCATGCAGCGGCGAGAAAAATTCCAGGTGTGCACCCTGGTTGCGCAGCAGTTCGAGGTTGGCGCCATAGGTGAAGGCAAAGGCTTCGTCCCGTGCGACACCAATACGCACGCCGGCCAGCAAGGCAGCACTGGCTTGTGGCTCGGGCGCGGCAAAGGCCACTGGCGGCGGCAAGGCAGCATCGCAACTGGCGCCCAGCGCCTCGGCGGCGGCGTCCAGGCGTGCGTCGAGGTCGTTCAGCTCGCTGGCCTGGACCAGGCCCAGGTGACGGCTGGGCAGTTCGATGCCACGCTCGCGCGACAAGCCACCGTACCAGCGCAAGCCTTCGGTCAGGCTGCCCTCCAGCAGTTGCGCGTGGCGCAGGCTGCCGACACGGTTGGCCAGCACGCCGGCGAATGGCAGGTCGGCCTGGTAACGTGCCAGGCCCAGGGCCAATGCGCCGAAGGTCTGAGCCATGGCCGTGCCATCGATCACCGCCAGCACCGGCACGCCAAAGTGGCGCGCCAGGTCGGCGCTGGACGGCGTGCCGTCGAACAGCCCCATTACCCCTTCGATCAGGATCAGGTCGGCGTCACCTGCGGCTTGCCACAACAGGCGGCGGCTTTCCTCGGCACCGATCATCCACAAATCCAGTTGATAAACCGGCGCACCGCTGGCACGTTCCAGAATCATCGGATCGAGAAAATCTGGCCCGCATTTGAACACCCGCACCTTGCGCCCGTGGTTACGGTGCAAGCGGGCCAACGCAGCAGTAACGGTGGTCTTGCCCTGGCCCGAGGCCGGTGCCGCGATCAACACGGCGGGGCAATGACGGGGCTGGTTCACAGTTCTACGCCCTTTTGTGCGCGGATCCCGGCCTGAAAGGCGTGCTTGAGCATGCCCATTTCGGTCACTGTGTCCGCCAGCTCGATCATCTCGGGCTTGGCCGCACGGCCGGTGACGATCACATGCTGCATGGGCGGACGGGCCTGGATGTCGGAAAGCACCTGGTCAAGGTCGAGATAGCCATGCTTGAGAGCGATGTTCAGCTCATCCAGTACCACGAACTGCACGCTCGGGTCCTGCAGCAACTGGCGCGAAACGGCCCAGGCCGCTTCGGCGGCGGCGATATCACGCTGGCGGTCCTGGGTCTCCCAGGTAAAGCCTTCGCCCATCACGTGGTAGCGCACCTGCTCGGGGAAACGCCGGAAGAACAGCTCCTCACCGGTGCTGTTACGGCCCTTGATGAACTGCACCACGCCACACTGCATGCCATGGCCCAGGGCGCGCGCGAGCATACCGAAGGCCGAGCTGCTCTTGCCCTTGCCATTGCCGGTCAGCACCAGCAACAGGCCGCATTCGTTGGGGGAATTGGCGATACGTTCGTCGATGATCG
The DNA here is from genome assembly GCF_013179515.1 of Pseudomonas sp. CM27. Classification (GTDB taxonomy): domain Bacteria; phylum Pseudomonadota; class Gammaproteobacteria; order Pseudomonadales; family Pseudomonadaceae; genus Aquipseudomonas. The sequence continues at coordinate 2,085 of NZ_JABMCN010000114.1, forward strand.
CCTTCTTGCGCTGCATGCGCGCCAGGTGGCGTTCGTCGCGTTCGGTGGGTTCGCTCATCAGGGTTCTCCGCTGGCTGGCGCCACGGCAACGCGCGACGGCAGGTAATAGGCAGGCAAACGGAGAACGCGCAGGGGCCGCGGCCGCAGGCCACGGTGCACCGCGCATCACCCTCCGTGATGCCGTTGGCAGTTTCAGGCCGGTCTCCGGGCTTGTGAGCGGGCCTTGGCCCGGGCCTGCGCGCCTTCCCGGGTGCTGGCACCCAGTGGCCCTGCGCGGCCGCGACTCACCTACCGTTGCGGGGGCAGCGCCGGAATCGCGCCCTGCTGGCGCCCACCGGCTTCCCAGTTTCACCCTGCCAGGTCGAGGCTGGCAGGGCACCTGAAACACGCGCGAAGGTTAGAGGGTTGCACCCTGAGCGTCAATCGAACCGGGACCATTGCGGTCGAACAGGCACGCCACCGCGCAATGGCCAAATCCCCAAGGTGTGCCACACTCAACCCAGTGATAGCTCATAGCCATCACCCGCGAGTGAATGGGAACACACCTGCAACAGGAGAGCGCAGCATGCGAGGCCAGATCATCAACAACCCGCGCCTGGAGTTTCTCAGCCCCGTGCTGGAGCGCTGGGTCGACTGCATCGACCGCTTCAACCAGTTTGCCGGCGATGCTGAAGCCCCTTACTGGCACGGCGCCGCTGCCAACGTCGGGCTGCTGGCAGCGGCCGCCTGGCAGGCCGAGCTGGCAGCATTGCAGCAGTTCGCCGGCAAGAAGCAGCGCGACGAAGGCGAAAACGAAGGGCGTTGCGACCTGTCGATCATCAGCGCCGAGGAGGCCCTGTACCTCAGTACAAGCCAGCGCTGGCCGAAGGTCGGCCGGCTGGACATGGCTGGCGCCCTGCAACAGACCGCCGCCCTCGCCCGACAGGTGGCCTACCCGAGCCAGTTGAAGGCGGCGGCGCTGTTCATCAGCCCCTGGAAAGCAGGCCAGCACGCCAGCCCCGAAGAACTGCAGGACCTGGTCGACGACCTGAAAACGCATACCGCCTGCGCCATCGCCTGGTACTTCCCGTATGCCTATCGCAAGCTGCACAACGAGCAAGGCCAGTACTTCCCGGGGGTGGCGCTGCTGCTCAAACAAGCCTGAGCAGCGGGACGGCCACAAGATCAGGCCGGGAAGAAACGATCGACCAACTGCGGGCTACCCAGGCGCTGGAGGTAGGCGTCCCTGGCAAACACCACGCCAGTGCGCAAGTCATACACCGGACCTGAAGCCGGCTTGGGTACCTGGCGCAACCGGACATTGACAAAGCGGTAGTCCGCCCCGGTGATCTGGCCTATATGCTCGATCTGGAAATAGGCGCCAGGCATGAACAAGGTTTCGGCTTCCTCCTTGTAGGCAGAGAACGCCGTGACCGGAACGCCACTCGAATACGCGCCAGCAGGTAGTTCGAACACCACTGAACTTTCATCGAACACACCGAGTTCCCCCGTACTGGCCATGTCATCCGGGTCGGCGGCGAACTTGCGCATCATGTATGGGTTTTCGGTGAAGGATGAGAGATCGGTGTTGACCAATGTATCGCCTACCTTGAAACGCCCACTGCGAAAATGCACGCCACTGGTGCCTCGTACCCCGTGCCCGCCGCGGTAAAGGGGGACTGCAGCATCCCGGGGCAGGCGCTCCATACTGGTTGCAAGCTTGTTCAGGTAGCGGACCGACGAGCTGGTTCGCTGCCCCTCACGCAGGAAACTGTTGATCGAATCATCATGCGTGTAGACCTCGATCAGGCTGTTGTTGTAGCCCGCGCCCTCCCGGTAGGTGTAATGCGCCTGCCCCTCGTACTCGACGTATTCGTATCCCTGGGAATCGGATAACGGATCGCCCCCGTCAGGCACCAAGGCGATATCCGCTGAATCCAGCAGCGCCTGATGCCGCAAGAACGCCTCAGTGGAAATTGCAGCACTACGCTGCTGGTTACTGCGCATGTACTCGTCCCAGAATGGCGATGTCTCACTTGCCAAGCCGTCGTCAGGGGCCCCACCCGTCAGCCGCGGCGGTTCGAGCATCTCCCATTCGCCACTACCTGACAGGCGCACCGGGCGTATGGGGCTGAAGGCGAACGGGTTGTCCGGGTCAACCACCAGCCAGTGCTCGAGCTCGCTGCTGTAGCGCACCCGGTACGGCAGGCCACCCAGGTCAATCCAGCATTCGCCATTGGCGCCAAGCCGGATGCCCTTGAGCTCGTCGGCGCCAAGCGGCTTGCCCGCCAGCAGTACATTGGCCTCCTGCCCCTCCAGCACCTGTTCAGGCGCGGGTGCCACTTGCCAGCCGGCCAGTGAAGCCTCTGCCTCGTGAAATGCGGGTCGATACGACAGGGCTCTGAGCGTGCTCGCAGTCTTGGCGTCGACCTCGACCATGCCCAAGGCCGCGAAGATACTGTCGAATATCGCTGCCCCCAGCGCTGCCTCGCGGCCCTCGCGGGTACGGGCATGCAGGCCCTGGTCGATATCTACATACAGCTTGGCAAGCGACAGGCCCAGAATCGCCAGCGGCAGGCTTGGGCATAGCGGCGCAAAGTAGAACGAGAACCGTAACAACACATCGACATAGCCGCTGAACATTCCTTCCCGCAACCGGTGGTTGTCCACCAGCATTTCAGCGTTGTGCCTCATGTTCTGCGCAGCGTCCTTCCCCAGGTGGGCGAAGAAATCACCTGAAACAGGCCTGTATGAACGCGCCAGCAGGCCCAGCGCCTCGTGCCCCCCCGGGCTATCTGCAATGGTCTGCAGGGCCTCTCGTGCATCATCCGTTTCCACCGTCAACTGCGGGTCTGTGACGATGCCCGCCAGTACACGCTGCACCCCCGCCTTGCTACGCAGCTGGGCGCTGAACCATCCGGCCATCGCTTCCGGTGAGTCAAAGCCGCGCAGTGTCTGTTCATCGAAAGGCAGGTAAAGCACGGTTCGCCCGTGTGGTAGCGACAGCACATACATCCACACCCGCCCAGCCCCTGCGGGGTGGCAGGCGCTGACGGCTATTTCGCTGGCCCCAGTCGGCTGACGCAGTTGTGCCAGGGTCGGCACGCTGCCTTGGGGCTTCAAGCCGATATTCACCAGGCTTCGCAGTTGCGAGGCATCGTCGCCAGTGATGCTGCCTTCGCGCAGCGCTCGCGCGCATTCACCCATCAGGTTGACCTTGGCCAACACCTGAAAGTCGCCCGCATGGGCAACCCAGAAGTCATTAACCTGCTGGCGCACGACCTGGGCAAAATCCAGCTTCCAGAAGTCGCGCTGTACATCGCGCGCCAGCATCGGCACTTCGTTACGTTCATCGAACCAGGGGGCATGGGGGCCCTGTCGGTAGAAGCCACCGTACAGGTCGAGCTCATCGGTGGCGTCCTGAAAGCCCAGGTCGAAACGCTCGATCACCAGCTCGGTCAGGCGCAGCGACTTGACCGGGGGGCCGCTGTGCGCCCAACCGTTGAAACTGCGGCTGCTGGAACTGGCACCCGTGAACTGGTGCCACCAGACACGGTCCGGATCCCAGTCTTTTTTCGTGTGCTGGCGCACGATGGCACTGGCATGGTCGCGGGCCAACCGGTAGGGGTCGGGGTACTCGCGAACAAAATCCCGCGCCAACTGCGCCAGCTCATGACCAGCCCCCAGCACTCGAAGGTTATGCAGCATTGCCTGTTGCAGGTCGTACATGGTCGTTTCCTGATAGATGCCGGAAACGAAATGTTCGTCAGCTGCACACCCCTGGCGGCGGTAGATATATCTGAGCGCGGTAGGTGACCCTGCCTGACTGAACCCAACGTGCAGCAGCGAGTTCTGAATGCAAAAGACTCCCTGCAGAGCAGCGCACATGAACCGAACCCGCACCCTCACTGCACTGACAATCGCGGCATGCCTGGCCGGCTGTGGCGAAACAGCCCTGTTGAATGTGGACCAGGGCAGCGGCCCGACGCCGCAATTGCCCGCCCCTAGAAAGTCCCTGATTCCCACCGTAAACGTTGCCCCGGCGATCGGCTGGCCGCAGGGCGGCAAACCCACGGCCGCAGCAGGCACGCAAGTGGTGGCGTTTGCCGACAAGCTCGACCATCCGCGCTGGTTGTACGTGCTGCCCAACGGCGATGTGCTGGTGGCAGAAACCAATGCACCGCCCAAACCCGAAGATGGCAAGGGCATACGCGGATGGTTCATGGGCAAGGCAATGCAACGCGCAGGCGCAGCGGTGCCCAGCGCCAACCGTATCACCCTGTTGCGCGATGCCGACCATGATGGTGTCGCAGAACTGCGCACACCGTTTATCGAAGGGCTCAACTCCCCGTTCGGCATGGCCTTGGTTGGCAATGACCTGTACGTCGCCGACACCGACAGGCTGTTGCGCTTTCACTACCAGCCGGGGGCTTTGCAGATAGGTGAAAAAGGGCAGCCGGTGGTCGAGCTGCCAGGCGGTCCGCTGAACCACCACTGGACCAAGAACGTGGTGGCTAGCCGCGACGGTAAAAAACTCTATGTGACGGTTGGCTCCAACAGCAATGTGGGAGAAAACGGCATGGACAAAGAGCAAGGCCGGGCGGCCATCTGGGAAGTTGACCCGGCCAGCGGCCAGCACCGGCTGTACGCCACCGGCCTGCGCAACCCCAACGGGCTGGCCTGGGAACCACACAGCGGGGCATTGTGGACCGCTGTGAACGAGCGCGACGAAATTGGCAGCGACCTGGTGCCGGACTACATCACATCGGTGCAGGACGGCGGCTTCTATGGCTGGCCCTACAGTTACTACGGGCAGCATGTAGACACCCGGGTGCAACCGCAGAACCCGCAAAAGGTGGCCCAGGCACGGGTGCCGGATTATGCGGTAGGCCCACACACCGCATCACTCGGGTTGGCATTCGCCGCCCCCGACGCTTTGCCGCCGCCCTTCAACCAGGGGGCACTGGTGGGCCAGCACGGCTCGTGGAACCGCAAGCCACACAGCGGCTACAAGGTGATTTTCGTGCCGTTCAACGCTGCCGGCAAACCATCGGGGCAGCCTGTCGACCTGCTGACGGGGTTTGTCGATGGCAGCGGCAATGCCATGGGCCGACCCGTAGGCGTGACCAACGACGGTCGCGGGGGCGTGCTGGTGGCGGATGACGTGGGCAATGTGGTCTGGCGAATCAGCAGGCTGCACTGAAGCAAAACCGCGGGCTGTCGCCGGCATGCCGGCGATGGCACCGGGTTAAGGATTCTGTGCAAGATGCCCTGCCGGGATCACCCGCTTGGCTTCCAGGTATGCCTTCGCCCAATAGCTGTTGGACAGGTAATCCAGGCGAACCGTGCCGCCAGTGGAAGGAGCATGGACAAAGCGCCCCTCACCTACATAGATACCCGCATGGCTGACCTGCGAGCCGCCGCTGGTGGCAAAGAACACCAGGTCACCGGACTGCAGCGACTTGGCGTCCACCGTCGGCGCACGCATGACGATCATCTCCCGCGTCGAACGCGGCAGGCTGATGCCGGCAGCATCACGGTACACATACTTGATCAGGCCACTGCAATCAAAACCGGAGTCCGGGGTGTTGCCGCCCCAGCGATAAGGCGTGCCTACCAGACCGATGGCACGGATCAGCACGTCATCGGCAATGGGCGAAGGGCTGGGCTGACTGTAGCTGACCTGCGGCTGCACCACAGGCGCCGGCGCGGGCGCGCGGCTGGAGCAGGCAGCCAGCAAGGCCGCCAGGGAGAGAAATGCAAAGCGCGCCATCTTTATCATGGCCAGACCATCCTGTCCGAGACTGCTGAACCGCAGCCGAAAAGAGTTGAGAATTCAGATTAGACGACTTCTGTAAATGCGCACGGCGGCGAGCTTTTTTCAAAGCATCGCCGCCGTGGCGGGTGCATCCGTTTCATCAGTTGCGCGCGATGTTGGTCGGCGCCATGGCCAAGGCGCGCTTGGCTTCGATGAAGGTCTTGCTCCAGTAGCGGTCACCGAGGCTGTCGATGCGCACGCCACCGCTGCGGCGGCTGCTGGAGTGGATGAACTGGTTGTCACCCAGGTAGATGCCGGCATGGCTGACGCGACCGCGGCCATTGGTGCTGAAGAACAGCAGATCACCCGGCTTGAGCTTGTTGCGTGCCACTTTCGGGGCATCGACGTTGATCATTTCACGCGTGGAGCGTGGCAGGGTCACGCCCGCCTCTTCGCGGAACAGGTAGCCGATGAAACCGCTGCAGTCGAAGCCGGACTTTTCCGAGGTACCACCGAAGCGGTAGCGGGTACCGATCAACGACATGCCACGCTCGAGAATGCTGTCCGCCAGTACTGGCAGCTGGTAAGGCTTGCTGCTGCTGGAGAAGACCTCCAGGTCATCTTCAGTGGCCAGCTCTTCCGGTTCGCCGAAAACCGACGAGGTCGAGGCTTTGGCCTTGACCGCCGACTGTGCGGCGATCGGGGTGTGATCCTGAGGTGCTGATTGAGAAGCCGGGCCATGGGCCGCGCAGCCAAAAAGCAGGGTCACGAGTGCGAGTGGCACGAGGGGTGCGAAGCGCTTCAGCATGGGCACGACCGTGTCTGTAATCCTTTAGAAGGGGGAAACTATGCCCTCTATCATGGCCATTTGCAAATTTTATCGAAAAACATGTGACTTTTTCGTTTTGCCGCTCTGGCCCAAGGTTTTCAGGGGGTTACCAGCCGAGGGTTTCCTTGAGAAAAGGGATGGTGAGCTTGCGCTGTGCCTGCAGCGAGGCCTGGTCGAGGCGCTCGAGCAGGTCGAACAGCGCACTCATGCTGCGCGCGCCACGGGTAAGGATGAAGTGACCGACTTCGTCGGTGAGGTGCAGGCCACGGCGCGAGGCACGCAGCTGCAGGGCGCGCAGCTTGTCTTCGTCGGACAGGCCACGCATCTGGAACACCAGGGCCAGGGTCAACCGCGACTTGAGGTCCGGCAACTTGATCGGCAGTTCGCGTGGCGAAGCCGAGGCTGCCAGCAACAGGCGTCGGCCGCTGTCACGCAGGCGGTTGAACAGGTGGAACATGGCCTCTTCCCAGTCTGCCTTGCCGGCGATCACGTGCAGGTCGTCGATGCACACCAGTTCATACTGGGCCAGGTAGTCGAGCAGCTCTACACCGCGCTCGAGCAGTTGTGCCAAGGGCAGGTAGACCGCGGGCTCGCCGCGCTGCTGAAAGCGGTGGGTGGCAGCCTGCAGCAGGTGGCTACGGCCAACACCCTGCTTGCCCCACAGGTAGATAAGGCTCTCGGTCCAGCCGGCGTCGGCTTCGCATAGCCGCTCGACGTAGCCCAATGCCGCAGCATTGGCGCCCGGATAGTAGTTGATGAAGGTGGCGTCATCGCGCAGGCGCACACCCAGGGGCAACTGGATCGGTGGTTTCATGCTCGCGGGCGGTCGGCAGGACCGCAGGGGGCCTTTGGTGAACAATGTGCAAAGTCTATACCCGCAGCGCTGGGTGCACAATCACGGCATCGGATAGCGCAAGGAAAATCAACAGGTTGCGGGTTTTGGGGTGGGTCGGAAGTATATGGCATCACAATTCCGGGTCCACATCCCCGGCATACATATCCGATTCCTTGTACAAATCATGCACATGCCGCAGCAGCACCATGATCACCGCGGCCACCGGCAACGCCAGCAAGACCCCGGTAAACCCGAACAGCTCACCGCCGGCAAGGATGGCAAAGATCACTGCCACCGGATGCAGCCCGATGCGGTCGCCCACCAGCAACGGCGTCAGCACCATGCCCTCCAGCGCCTGCCCGACCATGAACACGGCAACAATGCCCAGCATCGGGTACAAATCGCCGCCGAACTGGAACAGGCCGGCCACCAGCGCTGCACCAATGCCGATGATGAAGCCCATATAAGGAACGATGGCCGCAAGGCCCGCGAGCATGCCGATCAGCAGCCCCAGCTCCAGCCCCACCAGCATCAGCCCGGCAGAATAGATGAACCCCAAGGCCACCATCACCATCAGCTGGCCGCGCACGAACGCCCCAAGTACTTCATGGCATTCGCCCGCCAGGCCGACCACATCTTCCTCATGCTGGCGTGGCAGCAAGCTGCGCAGCTTGGCCATCATCAGGTCCCAGTCACGTAGCAGATAGAACCCCACGACCGGAATCAGGACCATGTTGGCCAGCCAGGCCATCAGCGCCAGGCTCGACGCCGTCGCCTGTGACAATACCACCCCGACAATGTCGGTGGTCTGCCCCATGTGTTCGCTGATGGCCGCCTTGATCTTGTCGAACTTCCAGAAACCATCGGCCAGCCCCAACCGGTGTTGCACCCAGGGCAGCGCCACATGCTGCAACCAGTCGAGCATCTGCGGCGCCAGCTCGTACAAACGCACCAGCTGCTTGGCCAGCATTGGCACCAGCACCAGCAACAGGGCCATGAACAGCAGAGTGAAGAGGCCGAACACCACTACCACCCCCCAGGTGCGTGACAACCCCCGGCGCTCAAGCCAGTCGACCAGGGGGTCGGCCAGGTACGCCAGGAGAATGCCGATCAGGAAGGGCGTGAGAATGTTGTGCAAGCTGTACAACAGTACGGCGAGCACCAGTGCAACGCCCAGCCAGATCCAGCGACGCATGTCAGTCAATTTTGGAGCTCCTTACCAACGGAATCGCAGGCCATCGAACGGCTTGGGTGCAGGTTGCGCCGGCACGGCCGGGTCTTGCCCGGCAACTGGTGCCGGTGTCGCGGGCGCGGCTTGCTCTGCCGGCAGCTCCTGCAGCTTGGCCAGGGCAAGCTGGGCACGCAGCTGTTCACGGTTGGCGGTGACGCCATAGGTCAGGGTGGTCCCTTCGGCCAGTTGCAGGCGTGGGCCATAGGGCTCAAGCACACGGGCCAACTCCGCGTAGCGCTGCAGGCTCATCCCCTGCACCTGCACCTGCAATTGGCTGCTGGCGCCGGGGCGGGTGACATAGCGTGGCGCCAGGCGGCTGCTTACCGCCAGCATCACCGCATCGGCCAACGCCGCCTGGTCGGCGCCCTCGGCATTGCCCTGCTCGCGCTGGTCGCCCAGCCACAGCTGCCACTTGCCCTGCCACTTGCCGTCGGCCTCCTGGGCATGCACCGCCAGCAAGGCATCGGCGCCGTAACGTTCGGCGGCCTGGCGCAGCGGCGCCGGGTCGCTGGCTTCGAGCTGCTTGGCATTGGCCACCAGTTGTTCCTGCAGGTCAGCCAGCGGCAGACGCAGTGGCAAGCCACGGTGCTGGGCGGCACGGCGCAGGGGCTGGGCGCTGGCCTGGCCGTCACCGACCAGGCTGCTGCCCTCGACACTGTCGTTCAACCACCAGCCAAGGATCGACGGCCGGTTGCTGCCCCACAGGGCCAGGCCGGCCTTGCGCAGGGCCCGCTCGGTACTGCCAGGGTCGAATTCGACCAGCACCGACTCGGGTGGGCCGGCTTCGGTGCCCACCTGGTTGATGATTTGCTGGGGGTCCTTGCGCAGCTCGGCAAGGGCCGGGCTTTGCGCCGCCTTGGGGTCGCCGGTCAGGCGCAACACCAGCGTGTCAAGGGCCTGGGCAGTGGCGGCGGTACGCGCCTCAGCCCCCTGCCCGGTGACCGGTTCGCGCACCTGGTAAAGGCCGGAGACATTTTCAGCCAGGGCAGTGGCCGAGATCAGGGCCAGGCAACCTGCTGCCAGAATGTTGAACAAACGCATGGAGGGTTCCTGTCCATTCACCGCAATGCCTATACCTTATACACGGGGGCGCCAGGTAACCAGTCGCGCGGGTGAAAGATTGGTTGCTGCAGATATGCCTGGATCCGAAAGGTGTCGGATCTCAGAGGTTCAGCGCCTCACCTTTACCCACTTTAATGCCCTGCCCGTCGGCCTGAGGATGGCCGCTGCCCGGCAACCCTGATAAAATCGCGCGCCTTCACAGACCACTGACGTTTCAGGCAGCCGCCGCTCACCCGCCGGCCTTGGCCGTCATGGTCGTTTTTAAGAATCCCTCCCTCCTAAAGGCCTGGATCAATGAGCAAGCAACCCTCCCTGAGCTACAAGGACGCCGGTGTAGACATCGACGCCGGCGAAGCACTGGTCGAACGCATCAAGGGCGTGGCAAAACGCACCGCACGCCCTGAAGTCATGGGTGGCCTGGGCGGCTTCGGCGCCCTCTGCGAGATCCCGGCCGGCTACAAGCAGCCGGTGCTGGTCTCCGGCACCGACGGCGTCGGCACCAAGCTGCGCCTGGCGCTGAACCTGAACAAGCACGACAGCATCGGCCAGGACCTGGTCGCCATGTGCGTCAACGATCTGGTTGTGTGCGGTGCCGAGCCACTGTTCTTCCTCGACTACTACGCCACCGGCAAGCTCAACGTGGACGTAGCCGCCACCGTGGTGACCGGCATCGGCGCCGGTTGCGAACTGGCCGGTTGCTCGCTGGTCGGTGGTGAAACCGCCGAAATGCCAGGCATGTACGAAGGCGAAGATTACGACCTGGCCGGCTTCTGCGTAGGCGTGGTGGAAAAGGCCGAGATCATCGACGGCTCCAAGGTTGCCACCGGCGACGCGCTGATCGCCCTGCCGTCCTCCGGCCCGCACTCCAACGGCTACTCGCTGATCCGCAAAATCCTCGAAGTGTCCGCTACCGACATCGAGAACACCCAGCTGGATGGCAAGCCGCTGACCGACCTGCTGATGGCCCCGACCCGCATCTACGTCAAGCCGCTGCTGCAGCTGATCAAGAACACCGGCGCCGTCAAGGCCATGGCCCACATCACCGGTGGCGGCCTGCTGGACAACATTCCGCGCGTCCTGCCGAAAAACGCCCAGGCCGTGGTCGACGTGGCCAGCTGGCAGCGCCCGGTAGTGTTCGACTTCCTGCAGGAAAAAGGCAACGTCGACGAGCATGAAATGCACCGCGTGCTGAACTGCGGTGTCGGCATGGTCATCTGCGTAGCCCAGGACCAGGTCGAAGCGGCCCTGAACGAATTGCGCGCCGCCGGTGAACAGCCGTGGGTGATCGGCCACATCGCCGAGGCCGCTGAAGGCGCTGCCCAGGTCGAGCTGCAGAACCTCAAGGCACACTGATGCCAAGCAAGACCTGCAATGTAGTGGTACTGCTGTCGGGCTCCGGCAGCAACCTGCAAGCCCTGATCGACAGTTGCCAGGGCCAGGACAGCACGGCGCACATCCGCGCGGTGGTGTCCAACCGCGCCGATGCCTACGGCCTGCAGCGCGCTGCGGCCGCCGGCATCGACAGCGCCGTGCTCGACCACACCCGCTACGACGGCCGTGAAGCCTTCGATGCCGCGCTAATGGCGTGCATCGACGGCTTTGCCCCGGACCTGGTGGTACTGGCCGGCTTCATGCGTATCCTCAGTGGCGACTTCGTACGCCACTACCAGGGCCGTCTGCTCAATATCCACCCGTCGTTGCTGCCCAGATACAAGGGCCTGCATACCCACCGCCGGGCCCTGGAGGCAGGCGACGCCGAGCATGGCTGCAGCGTTCACTTCGTGACCGAGGAACTCGATGGCGGGCCACTGGTCGTACAGGCTGTGGTGCCGTTGGTGTCTGATGACACCGTCGAAAGCCTGGCTCAGCGGGTGCACTGTCAGGAACATCTGATCTATCCGCTGGCAGTGCGCTGGTTTGCCGAAGGGCGCTTGCGTCTTGGTGAACAGGGTGCATTACTGGATGGCCAGCCGCTGCCCGCCAGCGGTCATTTGATTCGATCCTAGGAGAACTTATGCGTCGCGCCCTGCTCTTGGCACTTGCCGTGCTCGCCCTGCCCCTCCAGGCAGCTGATCTGAAGCCGTTCTCGGCCAGCTACACCGCCGACTGGAAGCAACTGCCCATGAGCGGCACCGCCGAGCGCAGCCTGGTCAAGAATGCCAACGGTACCTGGGACCTGAACTTCAAGGCTTCCATGATGATCGCCAGCCTGACCGAGCAAAGTACCCTGCGCCTGGAAAACGACACTCTGCTGCCGCAGAAGTACCACTTCGAGCGCGGTGGCCTGGGCAAGGCCAAGAAGGTCGACCTCAATTTCGACTGGACCGCCAAGAAGGTCACTGGCAGTGACCGTGGCGATGCCGTCAGCCTGCCGCTGAACCGCGGCGTGCTGGACAAGTCGTCTTATCAGCTGGCGCTGCAGCATGATGTGGCCGCTGGCAAGAAGAGCATGACTTACCAGGTGGTTGATGGTGACGAGATCGACACCTACGACTTCCGCGTACTGGGTACCGAAAAGGTCACCACCAAGACCGGCCAGGTCGATGCGGTAAAGGTCGAGCGCGTGCGCGACCCAAGCCAGAGCAAACGCATCACCGAGCTGTGGTTTGCCAAGAGCTGGGACTACTTGCTGGTGCAACTGCGCCAGGTGGAGACCGATGGCAAGGAGTACGTGATCGTGCTGCAGGATGGCACGGTCGATGGCAAGCCGGTGAAAGGCAACTGATACTGCCCTGCCAGCAACACCTGAAGCCCCGCCCAGTACGGGGCTTTTTCATGGCTGGGCGGCCTACATGAAACTTGTTTCATGCCTGTTTTATTTACTTAGCCTGCTAACAAACTCTATAAAGAAGGTGTGCGACACAGTGTCGCAGCCAACTGAAGAAGTGGAGTTTACCGATGACAGTCCAAGTAACCGAACGCGACGAATCGAAAATGTCCCACGAAGGCCTGGCCGCTGGCGTGCGGATCTGGGATGTGCACCAGCAAGGCCAGCTGGTGGGCATGTTCCACAATGAGCACGAAGCGCATCAGTACCGCGTAGAACTGGAAGACCTGGAAAACCAGCGCACCACGCAATGACCGGGCTTTCAACGCAATGACCCAGCCTTCAAAAGAAAAACCCCGCCAAGGCGGGGTTTTTCGTGCTTACCACATCAGATCGTCAGGGATCTTGTAGGCCGCGTACGGGTCGTCCTCGTCCGCTTCCTCGACATGGGTGTTGAGCAACAGGATGCGACCAGGGTCACGCTCCTGGATCTTCACTGCCGCTTCTCGCGGAATCACCTCGTAACCACCACCATGGCCCACCACAGCCAATGCACCGTTGCTCAGCCGGGTACGCATCAGGGCGTTGACGGCGATGCGCTTGACCTTCTTGTCGTCGACGAAGTTGTAGTAGTCCTCGGTATTGAGCTTGGGCAGGCGGGTAGCTTCGATCAGTTGCTTGATCTGCGCGGCACGGGCCTTCTGCTCGGCCTTTTCCTGCTGCTGGCGGTTCAGCTCCTGGTCACGCTTGGCTTTTTCGGCCATGGCTTCCTTGGCCAGGCGCTGCTGACTGTCGTCCACCTCGACCTGGCCCTTGTGTTCCAGGCGTTTCTGTTTCTTCTCGGCCTTGGTGGCCTGAGAAACCTGTTTCTGGTTGACCAGACCGGCTTTGAGCAATTGGTCGCGAAGGGAAAGGCTCATGAATGTTCACTCACTTATGCAACAGCTCAGCCGCAGCTGGGCAGGTTCTTTTCCTGACGTTTGGCTTCACCCCAAAGGGCGTCCAGCTCGTCAAGGCTACAATCTTCAATGGGGCGGCCACTGTCGCGCAATGCCTGTTCGATAAAGCGAAAACGCCGCTCGAACTTGCGGTTGGCGCGGCGTAGGGCATTTTCCGGGTCCTGCTTGAGGTGCCTGGCCAGGTTGACGGCGGCAAACAGCAGGTCACCGACTTCATCTTCCAACGCATCGGCGTCGCCATCGGCCATGGCCTGAAGCACTTCATCCAGCTCTTCGCGCACCTTGTCCAGCACCGGCAAGGCCGCTGGCCAGTCGAAGCCGACCGTGGCCGCGCGTTTTTGCAGTTTGGCTGCCCGCGACAGCGCCGGCAAGGCTGCCGGCACATCGTCGAGCAGCGAGAGCTGTTCGGGCTGGCTTTTTTCGGCGCGTTCTTCGGCCTTGATCTCTTCCCAGCGTGACTTGACCTGGGCTTCGCTCAGGCTGGGGGTATCCACCGGGGCGTAGAGCTCGCCGGTGGGGAAGACATGCGGATGGCGGCGGATGAGTTTGCGGGTGATGCTGTCGACCACGCCATCAAACTCGAAACGCCCCTCCTCCCGGGCCAGCTGGCTGTAGTAGACCACCTGAAACAACAAGTCGCCCAGCTCGCCCTGCAGGTGCTCGAAATCGCCGCGTTCGATGGTGTCGGCGACTTCGTAGGCCTCTTCGATGGTATGCGGGACGATGCTCGCGTAGTTCTGCTTCAGGTCCCATGGGCAGCCGTATTGCGGGTCGCGCAGGCGGGCCATGAGGTGCAGCAGGTCGTCGAGGGTGTAGGTCATTCAGGCAGGTCCTTCGGTGGTGGCTTCTTCGCGGGTAAACCTGCTCCCACAGGTGCGGGAGCGGGTTTACCGGCAAAGCAGGCGCCGCGGTCTCAAGGGGTACGGTTACGCCGCGTCTCGATGATGTTCGGCAGCTGCGAGATCCGCCCCAGCAGGCGCCCAAGGGCGTCCAGGCCCGGAATCTCGATGGTCAGCGACATCAGCGCGGTGTTGTCTTCCTTGTTCGAGCGGGTGTTCACCGCCAGCACGTTGATCTTCTCGTTCAGCAGTACCTGCGACACGTCGCGCAGCAGGCCGGGGCGGTCGTAGGCGCGGATGACGATGTCGACCGGGTAGGTCTGCACCGGAATCGGCCCCCAGCTGACCTGGATCATGCGCTCCGGCTCCTTGCCGGCCAGCTGCAGTACCGAGGCGCAGTCCTGGCGGTGAATGCTCACGCCGCGGCCCTGGGTGATGTAGCCGACAATGGCGTCGCCGGGCAGCGGCTGGCAGCAGCCGGCCATTTGCGTCAGCAGGTTGCCAACACCCTGGATCTGGATGTCTCCACGCTTGCCGGTACGCGGCCCGGTGGGCTTGCGCGGTACCAGTTCGATCTGCTCGATGCGGTCGGGCTCCAGCAACTGCTGGGCGGCATTGACCAGGTGGGCAAGGCGCAGGTCGCCGGCGCCGAGCGAGGCGAACATGTCCTCGGCGGTCTTGACGTTGGTCTTTTCGGCCAGGCGCTCGAAGTCCACCTGCGGCAGGCCCAGCCGGCTGAGCTCGCGCTCGAGCAAGGTCTTGCCGGCGGCGACGTTCTGGTCGCGCGCCTGCAGCTTGAACCAGTGCACGATCTTGGCCCGCGCCCGCGAGGTGGTGACATAACCCAGGTTGGAGTTCAACCAGTCACGGCTGGGGTTGCCGTGCTTGCTGGTGATGATCTCCACCTGCTCGCCAGTCTGCAGGCTGTAATTGAGCGGCACGATGCGCCCGTTGATCTTGGCGCCGCGGCAGTTGTGACCGATCTCGGTGTGCACGCGGTAGGCGAAGTCCAGCGGCGTGGCCCCCTTGGGCAAGTCGATGGCGTGGCCGTCCGGGGTAAACACATAGACCCGGTCCGGCTCGATGTCGACCCGCAGCTGCTCGGCCAGGCCACCGATGTCGCCCAGCTCCTCGTGCCATTCCAGCACCTGGCGCAGCCAGGAGATCTTTTCTTCGTAATGGTTGGAGCTGGGCTTGACGTCGGTGCCCTTGTAGCGCCAGTGCGCGCACACCCCCAGCTCCGCTTCTTCGTGCATGCCGTGGGTGCGGATCTGCACCTCCAGCACCTTGCCCTCGGGGCCGATGACTGCGGTGTGCAGCGAGCGGTAGCCGTTCTCCTTGGGGTTGGCGATGTAGTCGTCGAACTCCTTGGGGATATGCCGCCACAGGGTGTGCACGATGCCCAGCGCGGTGTAACAGTCGCGGATTTCCGGGACCAGCACGCGCACGGCGCGCACATCGTAGATCTGGCTGAATTCCAGGCCTTTGCGCTGCATCTTGCGCCAGATCGAATAGATATGTTTCGCCCGGCCGCTGATGTCGGCATTGACGCCGGTGGCCAGCAGCTCGTTCTGCAGCTGGTTCATCACATCGCTGATGAAGCGCTCGCGGTCCAGCCGGCGCTCGTGCAGCAGCTTGGCGATCTGCTTGTACTGGTCGGGTTCGAGGTAGCGGAAGGACAGGTCTTCCAGCTCCCACTTGATGTGACCAATACCCAGGCGGTGCGCCAGCGGCGCATAGATGTCGAACACCTCGCGTG
>NZ_JABMCN010000115.1 GCF_013179515.1 Pseudomonas sp. CM27
CAGCGCCTGTACAACGGCGATGCACGACTGAGCCCGCTGGTAAGCTTCACCGAGCAGGTCAGCGGCTCGTTGAGCCCGGCGTTTTCCGATGAAGGCTCGCCACGCCTGGATGTGCCATTGATTCAGCAGGGCCAGGCTGTGCAGCGGTTGACCAGTGCGCGCAGTGCCGCCGAGTTCGAGCTGCTGGCCAATGGCGCCGACAGCTACGAGTCGCCCTGCGCGCTCAGCCTGGCGCCGGGGAGCTTGCCCAGCGAGCAGATCCTCGAGCGGCTTGGCAGCGGGCTGTACATCAGCAACCTGTGGTACCTGAACTACTCCGACTTGCCGGCAGCCCGCATGACCGGGCTGACCCGTTTTGCCACTTTCTGGGTAGAGGATGGCCAGATCCAGGGGCCCGTCAGCACCATGCGTTTCGATGACAGCCTGTACAGTTTGCTCGGCAGCCAGCTGGAAGACCTGACCCGGGAGCGCGAGATGATTCTGTCGACCAGTACCTATGGACAGCGCAGTACCGGGTCGAGTCATTTGCCGGGGGCACTGGTCAAAGGCCTGACCCTGACATTGTAATAGGCCATTCCGGCCTCATCGCCGGCAAGCCAGCTCCCACAGGGACCGCACCCAGTCCGGGGCCTGTGGTGATCCTGTGGGAGCTGGCTTGCCGGCGATGAGGCCAGTACAGGCAATGCCGAACATTGAGGTTCCTCATGCCCGAACGCACTCCGCTGGACCCTGTCACCGCCCGCTGGATCCCCTGGGTGGTGGCGATCGCCTTCTTCATGCAGTCCCTGGACGGCACCATTCTCAACACCGCGCTGCCGGCCATGGCCCGCTCGCTGGCCGAAGACCCGCTGCGCATGCAGGGCGTGATCATCGCCTACATGCTCACCGTGGCCCTGCTGATCCCCGCCTCGGGCTGGATCGCCGACCGCTTCGGCACCAAGCGCATCTTCTTCAGCGCCATCCTGCTGTTCAGCTTCGGCTCGCTGTTGTGCGCTGCAGCCAACAGCCTGGGTTTTCTGATCTTCGCCCGGGTGGTGCAGGGCCTGGGCGGTGCACTGATGTTGCCGGTGGGGCGTTTGGTGGTGCTGCGCGCCTACCCGCGTAGCGAGCTGGTGCGGATCATGAGTTTCATCACCATTCCCGGCTTGCTCGGGCCATTGCTGGGGCCAACGGTTGGCGGCTGGCTGGTGGAAATCCTCACCTGGCACTGGATCTTTTTGCTGAACCTGCCGGTCGGTCTGATCGGTTGCTACGCGGTCTGGAAGTTCATCCCCGACCTGCGCGGCGCCGAACGCACCAGCTTCGACGGCCCTGGCTTTGTGCTTTTCGGCGCGGCGATGGTGCTGATCACCATCGCCATGGAAGGCCTGGGCGAGCTGCACCTGCCGCACTTGCGCGTGATGTTGCTGCTGTTTGCCGGCATGGCCTGCCTGGCCGCCTACTGGCTGCGCGCCGGGCGCGACCCGGAGCCGCTGTTCTCGCCCAGCCTGTTCCGTGTGCGCACCTTCGCCATCGGCATCCTCGGCAACCTGTTCGCGCGCCTGGGCAGCGGCGCACTGCCGTTCCTGGTGCCGCTACTGCTGCAGGTGGCGCTGGGCTATTCACCGGCCCAGGCCGGCATGAGCATGATCCCGCTGGCGGCGGCTGCCATGCTCGCAAAATCCATCGCCAGGCCGCTGATCGAACGCTTTGGCTACCGCATCATCCTCACCGGCAACACCCTGCTGCTGGGCCTGCTGCTGGCCAGCCTGGGCCTGGTCGACGAACAGACACCCTATGCTGTGCTACTGATCCAGCTGGGCCTGCTCGGCGCGGTCAACTCCATGCAGTTCACGGCAATGAATACGGTGACCCTGATCGACCTTGACGACGCCAGCGCCAGCAGCGGCAACAGCCTGCTGTCGGTGGTCGCACAGCTGTCGCTCAGCCTCGGTGTGGCCTGCGCCGGTGCGTTGCTCGGCGGGTTTACTGCAGCCGGCAGCGCCGATGGCGTGGAAACCACGCTGGGGGCGTTTCAGCTGACCTTCGTCACCATCGGCGTGATGGCAATGCTGGCAGCAGCGATCTTCATGCAACTGGCGCCGACGGACGGAAGGCGTGCCCGTCGTCCGGAACAACACATGGAGTCGTAGGGCGAATGGCCATGAGGCTGGTAGACTGTGCGGCATTTTTTCGCTTCGCAACGCAGGCCTGCCTCGTGACCACCGAATCCACCGCTTTTGCCACTCTGCCGCTGTCCGCCGCCATGCTGGCCAACCTGGACGCCCTTGGCTATGCCTCGATGACGCCGATCCAGGCCCAGAGCCTGCCGGTCATCCTCAAGGGCCAGGACCTGATCGCCCAGGCCAAGACCGGCAGCGGCAAGACCGCCGCCTTCGGCATCGGCCTGCTCAACCCGATCAACCCGCGCTACTTCGGCTGCCAGGCCTTGGTGCTGTGCCCTACCCGCGAACTCGCCGACCAGGTGGCCAAGGAGCTGCGCCGCCTGGCGCGGGCCGAGGACAACATCAAGATCCTGACCCTGTGCGGCGGCGTTTCGCTGGGCCCGCAGATTGCCTCGCTGGAGCACGGTGCGCACATCATCGTCGGCACCCCGGGGCGCATCCAGCAGCACCTGGACAAAGGCACCCTGGTGCTGGATGGCCTGAACACCCTGGTGCTGGACGAAGCCGACCGCATGCTCGACATGGGCTTTTTCGACGCCATCGCCAGCATCATCGGCAAGACCCCATCGCGCCGCCAGACCCTGCTGTTCTCGGCCACCTACCCAACCGGCATCAAGCAGCTGGCCGCCGACTTCATGCGCAACCCGCAGCAAGTGAAGGTCGAGAGCCTGCACGCCGACAACCAGATCGAGCAGAGCTTCATCGAGATCGACCCGCAGCAGCGCCTGGAGGCCGTCACCCGCGTGCTCGGCCACTACCGCCCGCAGTCGTGCGTAGCGTTCTGCTTCACCAAGCAGCAGTGCGAAGACGTGGTTGCCCACCTCACCGCCAAGGGCATCGTCGCCCAGGCCCTGCATGGCGACCTGGAACAGCGTGACCGCGACCAGGTACTGACCATGTTCGCCAACCGCAGCAGCTCGGTGCTGGTAGCCACCGACGTAGCCGCGCGCGGCCTGGATATCGATGGCCTGGACATGGTCCTCAACGTGGAGCTGGCGCGTGATGCGGAAATCCACGTGCACCGCGTGGGCCGTACCGGTCGTGCCGGCGAGAAAGGGATTGCGGTCAGCCTGGTGGCCCCGGCCGAAGGCCACCGTGCCCAGGCCATCGAACAGCTGCAGAAGAGCCCGTTGCGCTGGGACCAACTGGACAGCCTGAAAAACAAAGGCGGCGAGCCGCTGCTGCCGGTGATGACCACGCTGTGCATCGCAGCCGGGCGCAAGGACAAGCTGCGCCCGGGTGACATCCTCGGTGCGCTGACCGGTGATGCCGGTATCCCGGGCAAGCAGGTGGGCAAGATCGCCATCTTCGACTTCCAGGCGTTCGTGGCCGTGGAACGTGCGCTGGCCAAGCAGGCCATGCAGCGGCTGAACAGCGGCAAGATCAAGGGCCGCGCCCTGAAAGTCCGCATTCTTTAATCCCAGACAGTGACCCTGTGGGAGCGGGTTCACCCGCGAAAGCCATGGTGCATGCGCCATCGTATTCGCGGGTAAACCCGCTCCCACAGGGTCGGCATTCCACATTCGAATCCAGACAGGTTCATACCGTGCACTCCACCGACGTGATCATCCTCGGCGCTGGCGCCGCCGGCCTGATGTGCGCCCAGCTCAGCGCCCGCCGTGGCCGCCGGGTACTGCTGCTCGACCACGCCAACAAACCGGGCAAGAAAATCCTCATGTCCGGCGGCGGCCGCTGCAACTTCACCAACATGTACACCGAGCCGGCCAACTTCCTTTCGCACAATGCACACTTCTGCAAATCGGCCCTGGCCCGCTACACCCAGTGGGACTTCATCGAGCTGGTGTGCAAGCATGGCGTGGCGTACCACGAGAAGAAACTCGGCCAGCTGTTCTGCGACAACAAGGCCAGTGACATCCTCGACATGCTGCTGGCCGAATGCGACGAGGCCGGTGCCGAGATCCGCATGCAAATCAGCATCGAGCAGATCGAGAAAACCGCAAACGGCTATCTGCTGCAGACCAGCGGCGGCCAGTTCGCCTGCCAGTCGCTGGTGATCGCCACCGGTGGCCTGTCGATCCCGACACTAGGCGCCACCGGCTTCGGCTACCAGGTCGCGCGCCAGTTCGGCCACACACTGCTGCCAACCCGCGCCGGCCTGGTGCCCTTCACTATCACCGAGCCCCAACTCAAGGCATTGTGCACCGAGCTGTCCGGCACCTCGCTGGATTGCACCGCCAGCTGCAATGGCAGCAGCTTCCGCGAGAACCTGCTGTTTACCCACCGCGGTCTGAGCGGCCCGGCGATCCTGCAGATTTCGTCGTTCTGGGAAGCCGGTGACACGGTCGAGATCAACCTGCTGCCGGACCGTGACGCACTGACCTGGCTGCAACAGATGCAAACCGAACGCGCCAACGCCGAACTGAAGACCGTGCTGGGCGAGGTCTTTACCCGCAAACTGGCCAACCTGCTGGCCGAGCAGTGGTTCGAGTCCAGGCCCATGAAGCAGTACACCCCGGCAGAGCTGGCCCAGATCGCCGAAAAGCTGGCGAACTGGCAGGTGGTGCCGGCCGGCACCGAAGGCTACCGCACCGCCGAGGTGACGCTGGGAGGGGTCGACACCCGCGAAGTGTCGTCCAAGACCATGGAATCACTGAAGAGCCCCGGGCTGTACTTCATCGGTGAAGTGCTGGACGTGACCGGCCACCTGGGCGGTTTCAACTTCCAGTGGGCCTGGGCATCGGCCAACGCCGCAGCGCAGTTCGTGTAGAGTAGAATCCATTCAGCAGCACGGAACGCTTCTTGCTGGCCGTGCTGCAATGCATTCATTCGCTCACTGCCTAGCAGGCCATCATGTCATCGAGCTCGTTCCGTCAGTCACTGCGTCGCCTGTGGGGCCAAGACAAGTTCAGCTACAGCATCCGGGTCACCATCGCCCTCACCGGCAGCCTGGCCCTGTGCTGGTACCAGAACGAGATGGCCCTGCTGATTCCGCTGTTCCTCGGCATCATCGCCAGCGCCCTGGCCGAAACCGACGACAGCTGGCAGGGCCGCCTCAGCGCCCTGGCCGTTACCCTGGTGTGCTTCGCCATCGCTGCACTGGCCGTCGAACTGCTGTTCCCCTACCCCTGGATCTTCGCCATCGCCCTGGCCCTGGCGGCGTTCGGGCTGACCATGCTCGGCGCCCTGGGCGAACGTTATGGCGCGATCGCCTCGGCAACGCTGATCACGGCGGTGTACACCATGATCGGCGTGGACCAGCGCGGTGGCCAGGTAACGGACTTCTGGCACGAGCCGATGCTGTTGGTGGCAGGTGCGGCCTGGTACGGGCTGCTGTCGGTGCTGTGGCAGGCGCTGTTCTCCAACCAGCCGGTGCAACAGAGCCTTGCCAAGCTGTTTTTCGAACTGGGCCGCTACCTCAAGCTCAAGGCCAGCCTGTTCGAACCCATCCGCACCCTCGACCTGGAGGCCCGGCGCCTGGAACTGGCCCAGCAGAATGGCAAGGTGGTGGCGGCGCTCAACGCCGCCAAGGAAATCATCCTGCACCGGGTCGGCAACAGCCAGCCCAACTCCAAGGTCAGCCGCTACCTCAAGCTGTACTTCCTGGCCCAGGATATCCACGAGCGGGTCAGTGCCTCGCACTACCCCTACAACGCCCTGACCGAGGCGTTCTTCCACAGCGACGTGATGTTCCGCTGCCAGCGCCTGCTGCGCAAGCAGGGCTCATCCTGCCAGGAACTGGCCCGCTCTATCCGCTTGCGCCAGCCGTTCGTACTCGCCAGCGGCTTTACCGAAGCACTCGAGGACCTCAACGCGTCGCTGGAGCACCTGCGCAACCAGAACAACCCGGCCTGGCGCAGCCTGCTACGCTCGCTGCGGGCGCTGGCCGCCAACCTGGCCACGCTGGACCGCCTGCTCAGCGCTGCCAGCAACCCCGACAGCCTGGCCGATGCCAGCGACAGCAGCCTGCTCGACCGTTCGCCACGCTCGCTGAAGGATGTGTGGACGCGCCTGCGCACCCAGCTCACACCGACCTCGCTGCTGTTCCGCCACGCCTTGCGCCTGCCGCTGGCGTTGTCGATCGGCTACGGCATGGTGCACCTGATTCACCCCACCCAGGGCTACTGGATCATCCTCACCACGCTGTTCGTGTGCCAGCCCAACTACGGTGCAACCCGGCGCAAGCTGGTGCAGCGCATTTTCGGTACCGCAGTCGGCCTGACGGTGGGCTGGGCGCTGTTCGACCTGTTCCCCAACCCGGTCATCCAGTCGCTGTTTGCCGTGGTCGCCGGGGTGGTGTTCTTCGTCAACCGCACCACCCGCTACACCCTGGCCACGGCCGCGATCACTTTGATGGTGCTGTTCTGCTTCAACCAGATCGGCGATGGCTATGGCCTGTTCCTGCCGCGCCTGTTCGATACCTTGGTCGGCAGCCTGATCGCCATCCTCGCGGTGTTCCTGTTCCTGCCCGACTGGCAGGGGCGGCGGTTGAACAAGGCACTGGCCAATACCCTGGCCTGCGCCAGCGTCTATCTGCGGCAGATCATGCAGCAGTACGCCCACGGCAAGCGCGACGACCTGGCCTACCGCCTGGCCCGGCGCAACGCCCACAACGCCGATGCGGCGCTGTCCACCACCCTGGCCAACATGCTGATGGAGCCTGGGCACTTCCGCAAGGAAGCCGACGTCGGCTTCCGCTTCCTGGTGCTGTCGCACACCTTGCTCAGCTATCTGTCGGGGCTGGGTGCGCACCGCGATATGGCGTTGCCCGCGCAGGTGCAGGAGCAATTGATCGAAGGTGCAGGGCAAAGCCTGGCCAACAGTCTGGACGAGATTGCCAACGGCCTGGCCGCACGGCTGCCGGTGGCGATTCATAGCGATGCCGAGGAGGCGCTGGCCAATGCCCTGGAACAGATGCCGGAAGAACTGGATGAACATCAGCGGCTGGTGCAGACCCAGCTGGCGTTGATCTGCCGGCAGTTGGGGCCGCTGCGTACCTTGGCGGGGCACTTGATCAAAGAGAGCCCGCCCGCCTGATTTTTCGCGGGGTCTGTGCTTTTCAGCCTCTATTTTGGCCAAATGCATTCGACATGCGATGATCGAGGTCTCATTCAAGGAGTTCGCGCCTGTGTCCATCGACTGGCTCTGCAAGCACCACACCGACCTTGGCAAAGATCAGCTCTACGCCATTCTGCAATTGCGTACCGAAGTGTTCGTGGTCGAGCAGCGCTGCGCCTATCAGGACGTCGATGGCCAGGACCTGAGCGGCGACACCCTGCACCTCATGGCGTGGCAGGAAGACAAACTGGTGGCTTACCTGCGTTTGCTCGATCCGCAATCCCAGGGCGGGGATGTGGTGATCGGGCGGGTAGTGACTTCACCTGCGGCGCGAGGGCTGAAGCTGGGGCACACGTTGCTGTCGAAGGCGCTGGAGGCGGCGGAGCATTGCTGGCCGGGAGTACCGGTTTATCTGTCGGCGCAGGCGCATTTGCAGGCGTTTTATGCCAGGCATGGGTTTGTGGTGGCGGGTGAGGAATACCTTGAAGATGACATTCCACATATCGGCATGCGCAAAGGCTGAATTGCCGGGGGTGCTTTGCACCCCTTTCGCCGGCAAGCCAGCTCCCATAAACCTCAGGGGTAGCCCAGCACTTCGCGTATCTGCCGCAGATGGCGGATGATCCACTGCTTGTCGATCGCACCCCAGTCATGAATGCGGTAATGCCCGGCGTGGTTGCGCGCGCCTTCCTGCTGCTCGAACTCGCAGACGATATCCAGGTCGGCTAGCGCCGCGATAGTGTCCTGGGCGGTGCGCCGTGGCATGCCGGTGGCCTCCATCAGGGCTGGCACGCTGGTCGCGGTCTGGCTGTCGATCAGCCAGGCCACGTACAGGCGGCGGTAGAAGCTGCTCTTGGTCTTGCTCACTTCCATGCTGCATGTTCCTTAGGGGTTGCCCGGCAGCTCCCGATAGGTCAGGTAGACGCGCAGGTCGAATTCCAGTTGGTGGTAGTCCGGCTCCATGTGCTGGCAGAGCTGGTAGAACGCCTTGTTGTGATCGCGCTCGCGCAGATGTGCCAGCTCGTGCACCACGATCATGCGCAAGAACTGCGGCGCGGCCTCCTTGAACAGCGACGCAATGCGGATCTCCTTCTTGGCCTTGAGCTTGCCGCCCTGCACCCGCGATACCGCCGTGTTCAGGCCCAGGGCCCGATGGGTCAGGTCGAGGCGGCTGTCGAACAGCACCTTGTCCAGGTTCGGCGCGCTGCGCAGGTACTGCTGGCGCAGGTCCTGGGCATAGCCATACAACGCTTTGTCGCTTTGCACGTCATGGCGGTCTGGGTAGCGGCGCTGCAGGTATTCGCCCAGGCGGTCGCTGTCGATCATCTGCCGCACCTGCGCCTGCAGGTGCGGAGGGTAGGCTTGCAAATAACGGAGTACGGTCATGGCACTGTAGTCGGCGTAACGAATGCCGATTCTAGCCAATCACGCCCGTGGCCAGGGGAAAATCGCCGGGAAGCCGCTGGCATCTGCCGCAGTCATCGGGTGCGCCACTAAAAACCCTTGCACGTATTCGCAATCATTGGCCCTCAGCCAGGCCGCCTGGGCCGGGGTTTCCACGCCTTCGGCGATGACCGTGATGTGATAGTCGGTACACAGGCCGATGACGCTGCGCACCAGCGCCGCATCCACTGCCGAGTCGGGCAGTCGCGCAACCAGATGGCGGTCAAGCTTGAGGGTATCGATTGGCAGGTCACGTAGCATGCGTAGCGAACAGTCACCCGCGCCAAAATCATCCAGCGCCACCCTTACCCCCAACTCGCGCAAGCGGTGTATCTGCTTCACGGCCGCATCGATGTTGTACATCAGCGAGGTTTCTGCCACTTCCACTTCCAGCTGCGTCGGGGCTAGCTGGTAAAGCTGGATGACCCGCTGCAACTCCTCGACCAGGCCGGGCATGACGAACTGCGCGCGGCTCAGGCTGATGCCCAGCACCAGGTCGGCCGGGAAGCGCTGGCACCATGCCTGGCGCTGCGCTGCGCCCTGCCGGTAGATCCAGCTGGCCAGGCGGTTGATCAGGCGCGCTTCTTCGAGCAAGGGGATGAACAACCCCGGCGGCACATCGCCAACACTGGGGTGCTGCCAGCGCAGCAAGGCCTCGAAGCCACGCAGACGACCATCGTTGAAACCCACCTGCGGTTGGTAAACCAGGGTGAAGTCCTGCTGCTCGATGGCGGCGCGCACGCTGTCTTCGAGCATCAGCCGCGACCGCGCCCGGCCATTGAGCTCCTGATCATAGAAGCGGTACTGCTGGCGACCGGCCTGCTTGGCCGCATACATCGCGGCATCCGCCGCCCGCAGCAGGCCTTCCACATTGGCGCCGCAGTCCGGGAAGGTGGCGATGCCGATGCTGACCCCGAGCGTTACATCCAGCCCTTCCACTTCGTGGCTGATGGAAACACGCTCGAGCAAACGCTCGGCATAGCGCCCGGCCTGCTCCGGGTACGGCAGGCTGTCGAACAGCGCAGTAAACTCATCCCCACCCATGCGCGCCAGCAGGGCATCGCTGCCCAGGCAGTCCTTGAGCTGCTCGGCCACCCAGCGCAGTACCCGGTCGCCGGCATCGTGGCCAAGCGAATCGTTGATCCGCTTGAAGCCATCCAGATCCATGTACATCAGCGCCTGTGCCTTGTCCGAGCGCTCGTTGCGCAGCAGCGCCCCCTCGGCGGCCTGGTAGAAACCGCGGCGGTTGAGCAGGCCGGTGAGCGGATCGGTGACGGCCTGGTATTCAAGCTGCTGGTGCAGGTTGCGCACTACCGACATGTCCAGCACGGTCACCACCATGGCCTGCTGGTCTGCCGGCAACGGCGCGCAGGACAACGCCACCGGCACCAGTTCGCCAGCCACGGTGCGCAGCTGGGCGTCGTGCACGCGGAAAATCTGCCGAACCAGATAGGCTTTGTAGAAATCCGATTCTGGCCACAGGCTGGCGCTGGCCAATTGCACCAGGTCGAGCAGGTGGGCGCCCTGCAACTGCTGCACTGGCGCTGACAGCAAGCGCGAAATGGCAGGGTTGGCAAAGCCGATGATGCCCTTGTCATCCACTACCAGGATGCCTTCGGCGGCGTTTTCCAGGATTGACGCGTTGAACGCCCTGGCCGCTTCCAGCTCACGCGTCAGGCGCTGCAGCATGCGCCGGTTGCGCTGCTGGTCGAGCAGTGCCTGAACCTTGGGCTTGAGTATTTGCGGGTCGAACGGCTTGAACATGTAGTCCACGGCGCCGCTGGCGTAGCCTTTGAGCACGGCCGCTTCAGACTGTTCGTTGGCGGTGAGGAATATGATCGGTGTCAGCCGAGTGCGCTGGCTGCCACGCATCAGCCGGGCGACTTCAAAGCCGTCCATTTCCGGCATTTGTACATCCAGCAACACCAGGTCGACATCGTGTTCGAGCAGCGCACTCAAGGCTTCCATCCCCGAGCTTGCCGTCAACACTTGCCAATCCTGCCGGGCCAGCAATGCCCGCATGCTGATGAGATTCTCAGGGTAGTCGTCTACTACCAGAAGAATCGAGCTGCCATCCAGTGGCTGTGGTTGAGGGTGAGCGCCATCCATGCTGCTTCTCTATTATGTGACCGACTTCAAATACGGTTGGATCCGTTTAGTACTCTAGACCTGAGCTGCCGACACGCAATGCAATCAGAACGCTATCAGTGGCTAACTGTACGGTAGCCGACCAACGGTCGGTCTGCGGAAAGAAAGCGCAAGGTGGTAGCCGCCAGAAATGAAAAAACCCGCATCGCTGCGGGTTTTTTCAGGGTTGCCTGCGGATCAGTTGACCTTGGCGGCCAGCTCACCTTTGGCATAGCGCTGGAACATGCCTTCCAGGGAGATCGGCTTGATCTTCGAGGCGTTGCCGGCAGTGCCGAAGGCTTCATAACGCGCGATGCACACGTCACGCATGGCCTTCACGGTTTCGGCGAAGAACTTGCGTGGGTCGAACTCGCTCGGGTTCATCGCCATGTGACGGCGCATGGCACCGGTCGAGGCCAGGCGCAGGTCGGTGTCGATGTTGACCTTGCGCACGCCGTACTTGATGCCTTCGACGATTTCTTCTACCGGTACGCCGTAGGTCTCTTTGATCTCGCCGCCGTACTGGTTGATGATCGCCAGCCACTCTTGCGGTACCGAGGAGGACCCGTGCATCACCAGGTGGGTGTTGGGGATGCGCTTGTGGATTTCCTTGATGCGCTCGATGGCCAGGATGTCACCGGTTGGCGGCTTGGTGAACTTGTAGGCACCGTGGCTGGTACCGATAGCGATCGCCAGGGCGTCGACCTGAGTCTTCTTGACGAAGTCTGCGGCCTCTTCCGGGTCGGTCAGCATCTGGCTGTGGTCCAGCACGCCTTCGGCGCCGATGCCGTCTTCTTCACCGGCCATGCCGGTTTCCAGCGAACCCAGGCAGCCCAGCTCGCCTTCAACCGAAACACCGCAGGCGTGCGCCATGGCGACGGTCTGCTGGGTAACGCGGACGTTGTACTCGTAGTCGGTCGGGGTCTTGCCGTCTTCACCCAGCGAGCCGTCCATCATCACCGAGCTGAAGCCCAGCTGGATCGAGCGCTGGCAGACATCCGGGCTGGTGCCGTGGTCCTGGTGCATGCACACCGGGATGTGCGGGAATTCTTCGATGGCAGCCAGGATCAGGTGGCGCAGGAACGGCGCGCCAGCGTATTTGCGGGCACCGGCCGAAGCCTGGACGATCACCGGAGAGTCGGTCTTGTCGGCCGCTTCCATGATGGCGCGCATCTGCTCGAGGTTGTTGACGTTGAAAGCTGGTACGCCGTAACCGAACTCGGCGGCGTGGTCCAGCATCTGGCGCATGCTAATGAGTGCCATTGTGTATCTCTCTCCCGACAAGCGTCGTCTGTTTCGTGCAAGCCTGCCGCAGGGGCGGTTGCTGTTCAAGTAGTGTGGGCCACCCTCGCGGCCCGGCCAGTCACGGTGCCTTGCAGCCCCGCCCAATCAGATCGTTGGTTGCCACCCAGTACACCAGGCCTTCTTCGCCCTTGGTGTGGAAGGCCAGCATGCCATCGCTATACAGCGCACCCGAGGCACCCGGCTCGGCCTTGAGCCGGTAAACCTGGTCGCCGCCGCCAAGGCGTACGTCGACCTGGTCGCGTTGCGCGTCGGCGAAGCGCCACAGCACTTCGGCCTGGGTATCGCAGACCCAACGGGTCCAGTTGTCTGCCGGGGCGGGTTGCGCCGGCTGCAGCAGTGAGCATCCTGCCAGTGTCGCCAGGGCCGTTACGGCCATAAGCGCTTTCATTCAGTTTCCTCAATTCAGGGCTGCTTTGCAGCCCATCGCCGGCAAGCCAGCTCCCACAGACCCCGCACATCCTTGCAAGAGAAGCTGTACCTGTGGGAGCTGGCTTGCCGGCGATGGGCCGCATAGCGGCCCCCTTTCCAAGACCACAAATCAGCCTTCAGGTTGCCGACTACCCGATCAAGGGCAACCCGGCGCCTTGCGCTGGTGGTCTTCGTCATACTTTTCCAGGCCTTCCGGGCCCACGCGCTTGCTGATGACCGGCACGGTCTCGGCCTGCCACTCGGACTGGTAGCAGCCGCCCTTGGGCGGGTGCGACGGGTCGCCGTCCGAGGCCGGGCTGCCGGCGCAAGCGCTCAGCAAGCCGGCCAGCATCATCACAGGCAATTGCTTGACCATCAGGCCACTCCCTTTGCCAAGCGCCGAAGTCATCAGGCCTTTGCCCGCTCTTCCAGGATTGCCACCGCTGGCAGGACCTTGCCCTCGACGAACTCGAGGAAGGCGCCACCACCGGTAGAAATGTAGGAGATATCCTTGCTGACGCCATATTTGTCGATGGCCGCCAGGGTGTCACCGCCACCGGCGATGGAGAACGCCGCGCTGGCGGCGATGGCATTGGCCAGCACCTTGGTGCCATTGCCGAACTGGTCGAATTCGAACACGCCCACCGGGCCGTTCCACAAAACGGTCTTAGACGACTTCAGCAGCTCGGCGAAGTTGGCTGCGGTCTGCGGGCCGATGTCCAGGATCATGTCGTCTGCGGCAACGTCGGCAATGGCCTTGACGGTGGCTTCGGCGCTTTCAGCGAATTCCTTGGCAACCACCACGTCAACCGGCAGCGGTACGTTGACCTTGGCCGCAATGGCCTTGGCGGTGTCGACCAGGTCTGGCTCGTACAGCGACTTGCCAACCGGGTGGCCGGCAGCGGCCAGGAAGGTATTGGCGATGCCACCACCCACGATCAGCAGGTCACAGACCGCGCTCAGGCTGTTCAGCACGTCGAGCTTGGTGGAAACCTTGGAGCCGGCAACGATGGCCGCCATCGGCTTGGCCGGGGCTTTCAGGGCCTTGCCCAGGGCGTCCAGCTCGGCAGCCAGCAACGGGCCGGCAGCGGCAACCTTGGCGAACTTGGCGACACCATGGGTCGAGCCTTCGGCGCGGTGTGCGGTACCGAAAGCATCCATGACGAACACGTCGCACAGGGCGGCGTACTTTTGTGCCAGCTCGTCGGCGTTCTTTTTCTCGCCCTTGTTGAAGCGCACGTTCTCGAACAGCACCAGGTCACCGGCCTTTACCTCGACACCGTCCAGGTAGTCGGCAACCAGCGGCACTTCGCGGCCCAGGGCCTTGCTCAGGTAGTCGGCAACCGGCTTGAGGCTGTTCTCGGCAGAGAACTCGCCTTCAGTCGGGCGGCCCAAGTGCGAGCAGACCATTACCGCTGCGCCCTTCTCCAGGGCCAGCTTGATGGTCGGCAGCGCTGCCAGGATACGCGCATCGCTGGCTACCACACCGTCCTTCACAGGCACGTTGAGGTCTTCGCGGATCAGTACGCGCTTACCTTGCAGGTCGAGGTCGGTCATCTTCAACACGGTCATGAATGCAGTCCTTCAGGGCTGTTTGTTGCGGGTTGGGTGAACGACGTGCAGAAAGTGTTCGGCGACGTCGAGCATACGGTTGGCGAACCCCCATTCGTTGTCGAACCAGGCCAGCAGGTTCACCAGGCGGGGGCCGGAAACACGGGTCTGGCTGGCATCGACGATGGCCGAATGCGGGTCGTGGTTGAAATCACAGCTGGCGTGCGGCAGTTCGGTGTAGGCCAGCAAGCCTTTCAGCGGGCCTTCCAGCGCCGCTTGGCGCAGCACCTGGTTGACCTCTGCCGCGCTGGTGTCGCGGGCGGTCTGCAGGGTGATGTCCAGGCACGAAACGTTGACGGTGGGTACACGTACCGCTTTGGCCTGGATTCGCCCGGCAAGTTCCGGAAGCAGCCGCTCGATACCGCGCGCCAGACCAGTGGACACCGGGATCACCGACTGGAAGGCCGAGCGCGTGCGGCGCAGGTCTTCGTGGTGGTAAGCGTCGATCACCGGCTGGTCGTTCATCGCCGAGTGGATGGTGGTGATCTGCACGTACTCGATGCCGAATGCCTGGTCCAGCACGCGCAGCAGCGGCACACCGCAGTTGGTCGTGCACGAG
Source organism: Pseudomonas sp. CM27 (assembly GCF_013179515.1). GTDB lineage: Bacteria > Pseudomonadota > Gammaproteobacteria > Pseudomonadales > Pseudomonadaceae > Aquipseudomonas. The sequence continues at coordinate 14,635 of NZ_JABMCN010000115.1, forward strand.
GCGTTGGACACCAGGCGCTCGCTGCCGGTCAGGCAGGCCTGGTTGATGCCGTAGACCACGGTGGCATCGACGTCGGCCTCGCTGGCCATGGGCTGGGAGAACAGCACCCGCGGCGCGCCGGCATCGAGGAAGCGCTGGCCATCGGCACGGGTGTTGTAGGCGCCGGAACACTCCAGCACCAGGTCGATGTCGAGGGCGGCCCAGTCGATACCCTCGGGGGTGGCACTGCGCATTACCTTCACGCAGTCGCCATTGATATGCAGACAGTCGCCGTCCACCCTCACCTCACCGGGGAAACGCCCGTGGGTGGAGTCGAAGCGTGTCAGGTATTCCAGGCTGGCCTGGTCGGCCAGGTCGTTCAGCGCGACGATCTCGAAACCGGCCTTTGCCCCCCGCTCGAACAGCGCGCGCAGGACACAGCGGCCAATACGGCCATAACCGTTGAGTGCAACTTTGTAGGGACGCAGGTGGGGCATTCGTTGGCTCGCTAACGCATGATGGCTGTTGGGGCCGCGTTGCGGCCCATCGCGACGCAAGGCCGCTCCTGCAGGGACCGCACCGCCATCTTGGGTTGCGCGGTCCCTGCAGGAGCGGCCTTGCGTCGCGATGGAGGGCAAAGCCCTCCCTTTGCACGACCTGGAGGGCGTCACTGCCCTCCTTTGTTACATCAGTCTTCCAGCAGCTCTTCGGCAGTACCGAGGATGTTCTCCAGGGTGAAGCCGAACTCTTCGAACAGTGCCGAAGCCGGCGCCGACTCACCGTAGGTGGTCATGCCGATGATACGACCTTCCAGACCGACGTACTTGTACCAGAAGTCGGCATGGGCAGCTTCGATGGCGATGCGCGCGCCTACTTCCAGCGGCAGCACGGACTGCTTGTAGGCAGCGTCCTGGGCATCGAACACGCTGGTGCACGGCATGGAGACCACGCGTACCTTGCGGCCCTGCTCGGTCAGCTTGTCGAAGGCCTGCACAGCCAGGCCCACTTCGGAACCGGTAGCGATCAGGATCAGCTCAGGCTCGCCAGCGCAGTCCTTGAGCACGTAGCCGCCGCGGCTGATGTCAGCGATCTGCTGGGCGTCGCGCTGCTGGTGCTGCAGGTTCTGACGCGAGAAGATCAGCGCCGATGGGCCGTCCTTGCGCTCCAGGGCGTTTTTCCAGGACACGGCAGATTCCACCGCATCGGCCGGGCGCCAGGTGTCCAGGTTCGGCGTGCTGCGCAGGCTGGTCAGCTGCTCGATCGGCTGGTGAGTCGGGCCGTCTTCGCCCAGGCCGATGGAGTCGTGGGTGTAGACGTGGATCACCCGCTGCTTCATCAGTGCCGACATGCGCACGGCGTTGCGGGCGTATTCCATGAACATCAGGAAGGTCGCGCCGTAAGGCACCAGGCCACCGTGCAGGGCAACGCCGTTCATGATGGCGGTCATGCCGAACTCGCGCACGCCGTAGAACACGTAGTTGCCGCTGGCGTCATTGGCTTCGACGCCCTTGCAGCCCTTCCACAGGGTCAGGTTGGAGCCGGCCAGGTCAGCCGAACCACCGAGGAACTCAGGCAGCAGCGGGCCGAACGCATTGAGGGCGTTCTGGCTGGCTTTACGGCTGGCGATGGTTTCGCCTTTGGCAGCCACTTCGTTGATGTAGGCCTGGGCCTTTTCGCTGAAGTCGGCCGGCAGCTCGCCGCTGTCACGGCGCTTGAACTCGGCAGCCAACTCCGGGTAGGCCTTGGCGTAGGCGTCGAAACGCTGGTTCCAGTCGGCTTCGGCCTTGGCACCGGCGGCCTTGGCATCCCATTCGGCATAAATGTCGGCCGGGATTTCGAACGGGCCGTGGTTCCAGTTCAGTTCTTTACGGGCCAGGGCGATTTCGTCATTGCCCAGCGGTGCGCCGTGGCAGTCTTCCTTGCCCTGCTTGTTCGGCGAACCGAAGCCGATGATGGTCTTGCAGCAGATCAGGGTCGGGCGGTCGCTCTTGCGCGCCGTCTCGATGGCCATCTTGATTTCTTCGGCATCGTGGCCGTCGACGTTGCGGATCACCTGCCAGTTGTAGGCTTCGAAGCGCGCCGGGGTGTTGTCGGTGAACCAGCCATGCACTTCACCGTCGATGGAGATGCCGTTGTCGTCGTAGAAGGCGACCAGCTTGTTCAGGCCCAGGGTGCCGGCCAGCGAGGCGACTTCGTGGGAGATGCCTTCCATCATGCAGCCGTCGCCGAGGAACACATAAGTGTTGTGGTCGACGATGTCGTGGCCGTCACGGTTGAACTGGGCAGCCAGTACCTTTTCCGCCAGGGCGAAGCCCACGGCGTTGGCCAGGCCCTGGCCCAGCGGGCCGGTGGTGGTCTCCACGCCTGGGGTGTAACCGAGCTCCGGGTGGCCCGGGGTGCGGCTGTGCAGCTGGCGGAAGGCCTTGAGGTCGTCGATCGACAGGTCGTAGCCGGTCAGGTGCAGCAGCGAGTAGATCAGCATCGAGCCGTGGCCGTTGGACAGCACGAAGCGGTCACGGTCGGCGAAATGTGGGTTGCTCGGGTTGTGCTTCAGGTAGTCACGCCACAGTACTTCGGCGATATCCGCCATGCCCATTGGGGCACCTGGGTGGCCGCTATTAGCCTTTTGCACGGCATCCATGCTGAGGGCGCGAATGGCGTTGGCACGTTCACGACGGCTGGGCATCGCTGGTCTCCTGGGGGGGCTTGAATAGGTGGTGTCACGAAAAAGGCGGCTATTTTCGCCCACTGGGGGTGCCGGGGGCAATGACGTATGGTCGCAGTCGGGGGATTTTCCTGTGATTGGCATTCAATTCGGGGCAAAACCGGGTGAAACGGCCCGTCCATCACTCAATATCAAAACTTTTTGATATTGGCCTTGCTAGGGCATCGATGCCTGTCTAGACTGCCGCCCCATGAACCTCCGTGCGCAATCCATTCCCGAGCAACGCGAAACACTGGCTGCCCTGTGCAAGGCCAGTGGCGACGAGTTGCGCCTGAACGTACTGCGCGCCCTGGCCAACGATTCGTTCGGCGTGCTGGAGCTGGCGCAGATATTCGACGTAGGCCAGTCAGGCATGAGCCACCACCTGAAGGTGCTGGCCCAGGCAGAGCTGGTAGCGACCCGCCGCGAAGGCAATGCCATCTTCTACCGCCGCGCCCTGCCCGACAGCCTGCGCCTGGGCGGCCGGCTGCATGCGGCGTTGCTTGAAGAGGTCGACGGCCTGACGCTGCCGCCGGACGTGCAGGCGCGGATCGCCCAGGTGCAGCAGCGCCGCGCGGTAACCAGCCAGGACTTCTTCTTGCGCGTGGAAGAAAAGTTTCGCGCCCAGCAAGACCTTATTGCCGGCCTGCCGCAGTACCGCGAAAGCCTGCTGGCACTGCTCGACAAGCTG
>NZ_JABMCN010000116.1 GCF_013179515.1 Pseudomonas sp. CM27
GCGATCAGGTCCAGCGCCTGCTGGGCGCCGTTGCACACCAGCAGGTCGGCTGCGCTGCAGTGCACGCCGCGAGCATAGGCGATGTGGTGGGCGATGGCTTCGCGCAGCTCTGGCAGGCCCTGGGCCGGGAACTGCCGATCGGGGTGGCGCTGGCTACGGCGCAGGGCGTAGTTCAGGCAGCTGCGCCACTGGTCGAACGGGAACTGCGCCTTGCTCGATGCGCCGCCGATGAAATCATAGCGCGACGGCGCTTCCAGCTGGCGCCGGCCAAGCACTGTCGCGCGTTGCTGCCAGCGTTCGAGGGACGCAGCACCGGCCAGGGGGATGGCCGCAGATTCGCTGCTACGCAGGGGCAGGCGCGGGGTGATGAAGGTGCCACGGCCGACCACGCCGCTGAGCAGGTTGTCGTAGGTAAGGCGCGAGTAGGCCTCGGCCACGGTCTTGCGTGACACGCCCAGTTGCTCGGCCAGCAGGCGGGTTGGCGGCAGCTGGGTGCCGGCGGCCAGGTGGCCGCTGTCGATACCGGCGCGCAGTTGCTGGTAGAGCTGGTCGGCGAGGCCTTTGCGGCCTTCCAGGCGGATGTGCAGTTCCATGGGGCGGTCCGGGGCGGGGGAGTGCTCAGGATAGCGGATTGGCTGGGCGAGGGCATGGAGCTGAAAGAGCGGTACTCGTGCGCCGGTGTTGCAGGTGTTTGCCACAAGATATGCAGCGCCTATGAGATCGAGCGCCGCCCACGCGGCGCTCGATCTCATAGGCGCTGCATATGTTATGGCATACACCTGTCAGCCCAGACGCGTTACCCTAGTGGGCCCTACCGGTGACGCAGCCGCCTACTCGCCCCCAACCAACCGCCGCGCCAGCTGGTTATGCCGCTCCAGCACCCGCGGCAGGTCGACCGTAGCCAACTGCCCATCCTTCACCACCACCCGCCCATTGATCACGCTGGTGTGCACCTGCGTCGGCGTACAGAACACCAGCGCCGCCAGCGGGTCATGATGGCCACCGGCATAGGCCACGTGGCCCAGATCGAAGGCGACGAAGTCGGCCACCATCCCCGGCGCCAAGGCGCCGATGTCATTGCGGTTGAGCACCTTGGCGCCACCCAGGGTGGCGATCTCCAGGGCCTCGCGCGCCGTCATCGCATCGGGGCCGAAACCTACCCGTTGCAGCAACAAGGCCTGACGCACTTCACCGATCATGCTGGCGCCGTCGTTGGATGCCGAACCGTCGACACCCAGGCCCACCGGTACACCGTGGTCGCGCATCTTGCGCACCGGGGCGATGCCCGAGGCCAGGCGCATGTTCGAACAAGGGCAATGGGCCACGCCGGTGCCGGTACGGGCGAACAGCTCGATGCCATGCTGGTCGAGCTGCACACAGTGGGCGTGCCACACATCGTGGCCGACCCAGCCGAGGTCTTCGGCGTATTCGGCGGGGGTCATGCCGAACTTTTCGCGGCTGTAGGCGATGTCGTTGACGTTCTCGGCCAGGTGGGTGTGCAATGACACCCCGTACTGACGTGCCAGTACCGCCGCTTCGCGCATCAGGTCACGGCTGACCGAGAACGGTGAGCAGGGCGCCACCACGATGCGGCGCATCGAGCCGTGGCTGGCATCGTGGTAGTCCTCGATCAGGCGCTGGGATTCCTTGAGGATGTCGCTTTCCTTCTCCACCACCGAGTCTGGCGGCAGCCCGCCCTGGCTCTGGCCCACGCTCATGCTGCCGCGCGCGGCGTGGAAGCGCATGCCGATTTCGGCGGCGGCATGGATGCTGTCGTCGAGCTTGCAGCCGTTGGGGTAGATGTACAGGTGGTCGCTGGAGGTGGTGCAACCGGACAGGATCAGTTCGGCCATGGCGGTCTGGGTCGACACCGCGATCATTTCCGGAGTCAGCCGTGCCCAGATCGGGTACAGGTTGGTCAGCCAGTTGAACAGCTCGCCGTCCTGCGCCGCCGGCACCACGCGGGTGAGGCTCTGATACATGTGATGGTGGGTGTTGACCAGGCCGGGGATGACCACCTTGCCGGCCATGTCCAGAATGACATCGGCCTGCTGGGGGAGGGTTTCGCTGGGGCCGACCTGCCTGATCAGGTTGTCTTCGATGTACATACCGCCGTTTTTGATTTCCCGGCGTTCGCCGTCCATGGTCACCAGAAGCTCGGCGTTCTTTACCAATAAAGTCTTGGGCATAACCTGTGCCTGCGCAATACGCAGCGGCGTTTGCCGGAGTCGTAGGCGCAGAGCCATGTAACCAGAGTTGCTTTTGATTGTATACAGGGCCCGGTAATTGGTGAATCCATGTCGTAAAACAATGGAAAATTGGCCAGCAATCGGAATCAGGATAACGAATAGACTGCCGGCATCAGTTTTGGAGTTTGTCTTGATGTCCGTTTATCAACCTACCGCCACGGGGGCCGCGACGGCGCAGAACGCCGGCGTCAGCATTGCCATCCTGGCGTTCTCGGCCTTTCTGATCGTGACCACCGAGTTCCTCATCGTCGGCCTGTTGCCCGCGCTTGGCCGCGACCTTGGCATCTCGATCTCGGCTGCCGGGCAACTGGTCACGCTGTTCGCCTTCACGGTGATGGTTGCCGGCCCGCCCCTGACGGCGGCGCTATCGCACCTGGACCGTAAAAGGCTGTTCATCGCCATACTGCTGCTGTTCGCCGGCGCCAATGCCCTGGCTGCTGCCTCGACCAGCTTCTGGGTGCTGGCCATCGCCCGGGTCATGCCAGCGTTGGCGCTGCCTGTGTTCTGGGGCACGGCCAGTGAAACAGCCGGGCAGCTGGCCGGGCCGCACAAGGCGGGGCAGGCCGTGTCCAAGGTGTACCTGGGGATTTCGGCAGCCATGCTGCTGGGTATCCCCCTGGGTACCGTCGCGGCCAACGCCATCGGCTGGCGCGCGGCATTCTGGGCGTTGGCAGGCTTGTCGCTGATCATGGCCCTGGCCATGCTGGTGTGGATGCCGTCGGTGACCCGCACGGCAAAGGTCGACTTCAAGCAACAGGCGCGTATTTTTCGTGAGCGCAATTTCCTCGCCAACGTGTTGCTGTCGGTGGTGGTATTCACGGCCATGTTCACTGGTTACACCTACCTCGCCGACATGCTGGAACGCGTTGCAGGTGTCGCCCCGGGGCATACCGGCTGGTGGCTGATGGGCTTTGGCGCGGTCGGCCTGGCAGGCAACTGGATCGGCGGGCGGGCGGTGGACCGTTCGCCGCTCGGGGCAACCGCGCTGTTCCTGGTGCTGCTGGCCATCGGCATGGCGGCGATCGTGCCGCTGGCCCATGCCGGCCTGGTGTTCTGCCTGGCACTGGCGCTGTGGGGCATTGCCAATACCGCGCTGTACCCGATCAGCCAGGTGCGCGTGATGAGTGCGGTGACACATTCCCAGGCATTGGCGGGCAGCACCAATGTTTCGGCGGCCAACGCCGGCATTGGCCTGGGCGCGGTGATCGGTGGCGTGACCATCCCGGGCCTGGGTATCGAGTACCTGGGCTACGTGGCCGCAGGCGTGGCGCTGTCGGGGCTGGGCCTGGTGGCAGTGCTCGGCAAGCTGACCCGTCAGCCGGGTACGCTGGCCCGAGTGCCGTGAGGGGCGAGGCGCGGTAGCAGGTAGTCGAGCAAGGCGCGGACCTTGGGCAGCCCTTCGCGGCTTTTCAGCCACACCAGGTTCATGGGCAGGCCATCGGTCGCCAGCGCTGGCAACACCTCGACCAGGCGCCCCTGATCGAGGTGTTGCTGGGTCAGCCAGGTGGGCAGCTGGCCGATGCCATGGCCGGCCAGCACTGCCGCCACTTCGCCCTCGCCGTCGCCCACCGCGATCCGTGGCTGAACGCTGCGACGCTCCATTTCCCCAGGCTGGCGGCCCTTGAAGAACCACGGGCTGACCCCGCCGTCGGTGTTCCCATAGCCTACACAGTGGTGGTGCTCGAGGTCGCGTTCGGTGCGCGGCACACCCTGCGTTGCCAGGTAGCCAGGTGAGGCGCAGAACACCAGGCGCTGAGCCCCGAAATACTGGTGGCCAAGCGCTGCCGGCCAGGTATCCGGGCCGCCGATGCGCACCACGATGTCGATGCCTTCGTGCACCGGGTCGACGAAACGGTCGGAGAACGACACATGCGGTTGCAGCAGGGGGTGCAGGCGCATGAAATCCAGGATCAGCGGCAGCACATGCAGGCGCCCGTAAGAGGCGGGCAGCTCGATTCGCACCTTGCCGTGGGGTTGGTTGTCGGTGGCGACGATGGCGTGTTCGACCTCTTCCAGGTCAGCCAGCACCGACGTGCAGGTGCGGTAGAAGACGCTGCCGGCTTCGGTGAGTGCCAAGCTGCGGGTGGTGCGGTTGAACAGGCGCGCACCCAGGCGAGCCTCCAGGCGGGCCACGCTCTTGCTGACGGCCGAGCTGGTCAGGTTCAGCCGCTCGGCGGCGGCGGTGAAGCTGCCCAGGTCAGCAACGGCGACGAAGACGTCGATGCCTTTGAGGCGTTCGGAGGAATACATGGCCGGCCTTTTTGATGAACTGGATTCCAGTGTTCGAGCTGTATATTGAATCTCGACCAGGAAAATTCATCAATGGCCTATTCCTGTACCGGTCTCTTCGCGGGTGAACCCGTAAAGAGGCCGGTACAGGTCAGCTCATATCAAACAGTCCCGCGGCTGCTCACTCCATCCAGCAACCGCGCGATCCCCAGCGGGTTGTCGTTTTTCAGGGCATCCGGCAGCAGCGCATCCGGGTAGTTCTGGAAGCACACCGGCCGCAGGAAACGGTCGATAGCCAGGGTCCCCACCGAGGTGCCACGGGCGTCGGAGGTGGCCGGGTAAGGCCCGCCATGCACCATCGCGTCAGACACCTCGACACCGGTCGGGTAGCCGTTCAGCAGCAGGCGCCCGGCCTTGCGCTCCAGCAACGGCACCAGCGAGGCGAATGCCTGCAGGTCCTCAGGCTCGGCAATCAGGGTGGCGGTCAGCTGGCCTTGCAGGTGGCGCAGCGCCTCGCCCAATGCCCGTGCATCGGCCACTTCCACCACCACGGTGGTCGGGCCGAACACTTCTTCCTGCAGCAGCGGGTCACCGTTCAGCAGCAGGCTTACATCGGCCTTGAACAACTGCGGCTGGGCCTGCTGGCCGGTTTGCGGTTGCCCGGCCAGGTGCTGGACGCCCGGGTGTGCCAACAAGTGCTGCACGCCGGTCTGATAACTGCGCAGGGTGCCGGCGTTGAGCATGGTCTGTGGACCCTGGTCGGCCATATGGGCTGTCAGCGTTTGCACGAAGTGCTCGAACTGCGGCGACTTGATGCCCACCACCAGGCCCGGGTTGGTGCAGAACTGCCCGCAACCCAGCACCACCGAAGCGGCCAGCTCGCTGGCCACTTGCTCACCACGAACCTGCAGCGCCTGGGGCAGGACGATGACCGGGTTGATGCTGCTCATTTCGGCGAACACCGGGATCGGCTGCGGGCGGGCCGCGGCCATGTCGCACAGGGCACGGCCACCGCGTAACGAACCGGTGAAACCGACCGCCTGGATGGCCGGGTGCTTGACCAGCGCCTCACCGACCCCGGCGCCGTAGATCATGTTGAATACGCCTGCCGGCACGCCGCTGCTGGCGACTGCGCGGTCGATGGCTGCGGCCACATGGGCGGCCGTCAGCATGTGCCCGCTGTGCGCCTTGAATACTACCGGGCAGCCTGCGGCCAGCGCCGAGGCGGTGTCACCGCCTGCAGTGGAGAAGGCCAGCGGGAAGTTGCTGGCACCGAACACCGCCACCGGGCCGACGCCAATGCGGTACTGGCGCAGGTCGGGGCGAGGCAGCGGGGCACGTTGGGGCAGGGCGCGGTCGATGCGCGCAGCGTAGAAGTCGCCACGGCGCACCACTTCGGCAAACAGGCGCAGCTGGTTGCTGGTGCGGGCACGCTCACCGCGGATACGCGCTTGCGGCAGGGCGGTTTCCTGCATCACGTGCTGGATGAAGTCATCGCCCAGCGCATCCAGTTCGTTGGCGATGGCTTCAAGGAAGGCGGCGCGTTGGGCCGGGCCGGTAGCGCGGTAAGCCGGGTAGGCGGCCTCCGCAGCCAACACGGCGGCTTCGACTTCGTCGCCGGTGGCCTGATGGAAAGCGAAGGGCAGCGGTGCGCCCGTGTGGGCGTCGACGCTGTTCAGCAGCACCTCACCGTTGCCGCGGAGTTGGCCGGCGATGTGGTTCAGGCGATGTTCGATGGACATTTCGTCTCCCTTGGGCAGTGACAGTCGTTGAGCTGGGACTGTAGGGCACCCATGGGAGGCTGAATAATGATTAATGCCGATCAGGCGATAACAAATCGTTATCGCCGCACACCCAGGGCCGGATTATTCAGGCGCTAATCGGCCAGCTGCAGCTCCGGCAGCTTCACCCGAAACGCCCGGGTCAGCCCCATCAGCACCACCAGGCCCATGCCCATCCAGCACAAGCCAATGGTGAACGACAGACTGGTCAGGCTGCTCCACAGCCATAGGGTGCTGAGAAAACCCAGGCCCGGAATCGCGCCATACAGCAGCACATTACGGCCCCCACGCAGCTTCTGGTCGACCAGGTAGTGCTTGACCACCGCCAGGTTCACCGCCGAGAAAGCGAACAGCGCGCCAAAGCTGATCATGTTGGCGACGGTGTCCAGGGTAATCACCAACGCGATCAGCGACAGCAGGCTGACCAGCAGGATAGCCGTGGCCGGCACGCGCTTTTTAGTCGCCAGCTGGCCGAACACCCGAGGCAGCGCACCGTCGCGGCCCATGGCGAACAGCACCCGCGACACGCTGGCCTGCGAGACCATGGCCGAGGCAAAGCAACCGGCCACGTAGGTGGCGGTGAAGGCGGTAACCAGCAGTTCGCCACCCACTCGGCGCATCACGTCCACCGAGGCCGAGTCCGGGTCGGCGAAGCTGCCCCAGTCGGGGAACACCATCTGCGCGCAGTACGACACTACCAGGAACAGCAAGCCGCCAATCAGCGACACGGCGAGGATCGCCACGGGAATACGGTAGGTCGGGTTGCTGGTTTCCTCGGCCATGGTCGACACCGCATCGAAGCCCAGGAACGACAGGCATAGCACGGCAGCGCCGGTCATGATCAACGGCACGCTGAAACCGTCGTGATGGAAAGGCGCCAGCAGCGACACCGGCTCCGCCTGTCCGCTGAGGTTGTGGATGGACAAGGCGACGAACACGATGATGAACACCAGTTGCACCACCACCAGGATCCAGTTGACCCGGGTGATCGACTCGATGCCGATCAGGTTCAGCAAGGTGACCAGGGCAATCGAGCCCGCCACCCACACCCACGCGTGGATGGACGGGAAGTACTCCGACATGTAGATGCCGATCAGCAGGTAGCTGAGCAGCGGCAGGAAGATGTAGTCGAGCAGCAGTGTCCAGCCGGCAATAAAGCCGATATGGCTGCCGAAGGCCTTGCGCGTGTAGGTGTAGACCGAGCCGGAGTAGGGGTGGGCCTGGACCATGCGGCCGTAGCTGTAGGCGGTCAGCAGCATGGCGGCGAGGGTCAGCAGGTAGGCGGTGGGCAAGTGCCCTTTGGTCATCTGGGTGACCAGCCCGTAGGTGGTGAACACTGCCAGGGGCACCATGTAGGCGAGGCCGAACAGGACCAGGGCGGTCATGCCCATGGACTTGCGCAAGCGCCCGGTGCTGGCGGCGGGTAGTGACGGGGCATGCGGGGCGGCGGTATGGGCTGTACTTGTTGTTGTATGCATGGCTAGCTCCTGGAAAGGGATGCAGCACACCGCAGTACGCGAGCTGGCTCGCTACCGGTGGGTGTAGTGCAAGGAGGTCGAGCGGGTGGCTCGCAGCGCTGGGGCGGTTTGATGCTCCCACACCCCGCAGGCACCCGGAATCACCCTTTGGGGTGAGCTGTGTGAAGCCCCAGGCAGCAGCGCAGCTGCTCACCCCAAAGGGTGATTTCGGTGTTCGCGGCGCCATGGGAGTATCTGGCCAACAACGCACCGCACTGGCGGCGGTGCCTTACTTGATACGGCAGGCCCAAAGTGACTGATCAATTGCTTTCGCAACCGTGGTTCGAGCACCTGGCCAAGGTCACCGAGGCCATCGGCCGGCCGGGCTTTGCCGCCACCCTGTTTGCGGCGCTTGGCGTGATCCGGCCTATCCAGGCCACCACGGTATACCTGTACCCGCAGGCTGGCATGCCCAGCGCGCTGTTCGAGCAGGACGACAAGGCGCCTTGGCAACCCGAGGGCAATGTCAGCCGCTACCTGTCCGGCTTCTACCTGCTCGACCCGTTCTACGGTGCCTGCGTGGAGCAGGTCGAATCGGGCTGCTACGGCCTGTTCGACATAGCGCCCGACCATTTCGAGGTCAGTGAGTACTACCAGTCGTTCTACCGCCACTCGCACCTGGAGGATGAGCTCAACTACATCCTGCAGGTGGCGCCAGGGCACAGCCTGGCGGTGTCGCTGGCGTTCACCGACAAGCTCGACGGGCACAGCCGCGAATTGTTCGGGCGCATCACGCCCTGGGTGCTGGCGGTGCTCGGCAAGCACTTTGCCGGGCTCGACAGCCGTGCCGGGCGATTCGAGAACATCCTCGAGCAACGCATCCACGCGGCCCTGAACAACTTTGGCAGCTCGCTGCTGACCGAACGTGAATGCCGTATCGCCCAGCTGATCCTGCGTGGCCACTCCACCAGGTCGCTGGCCGAGCGCCTGGGGGTGTCGGAAGACACCATCAAGTCGCACCGCAAGAACGTCTACGCCAAGCTCGACATCGGTACCCAGTCCGAGCTGTTTTCCCTGTTCATCGACGCGCTGGCCAATGCCCAGGGCGTGCTGGGCAGGGACCCGCTGGAAAGCTACATGGGCAAGCTGCGCTGAGCGCCAGCTGCCCTGCAACCCCACCGCAAAGGAAAACCAACAATGAATGCGCCTTTCGCCCCGCAACGCCAGACCCGTGACTACCAGGCAGCCGATGCCGCGCACCACATCCATGCCTTCCTCGACCAGAAGGCGCTGAACGCCGAAGGGCCGCGGGTGATCGTGGGTGGCGAACGCCTGCACCTGTGGGACAGCGAGGGCAAGCGCTACCTGGATGGCATGTCGGGCCTGTGGTGCACCCAGCTCGGCTACGGCCGCCGCGACCTGACCGCCGCCGCTGCCGCGCAGATGGACCAGCTGGCCTACTACAACATGTTCTTCCACACCACTCACCCGGCGGTGATCGAACTGTCCGAACTGCTGTTCAGCTTGCTGCCCGGGCACTATAGCCACGCGATCTACACCAACTCAGGCTCCGAAGCCAATGAGGTGCTGATCCGTACCGTGCGCCGCTACTGGCAAGTCGTCGGCCAGCCGACCAAGAAGATCATGATCGGCCGCTGGAACGGCTACCACGGCTCGACCTTGGCGGCCACGGCGCTGGGCGGCATGAAGTTCATGCACGAAATGGGCGGGCTGATCCCGGATGTGGCGCACATCGACGAGCCGTACTGGTACGCCGAGGGCGGCGAGCTGACCCCGGCCGAGTTCGGCCGCCGCTGCGCGCTGCAGCTGGAAGCAAAGATCCTCGAACTGGGCGCCGAGAACGTAGCAGGCTTTATCGCCGAACCGTTCCAGGGTGCCGGTGGCATGATCTTCCCGCCGGAAAGTTACTGGCCGGAAATCCAGCGCATCTGCCGCCAGTACGACGTGCTGCTGTGTGCCGACGAGGTGATTGGTGGCTTTGGCCGCACCGGTGAATGGTTCGCCCATGAGTACTTCGGCTTCGAGCCCGACACGCTGTCGATCGCCAAGGGCCTGACCAGCGGCTACGTGCCCATGGGTGGGCTGGTGCTGAGCAAGCGCATTGCCGAGGCGCTGGTCGAGCGCGGCGGGGTGTTTGCCCACGGCCTGACCTATTCCGGGCACCCGGTGGCGGCGGCGGTGGCGGTGGCCAACCTGAAGGCACTGCGTGACGAAGGCATCGTGCGCCAGGTGAAGGAAGACACCGGGCCGTACCTGCAGCGCATCTTGCGCGAGGTGTTTTCCGATCACCCGTTGATCGGCCAGGTGCAGGGTGCCGGGCTGGTGGCAGCGCTGCAGTTTGCCGAACACAAGCCGACGCGCAAGCGCTTTGCCAACGAGAACGACCTGGCCTGGCAATGCCGCACCTTCGGCTTCGAGGAAGGGGTGATCATTCGCTCCACCCTCGGCCGGATGATCATGGCCCCGGCGCTGATCGCCAGCCATGGCGAGCTGGACGAGCTGGTCGAAAAGACCCGCATCGCCGTGGACCGTACCGCGCGCCTGGTCGGCAGGCTCTGACCATCCGCAAGCCCACCGCCACCCCTGTGGGAGCGGGTTCACCCGCGAAGAATGCGACGCGGTGTGTGGCACCGGCTTTGCTGGTGCCCGCGGGTAAACCCGCTTCCACAGGGCTGTACGAAAACTGCACCTTATGAGCAACAGAGACCGCGATGGCGGTTACCTGGAGTACAAATGTACACCCTCGAATTCTGGCAACAACGCGCCTCGGACCTGTATCTTCCCGCCTGCGCGCTGATCGACGGCAAAGCCGTCAACGCACAGGGCGGCGCAACGTTCGCCGCCATCAACCCCGCCACAAACCAGGTCCTGGCACAGGTCGCCGCCTGCGGCCAGGCCGAGGTCGACCTGGCCGTCGCCAGCGCCCGTCGGGCCTTCGAGCAAGGCCCCTGGCCGCGCATGGCCCCGACCGAGCGCAAGAAAGTACTGTTGCGCCTGGCCGAGCTGATCATGGCCCATCGTGAAGAGCTGGCCCTGCTGGACTCGCTGAACATGGGCAAGCCGGTCATGGACGCCTACAACATCGACGTACCGGGCTCGGCACATGTGTTCGCTTGGTACGGCGAGGCGCTGGACAAGCTATACGACCAGGTAGCGCCTACCGCAGCCAATGCCCTCGCCACCATCACCCGGGAGGCCTTGGGCGTGGTCGCTGCGGTGGTCCCGTGGAACTTCCCGCTCGACATGGCCGCCTGGAAGCTTGCCCCGGCATTGGCCGCCGGCAACAGCGTGGTGCTCAAGCCCGCCGAGCAGTCGCCGTTCTCGGCCCTGCGCCTGGCCCAGCTGGCGCTGCAGGCCGGGTTGCCGGAAGGGGTACTGAACGTGGTGCCGGGCCTGGGCGAGCAGGCCGGGCAGGCGCTGGGGCTACACCCGGATGTGGATTGCCTGGTGTTCACCGGCTCCACCCAGGTGGGCAAGTACTTCATGCAGTACTCGGCCCAGTCCAACCTCAAGCAGGTATGGCTGGAGTGCGGCGGCAAAAGCCCCAACCTGGTGTTCGAGAACTGCCAGGACTTGGACCTGGCGGCGGAAAAGGCGGCGTTCGGCATCTTCTTCAACCAGGGTGAGGTGTGTTCGGCCAACTCGCGGCTGTATGTGCAGCGCTCCATCCATGATGAGTTCATCGAGCGCCTGCAGGCCAAGGCCCGCCAGTGGCTGCCGGGTAATCCGCTGGACCCCGCGAGCCGTGCCGGGGCCATCGTCGACGCCGGGCAGACGGGCCGGATCGAAGCGGCCATCGCTCGAGCCGGGCAGGAAGGGGCGCGGTTGCTGTGCGGTGGGCGGCGGCTGACCATCGCCGGTTCGGACAACTACATCGAGCCGACCATTTTTGCCGGTGTCGAGCGCTGCATGAGCCTGGCGCAAGAGGAGGTCTTCGGGCCGGTACTGGCGGTGAGCGCCTTCGACACCGAGGAGCAGGCGGTGCGCCTGGCCAACGACAGCATCTACGGCCTGGCGGCCTCGGTGTGGAGCGACGACTTCAACCAGGTGCACCGGGTGGCGCGGGCGCTGAAGGCAGGCACCGTGTCGGTGAACACGGTCGATGCGCTGGATGTCACGGTGCCGTTTGGCGGTGGTAAACAGTCCGGATTCGGCCGCGACCTGTCGCTGCATTCGTTCGACAAGTATTCGCAGCTCAAGACCACCTGGTACCAGTTGCGTGGCTGAGAGCTGGCCTCTACTTCGATCCAGCCAACTGCGAACGGGTCAACAGTGCATCCAGCACCACTTCGCACGCGGCTCCCCAGGTCGCGCTCACCGGCTGATGCATCAGCACCGCCAGTCCATCCGCAGTGAAGGTGCCCGGGGTGGCAATGGCCTGTCCAAGGGCCTTGAGCGTGTACTCCGGCTGCTGCCCCGCGCTGGCCACGCAGTCCTGCAGATTGCCCAGCACCAGCGCCCGTGCCTCGGCCGCTGGCAGGCCTTTGTCCATCAGCCATTGCTGCAGGTCGTGGAGCAGGAAGTAGAACCAGCCATTCATGCACGCCGCCACCGTGGCCAACTCGAACTCGGGCTCGCCGTGCAGCACCACCAGCTTGCCCAAGGGCGCCAGGTATTCGGTGGTGAGTGCGTCGGGCGGGCAGACCACGACGGTGGACTGGTTATATTGCGCTGCGTACGACAGCATCGCACGCACGCAGAGCGCACCGGGAAACGCGCTCGCCAGCTGCGCCAGGCTGATCCCGGCGGCCAGCGACACCAGGCGCTGGCCGGGGCGCAGGCTGATTTCCTCGGCCAGTTCGGCCAACGAATGCGGGCGTACGCCGATCAGCACCAGCTCGGCCTGGTCCACCACGGCCTGGTTGCTCGGCAGCACCTGACAAGCATGTTCACGGGCCAGCATGGCGGCCCGGTCGGCATTGCGCGGAGAAAGCAGAATGGGGCCATCGAAACCGCTGCGGCGCAGGCCGATGACCACTTTTTCGGTGAGCTCGCCCACCCCTAGAATGCCCAGGCTGTGCATGGTGTCTCCTTGTCAGCTTTCCAGGCCGGCGCGGCGCTGGCCCCAATGCAGGTTGAGGTTCACGCCCACGCTCAGCAGCGGTTCCGGCGGGTTGCGGTTGGGCCCTTTGGAGCCCAGCAGAAAGTCGATCAGCTCATCACGCTCGCCGCACAGCCAGTCGGCCAGCAGGGTGCCGGTGGCGGTGCCACGGGTGATGCCCAGGCCATTGCAGCACAGCGCGGCATGCACGTTGGGGGCGAGGGTGCCGAAGTGCGACAGGTGGTTGCGCGACAGGCACATCGAGCCGCCCCAGGTGTATTCGAATGGCATGCCCGACAGCATCGGGAAGCGCCGCTCGAACGCGTCGCGGTGCTGGCGCCCGGCGCGGGCAATATGGCGCGGGTGGGCGCGCCCATCGGCGTTGAAGCTGAAGCTGTTGCGCACCAGCAGGCGCTGGTCCGGCGTGCGCCGCAGGGTGCTGCCGAACGGGTCGGCGGGGATGATGCCCCAGGTGGCCTTGCCGCCCAGACGGGCCTGTTCTGCTTCGGTCAGCGGGCGGGTCATGCTGGCGTAGGTGAAGATCGGCAGCAGGCGGCCGGGCAGGAAGCCGAAGTGCGAGGCGAAGGCGTTGTTGGTCAGCAGCAACTGGTCGGCGATGATCTCGCCGTTGGCGTGCTTGAGGGTGATGCGGCGGCCCTGCTCGATGTGGGTGATGGTGGTGCGTTCGTGCAGGGTCACGTTGCCTGGCAGGCTTTCGGCCAGGCCCTTGGCCAGGGCGGCAGGTTGCAACAGCTGGGTGCCCGGGGTGTACAGCGCCTTGCGGTAGAACGGGGTGCCGACGTGCCCGGGCAGGTCGCGGGCATCGATCATCTGGTAGGGCTGGCCGAGTTTTTCCAGGCCGCTGCGGTAGGCTTCCAGCACGGCCAGGCCCTTGTCTTCGACGGCGGCCTGGTACTTGCCGTCCGGGCGGATCTGGCAGTCGATGCCGTGCTGGTTGATCAGCCCGCGCAGGATCGACTGGGCGCGCAGGTTGAGCTTGAGGTTCATCCTGGCGGTGGCCAGGTCACCGATGTAGTCGGGGGCACCGATGTCGTGGGGCAGGTCGATGGCGAAGCCCGAGTTGCGTCCCGAGGCGCCGAAGCCGACCTCCTGGGCATCGACCAGGATGATTTCGTCGTCGGGGTGGTGCAGCGCCAGTTGCCGCGCTGCGGCAAGGCCGGTGAAGCCCGCGCCCAGCACCACCCAGCGTGCCTCGCTCCGCCCTCGGTGTGCGGCGCGGGGCTGGCGCTCGGGGCTGAGGTGGAACCAGCCGCAACCGTTGTCGTCCGCGGGGGTAGCGGTGTTTCTGTACATGGGATTTTTATCCGTGTTGTTTTCTCCACTATGGCATTGGGGGGGCGGGGGGACTATGACGGGAGGGACGGGGAATGGGATGTTTTGGCTGGGGGTTGGGTGCAGGGGGGGGGGGGGCGGCTTGAGGAGCGCCCCTAAGTGTGCGGCACGCCCTTTGCGCTTGCCCCGCCCGCAAACTCCGGCTTCAGATGCCCCTGTTCATCCAGCAGGTAGGCATCCATCACCTCGCGCACCACCGGCCCTGCCACCCGGCCACCGGCTTCGCCGTTCTCGATCATCACCGCCACTACAACGCTGGGGTGGTCGGCCGGCGCAAATCCGACGAACAGGGCGTTGTCGCGGTGCCGTTCGAGGGTCTTGTTGCGGTTGTAGCGCTCGCCCTGCTTGATCGCCACCACCTGTGCGGTGCCGCTCTTGCCGGCAATCCGGTACTGCGCCCCGGCCGCAGCGGCGCGGGCGATGCCGCGCGGGTCGTGCATGACCATCTGCATGCCCTGGCTGACCTGGTCCCAGGCATGCTTGTCATGCAGCACGATATTGGGCATCGGGTTGGGGTCCACCGGCGTATCGCCGCCCACCGTCATGGCCAGGTGCGGGCGGTGCCACACACCCTTGCTCGCCAGCAGGCTGGTGGCCTGGGCCAGCTGCAACGGGGTCACCTGCATATAACCCTGGCCAATACCAAGGATCAGCGTCTCACCCGGGAACCACGCCTGGCGCCGCGTGGCGCGCTTCCACTGGGCCGACGGCATCAGCCCGGAAGCCTCCTCGAACATGTCCAGCGAGACCTTCTGGCCCAGGCCGAACTCGGCCATGTAGTCGTGCAGGCGGTCGATGCCCAGCTTGTGCGCCAGGTCGTAGAAGTAGGTGTCGTTGGACCGCATGATCGCGGTGTACATGTCTACCCAGCCGTCCCCACTGCGGTTCCAGTTGCGGTACTTGTGCTCGTAGTTGGGCAGCTCGTAGTAGCCCGGGTCGAACACCCGGCTGCCCGGGGTGATCACGCCGCTGTCGAGGCCAGCGATGGCCACTTCCGGCTTCACTGTCGAGCCGGGCGCATACAGGCCGCGCAGCACGCGGTTGAACAGCGGGCGGTCGATGGAGTCGCGCAAGGCGGCGTACTGTTTGAAGCTGATGCCCTTGACGAACAGGTTGGGGTCGAAGCTGGGGTTGCTGACCATCGCCAGTACATCGCCGTTGGCCGGGTCCAGTACCACCACCGAGCCACGGCGGTCGCCCAGGGCTTTCTCCGCAGCCACCTGCAGGTGCGAGTCCAGGGTCAGGACAATGTCCTGCCCCGGTGTAGGCGCCTTGTGGTTGAGCACGCGCATTACCCGGCCCTGGGCGTTGGTCTCGACTTCCTCGTAGCCCACATGGCCGTGCAACTGGCTTTCGTAGAAGTGCTCGATGCCGGTCTTGCCGATCGACTGGGTACCGCGGTATTCGGTGCTGTCGAGGGTCTTGGTTTCGCGCTCGTTGATGCGCCCCACATACCCCACCGAGTGGGCAAAATGCTCGGCCAACGGGTATTCGCGAATGAACTGCGGCTCGACATCCAGGCCTGGCAGGCGGAACTGGTTGACTGCCACCAGGGCGATCTGCTCTTCGCTCAGCCCGACCATCAAGGTAACCGGCTCGAACGGTTTGCGCCCGCGCCGCAGGTCCTTGTCGAACTGCTTGCGGTCATCTTCGTTCAGGCCCAGCACCTGCGCCAGGGTATCGAGCACCTTGGCCGAGTCGCCGCCGGCCCGCTCGCGGGTCATGGTCAGGTCGAAGCTGGGCTTGTTGTCGGCCAGCACCACGCCGTTGCGGTCGTAGATCAGCCCGCGTTCAGGGGCGATGGGCAGCACGTGCACGCGATTGTTTTCCGACACGGCGGTCTGCTGGTCGTGTTGCAGCACCTGGAGCACGTAGAGCCGGCCCACCAGTACACAGACCAGGCTGAACACCAGGGCGGCGCAGGCGAGAAGCCGGCGGTTGACCAGGTGCTTTTCCTTTTCGTGGTCCTTGAGGGGGATGGGTTGCGGCATCGGTGGCTCGTTTTTGCAAGGTATCGCGCCGTGCGGGCGCGCGATCGGGCCGGGGATGCTACGCAACACCTACTGCACCCTCAAGGCGAGTGGCGGGGGGCGTCAGCCTGATATTGGCTGGGTAGCCCGTGATCAGGGCGCTGACGGGCAACATGAAGATTTGTTCATGGCGGGGAGCGAGACCAGATGCAGCAAACATCGCACGGAGCAGACCAGGTAGGCCGGCTACACAATCTGGCTATGGGCAGGGAGTAAGCGAGGATACCTGGCAAGGTGTTTGCGCAACACCACACCAGGTCCCTCAGCTAGCGCCTATCAGCCGCGAAGTGTCAATGCAGGCCGGGGCGGTTGGGCGAGCGTGTTCGCCGATCTGCCGTCTGACACTGGCTTTGCGTAATTACGTAAGCTCTACATTGGTGGCGTAGTGCCTGCTGCCTTTTTTTACTACTGTGAATCTCACCATGTCACCATTTTTCAAGTTTAGCGATCCCACTGCCTCCTCAGCCAGGATGACATCTTCATCTTCGATCTCGTAGTCGAGGAAGCCCGCTTTCAGTGAGGCATTGTACATCTTGACTTTTGCCGTCTTTATATCGCTCATGTTTATCGCTCCTGGTTGGATTTGACGCTAAGGTATCAATAAAAAGGCTGACCATTTGAAATGTACTTTAGTACTGTCGCATTTCACGTCTGCCGCATGTTGCATGATCGGTAGCAAGCGATAATCTTCCTGGAACTATTGCAGCAGATGCCCACGACCTTTTTGGCCCCAACTGTACATCTGCTCTACCTTTACGGTGTAACGTCCCCATGGCGTGACGGGGTCTGACGCATCATTGCTTGAGAGTGCGATGATGGAGCTGGTTGCAATGTAGGTTTCGATCGCCTTGTCTACTACCAAGGCGGCTGCTGTTCCGCGACGAGGCAGGATCGCGAAGTTGTTCAGGAGATAAAGCTTGTGCTGGGCTTTCCCCGTTATCCTTAAACTCCAATATTCCACCTCTCGAAGGTCCTTGAAGTTTGCCTCGCCCAGGTAGTCGATCAATTGGCTGGCTTTGGCCTTGAGCGTGTTCCCTATGCCACGGCGGGCAGGTGTCACTGCCTCGGTGGAAGTGCGAGCGCCCTTAAGGTTCTGCATCGCGTACTCGCTGAAGCGCGCGGTGCTGGTCGGAGGCCTGGTAAGATCCTTGGCGTGCAAGACCCTTTTGCCGACCTGGCGCACCGCTCGCATCCCGTTCTTGACCAGGGCCGGTAGCTTCTTGATCAGGCCCACCGCACTTTCAGTAAGCGACGCCAGCGCAAACGCCAGCGACGCATAGCCTAGCTTCCTGGACAGTTCAGGGTGGGACTCCTCCGTCAATACAGAGGCCACCTCGAAGCTGAACGAGAGTACCGAGCAGACCGTCATCGCGGCGAAGAGCACCGAGGCGGCGCCACCGGTCATCACCGAAGCGACGATACCCAATATTGTCAGCGTGGCCGAAAGCGCCAGGCCACGCCAGCGTCCACCGACCTGCATGGGCTTGGTCTCACGCAGGACCTCTTTATAGCTGCGC
>NZ_JABMCN010000117.1 GCF_013179515.1 Pseudomonas sp. CM27
CGAACCGGCTGGACTTCAATGCGCGGCAGTTCGACAAGGTCAAGGACAACCGGATCAAGCGGTGGCGTGATCAGGAGTATCGCTATGACCCTTGGGGTAACCTGATCGAAAAGCGCTCGGGGACCGGCAAGCTGCAGCACTTCAGCTATGACTGCGAGAACCGGCTGGTGCGGGCGGAGACGCTGGTCAATGGCAAGCTGGAAAGTCGGGGTGAGTATCGCTATGACAGCTTAGGGCGGCGGGTAGCCAAGCAGGCTGAGATCAATGGCCAGGTCGAGCAGAAGCGCTTTCTGTGGCAAGGGTTGAGGATGCTGCGCGAGAAGACGCCGGGGCAGAGCATTCTCTACCTGTATGAACCAGGTACCTATGCGCCATTAGCTCGGGTTGATCAGGTCGAAGGGGAAGGGCAGAAGCTCTACTACTTCCATACGGATCAGATTGGTACGCCGCTGGAGTTTACGAAAGGGCCAGTGCAGACCAGCTTGCACCCGAATCAAAAGGGTAGATTTGAGAAATTACAAAGTACGTCGTGTTGAGGTAATTATGAAAACTTATAGCATACGAGAAGTCTTAGAAAATCTGGATAAGATGCCAGACTCTTGGTTTTACCTTCCGAACTCAGGATGGAATTTAGATACAAAGGGAGCATTTTCGCTAGATAGTCGTGACTTCCCTGCGGATTCCACTGATTATCTTCCTCCTCAGGTGGCGAGTGAAGGGTGGATTGAAACGCTGGATACCCCTATGATACAAGATGTAATTGAGTATACGGATCGACAATTGCCCTCAGCTAAAGTTGAAGATTATTTTGAAGCCTTTAAGTATTATTTTGAAAACGATGCTTTTATGAAGTTTTAATTTAGGGGGGGAGTTTGTGTTGCGTGGGTATTGAGGTGCGGCTCTGGCGCACCTCTTATTAGGTTTTTGGCGATATGAAAGGTTCAGCATTGCAACATAGGTGCATAACTGCTTATAGGTACTCGCTTTTTTCAGTGCCGCCTGGGTGAGCGATTATAGGACTTTTCCATGTGTGCTTGATAGGATAGATTAAGATCGAGTAATTGGCATGTTGCTGAGTAGAAGGTCTTGTTGGAGCAGCTTTTGGTTAAAAATTTTATATTGTCTATTTCAGAAGGTTATCCGGAGATCTACTGGCTTAGCTCCGAGTGGTAATGCTAAAGCTAGCGGGACAGTTAAAGGAATCACAACATGCTGAAATCTTTAAAGTGGCAAGAAGGCCTGGTTTTAAGTATCAATGTAGAAGCGGGTGTGCATACTATCGCTCAGATGAGAAATAATCACCTTTTGGAGGTTTTTAATGTCTTCAGGGAAGATGACAACTGGAAAGATATCGATTTGAATAGCGTTGATTTGTTGTTCACTATTTTTGTATCAATAAAAAACATAAAACAAATTTTCTCATGTGTAGTCTCAAGTGATTCTGTGGTGCCGAATGCGCGTCCTGCGGAGAAGCTCATGCTTTCAGCAATATTTGGCAGCCCTGGAGATACCGGTGCGAAACTTATAGAGTTATCGGAGAATTATTCGAATATCGGTGCGCGTATGATTAAGGATTTTCTGTCTCCAGATGTCGACTTGGCGTTAATTCATCGCTATGAGCTTTGTGGGATGGTGGGTGATTCCGGAAAAATTATTTTGCGAATCAAAAACTATCGAGAAACTGGTGTTAACTGGGATCCATCAAAAGAGTTTTTGTTTCCCGGTATACGGCGGCCAACAAGTTAGAGTTCTGAAATGAACCGGGTCTACGATGACGTTAAAATATTTTGGAATCAGCTGAAGGCTGGCTTACAGGTCACGCTCCATAAACCAATACCGGAAGATGCTTATTTGAGCGGTTATCATGTCAATAAAGTTATCAAAGTCTGAGTCGGCGGTTGATGTAAATGGTGTTGCAGTATCTCAAGGGCAGATATCCACTGGTTTAACCGATGCATTCAAGCAGTTTTTCTATGACACATAATTGTGGCATGCCTGAAGATCAATTAAATGCGTATCGTTGGCTTATTGAGGCATTTGATGCTTTTGTGTCTGGTCTAAAACATGAATCCGACATTTTCTCTTAGGAGGTAGTTGTGGTTCCTGATAAATTTAAATTTTTGCTCGAAAGCTTACAGTCTAAACTTGAAATGAATCCTCCTGAAGTTGTGGGTGCGCAGCGGGGCCAAGGTGAGGATGTGAAGTGGTCGAAGGGTCCTGGTTTTTCAATAGTGCCTTTTGGATTAGAGTTGGCAGGGGTCACTCCGTATCCTATTCTGGACAATGAGCCGAAAAGCAAAAGGAATTGCTTTAAGTTTTATTGTTCTGGGGTAGGAGGCTTTTATAGGTCAGATATATACGGTGTGAGCTCGACAATAATAGAGGCTGAAATATATCAGAACGAAGGTCAATTTAGGTCGTCAGTTCGATTTGATGATAGTGGAGATGCAGTTCGCGCTTCTGGTGTGATCTTTGAAAGCGGCGTCCCTTATATCTCGTGTCGCTTGGAAGATGATGGTGAATTCTGGTGTTATGAGTATAGGTATGAAGGTCGGCGGGTGTCTTCAATGATTGCATATGCCCCTAATAGCATGGCTGGTACGGAGATATTCGTCGAGCGAGTTGGTGACCATTTGGTTGGCCTGTATTTTTTTAATGATCATTCGAAATTTTATATTTACAGGGTTTAGCTGATGGGGCGTGAAGTTCGCGGCATCGTGGTGGCATGTATTGCATATGCGTCAGACTTCAGCCCTGCCTAGCCTCTATGCGAGGTTTTTTGTGATTGGTCTTTACCCCCGACGGCACACTGACCCACATCAAGCGCGTGGTCGACAGCCAGGTCGTCGAAACGCTCACCCAGTACCGCTACGATGAACATGGCCAGCTGCCCGCGGTAATCAACCGCAACGGCGACACCTTCGCAGCATAGAGAACGTCCTCGGCCACTTCCTGCATTTCACCCGCACGCCTGACTGCACTACCAACCGCCTTGCCCGCCAGTCGCCCTCTTTCGGTTCCACCGTGTGAAACCAGTTTCGGTTGTACTCCACCACGCCTCGCGCTTATCTGTCTCACAGCACGACCTGCCTCACCCGTCGTGACCTCAAGCGAACAACAAGAACGGGAAACCACCCGCGCAAGGAGACTCCAACATGTCCCGACATCAGCACATCCTGGCCTGGCTGAACGACGTGGCCAGCGACCTTCACGCTATCCGCCACGATATCCACGCTCACCCGGAACTGGGCTTTGAAGAAAGCCGCACCTCGGCGCTGGTCGCCCAATTGCTCGAGGCGTGGGGCTACGAGGTGCACACCGGCATCGGCAAGACCGGCGTGGTCGGCGTGCTGCGCAATGGCAGCAGCCCACGCCGCCTGGGCCTGCGCGCCGACATGGACGCGCTGCCTATTCACGAAGCCACCGGCGCGGCCTACAGCAGCCAGCACCAGGGGTGCATGCACGCCTGCGGCCACGATGGGCACACCACCATGCTGCTGGGGGCGGCGCGCTACCTGGCGGCGACCCGGCAGTTCGATGGCACCCTGACGCTGATCTTCCAGCCGGCAGAAGAGGGGCAGGGCGGTGCCGAGGCGATGCTCGCCGATGGCCTGCTGCAGCGCTTCCCCTGCGATGCGCTGTTCGGCATGCACAACATGCCAGGCTTGCCAGCCGGGCACCTGGGCTTTCGCGAGGGGCCGATGATGGCTTCGCAGGACTTGCTAACGGTCACCCTCGAAGGGGTCGGCGGGCACGGCTCGATGCCGCACCTGACCGTGGACCCGCTGGTGGCCGCCGCCAGTGTGGTGATGGCGCTGCAAACGGTGGTGGCGCGCAATATCGATGCGCAGGAAGCGGCGGTGGTCACCGTCGGCGCCTTGCAGGCTGGCGAAGCGGCCAACGTGATCCCGCAACAGGCGGTGCTGCGCCTGAGCCTGCGTGCGCTCGATGCCCAGGTACGGGCGCTGACCCTGGAGCGGGTGCGGGCGATCATCGTCAGCCAGGCCGAAAGCTTTGGCTGCCGCGCCACCCTTGAACACCGCCCGGCCTACCCGGTGCTGGTCAACCATGCCGCAGAAAACGCCTTCGCCACCCAGGTAGGGGTGGAGTTGCTGGGCGCCGACGCAGTGGACGGCAACACCCGCAAGCTGATGGGCAGCGAGGACTTTGCCTGGATGCTGCAACGCTGCCCCGGCGCCTACCTGTTCATTGGCAACGGCGTGGCGCGGCCGATGGTGCACAACCCCGCCTACGACTTCAACGACGACATTCTGCTGACCGGCGCCGCCTACTGGGGCGCCCTGGCAGAGCGCTGGCTCGCGCCCGCCTGACCTGCCTTTTTCACGACTGCCGCTGGAACCCGGGCGCGACCGCGCCTGGGCGATCACCCAATCATCCTGTGGAGTGTTCCTATGCAGACTTCGAGCACCGGCGTGTCGCGTACCCGGCAAGTGGTAGCGGCCGTTATCGGCAACGCCTTGGAGTGGTATGACTTTATCGTGTATGGCTTTCTGGCCAGCATCATCGCCCGGCAGTTTTTCCCGTCCGACGACGAGTACGCCTCGCTGCTGATGGCCCTGGCCACCTTCGGCGTCGGTTTCTTCATGCGCCCGGTCGGCGGCGTGCTGCTGGGCATGTATTCTGACCGCAAGGGCCGCAAGGCGGCGATGCAGCTGATCATCCGGCTGATGACGGTGTCGATCGCCATGATTGCCTTTGCCCCCGACTACCTGGCCATCGGCATGGCCGCGCCGCTGCTGATCGTGGTGGCGCGCATGCTGCAGGGCTTTGCCACCGGTGGCGAGTACGCCAGCGCCACGGCCTTCCTGGTGGAAAGCGCGCCGGCCCACCGCAAGGGCTTGTATGGCTCGTGGCAGCTGGTGGGGCAATGCCTGGCGGTGTTTGCCGGGGCGTCGATGGTGGCGCTGGTCACGCACCTGTGCTCACCTGCTGCGCTGGACAGCTGGGGCTGGCGGATCCCGTTTGTGCTGGGCCTGCTGATCGGCCCGGTGGGGCTGTGGATTCGCAAGCACATGGAGGAACCCGAGGAATTCATCCAGGCGCGCCGCCAGGCCAAGGGCCAGTCGCCCGGCTTGTTGCAGGTGCTGCGTGAGCACCGGCGCAGCCTGCTGGTGTCGATGGGCCTGGCTTGTGGTGCGACTGTGTCGTTCTATGTGGTGCTGGTGAACATGCCGACCTTTGCCCACCAGAGCCTGGGGTTGCCGCTGGACCAGGTGCTGCTGGTGCAGATGCTGGCAGTAGCGCTGATGACCGTAGTCATTCCCCTGGCCGGGGCGTTATCGGACCGGGTGGGGCGGCGCCCGGTGCTGATGGCCTTTACCCTGGCGTTCTTCGTCATGGTCTACCCGCTGTACGTCTGGGTGGCCGCTGCGCCATCCATCGAACGCCTGCTGGTGATGCAACTGTTGCTGTGTACCGCCATCGGCGGTTTCTTCGGCCCGGCACCCACCGCCCTGGCCGAGCAGTTCCCGGTCGAGGTGCGCTCCACCGGCGTGTCGGTCGCCTATAACGTTGCGGTGATGGTGTTTGGTGGCTTTGCGCCGTTGATCGTCACGTGGCTGACCAAGGTGCTTGGCACCCCGGTGGCGCCTTCGTTCTACGTACTGTTCGCCTGCCTGCTGACGCTGCTGGGCACCTACTGCCTGAAAGAAGCACCACGGGCGAGCAAGCCTGCCGCCTTCAACTTTGGAGTAAAACCGTGAAGCCGCTAGCCATCGACCCCATTGTTGTCCTCGATGCCGAGGCGTTGTCGCAGGCCATCCATGCCCGTCAGGTGTCGTGCCGCGAGGTGATGCAGGCCTACCTGGGGCACATCGAACGTTTCAACCCGCAGGTCAACGCCCTGGTGTCGCTGCGCCCGGCCGAAGGGCTGCTGGTGGAAGCCGATGAGCGGGACCGCGAACTGGCCCGTGGCCACTCGCGCGGCTGGATGCATGGCATGCCGCAGGCAATCAAGGACCTGGCCGCCACCGCCGGGCTGCGCACCACCCTGGGTTCGCCGCTGTTTGCCGAGCACGTGCCCGAGCAGGATGCAATCAGTGTGGCGCGGGTGCGGGCCAGCGGGGCAGTGATCGTTGGCAAGAGCAATGTGCCTGAGTTCGGCCTTGGCTCGCAGACCTATAACAGCCTGTTCGGCACCACCACCAATGCCTATGACCACGCCCGGGTGGCCGGTGGCAGCAGCGGTGGGGCAGCCGCGGCGCTGGCCATGCGCTTGCTGCCGGTGGCCGACGGCAGCGACATGATGGGCTCGCTGCGCAACCCGGCGGCGTTCAACAACGTGTTCGGCCTGCGCCCTTCGCAGGGCCGCGTGCCCCATGGCCCGGCGCCCGAGCTGTTCGTTCAGCAACTGGCCACCGAGGGGCCGATGGGCCGCAGCGTGGTTGATGTGGCGCGATTGCTGTCGATTCAGGCCGGCAGTGATGCGCGGGTGCCGCTGTCGCTGAGTGACGGCCGGCGCGATTTTGCTGCGCAGTTGCAGCGCGATTTCCGTGGCGTGCGGATCGGTTGGCTGGGCGACTACAACGGCTACCTGCCGATGGACGACGGGGTGATGGCCCTGTGCGAGGCGGCCCTCGCCGACTTCGCTGAACTGGGCTGCCGGGTCGAGGCCTGCCAGCCGGCCTTCGACCTGACCCGTTTGTGGCAATGCTGGCTGACCCACCGCCACTTCCTGGTGCACGGCAACCTGGCGGCGGCCTATGTCGACCCGGCCAGCCGTGCCTTGCTCAAGCCCGAGGCGCAGTGGGAAGTGGAGGGCGGCCTGCAGCTGACGGCGGCGGCGGTTTACCAGGCCTCGCTGCACCGCAGCGACTGGTACCGCGCGCTGGCCAGCCTGTTCGAGCGTTACGATTTCCTGCTGTTGCCATCGGCGCAAGTGTTCCCTTTCGATGCACGGCAGCCGTGGCCGACGGTGGTCGGGGGGCGGCCGATGGACACTTACCACCGCTGGATGGAGGTGGTGATCGGGCCGACCCTGGCCGGCTTGCCGAGCATCAGCGTACCGGTCGGTTTCAACCCTGCCGGGTTGCCCATGGGCCTGCAGATCATAGGCCCGGCCCAGGCCGACCATGCAGTGCTGCAGCTGGCGTACGCCCACGAGCAGCTCACCCGTTGGGTACAGCGCTGCCCGCCCCGGTGCCTGCAAGCCTGAGCAAAGCGCTGGGCAGGCGCGGATCTTGCTGGCTATGCTGACCATCCAGTACAGGGAGGTCATTCACATGGGTATTAGCGCAGACAGTGGCGGCGTGCGTTCGGTGGAGCGGGCGCTGGCCATCGTCGACCTGCTGGGGGAACACCAGGCCCTGGGCCTGGAAGAACTGCACTACCTGACCACGCTGCCCAAGGCCACGGTGTCGCGCATGCTCGCCACCTTGCAGGAGCAGGGTTGGGTGTACCGCGGCCTGAGTGACCGGCGTTACCGCCTGAGTGCGCGACGGCTGTTCGGTGACCGCCAGCTGCGCTTCAAGCGGCGCCTGGTGGAAAGCGCTGCGCCCATGCTGCTGGAGCTCAGCGAACGCACCGGGCTGGTGGCCGACCTTTCATGTTTCGACGGCGAGCGGCTGGAAGTCATGGAAAGTGCCATTCCACAGGTATTGCGCAAGCGCTATCCCCACACCTGCCAGATCGTCGGCCACCATGCCAGCCTGTTCCATTCAGCGATGGGGCGGGCGTGCCTGGGGGAGCTGGCGGTCGATGAGGTGCAGCGCCTGGCGGCCCATGAGCGGCTGCGCGACGACACGGTGCTGCGCGATCTGCAGGAGGATGCGCACAAGGGCTTTGGCCAGCGCACCGAAGGCCACTGGGAGTACCCGGTGCGCTTGCCGTTCCTGATCCGCGCCATTGCCCTGCCGGTGCACGCCGAAGGGCGGCTGGCCGGGAGCATCGCCTTGCACTGGCCGCTCGACCAGGCACCGGTGGAACGGGTGTTGAACCTGCACCTGAACAGCCTGGCAAGCACGGTGGGTGAGGTGCAGCGGGCCTTGGTGGTCTAGCGGCCCTTTCGCGGGTGAACCCGCTTCCACAGGGCCGGTACCGGGCAGGACTATTGACCTTCGCGAAACCCGCTAGGGCTGACTCCCGCCTGCTTGCGGAAAAACCGGCTGAAATACCCCACATCGGCAAACCCCAGTTCGTGGGCGATCTCCTTCACGCTCAGGCTCGAATGCCCGAGCATGCGCTTGGCCTCCAGCACCAGGCGGGCATTGATCACATTCATCGGCGTCATGCCCAGATGCTCCTGGCACAGCCGCCCCAGGGTCGCCAGGGTCATGCCCAGTGCCGCCGCATAGTCCCCCAGTGGCCAATGGGCGCGGTAGTGCATGTCGACCAGCTCGCGAAAGCTGGTCAGCTGCTGGCTGCGCCTTGACGCCGGGCGGTGCTCGCCCTGGGGCACTTGGGGTTCATGGCGCAGAACCTGGATCAACAGCGTCAACAACAATGCCATGCTGCTGGCCACATGCTCGCGGGCGCGGTTGTGGTATTCCTCGCGCAGGGCACGGCACAGTGGCAGCAACGGGTCTTCGTCGTCGGCCCACAGCGGCAGGGGCACCACCTGCGGTTTGCGCACTTGCGCCAGCAGGTGCGGGGCCAGCACCTGGGTGATGCTTTCCAGCGGGTGCTGCGCGGCAGTGATCACCTGGCCCTCGACCTGGCCGGCCCAATGAAAGCCATGCACCACCTGCGCCGGTATGTACACCACGCAGGGCGCCTGCACCTGCAGCCGTTGGCTGTCGAACAGCACCTCCCCGCCACCGCTCTGCAGGTACAGCAACTGCAGCAAGCCTTCGTGACGGTGCGCAGCGATTTCCCAGTTGTGCGCGCCGGAGCGCTGGGAGATCCGCTCCACATGCAGGGCTTCGTGCCACACCGGCTGTGCGGTTTCACCGTACAGGGCGTAGTTGGGGATCTTGTTCATGACGTTGTAATTGTTCTGATCGGTACCTGGCTACTGTGCCACAGCTGCACGCAGGCATCAGCGGGCAAGGGAAAATTGACCGGAATGTGGGGCGGGTTGCAGGTTTTGTCCATTCTGCCGGTGTGCCTGCCGGCCCTAGGCTGTGGCCCAGATCAAGCGACATTCTGGAGAGCAGCATGCACAACAACAATATTCCTTCTCGCTGGTTGGGCCTGGACTCAGCCGTTTGCGTGGTCACCGGTGCTGCCGGTGGCATTGGCGCGGCGCTGGCCGGCGCGCTGGTAGAGCAGCAGGCCCATGTGGTGTTGCTGGACCGCGACCTGGACAAATGCCGCGAACTGGCGGCCACCCTCGGCGAGCGCAGTGTCGGTGAGGTCAGCGCGCTGGGCTGCGACATCGCCGACCCGGCCAGTGTGGAGCGGGCTGCGGCCCAGGTGCAGGCCTTGCACGGGCGCTGCGATGTACTGGTCAACAATGCCAGCGTACTGCGCCCCGGCGCGCTGGACGAGCTGACCCTGGAGCAATGGAACCAGGTGCTGGCGGTCAACCTCAGTGGCTACCTGCTGTGTGCCCAGGCGTTCGGCCGTTCGATGCTGGCGCGCGGCGAGGGGCGCATCGTGCACGTGGCCTCGATTGCCGCCCACTACCCGCAACCCGACAGCGGCGCCTACAGCGTGGCCAAGGCCGGGGTCAGCATGCTGTCGCGTCAGCTTGCGGTGGAGTGGGGGCCACGGGGCGTGCGCAGCAACGCGGTGTGCCCGGGGTTGATCCGCACGCCGTTGTCGGCGGCGTTCTATGCCGACCCGCAGGTCGAGCGCCAGCGCTGCGCGATGACCGCCAACCGGCGCATCGGCGAGCCGCAGGACATCGCCGACGCCGTGCTGTTCCTGGCCAGCCGGCGTGCCGACTACATCAACGGTGCCGAGCTGACCGTGGATGGCGGCCTGGAGAGCATGCCCATGGCACTGATCCCGCGCCCAGGCTTCGAGGGGGCAGGCCGATGAATACGCGCAGCTGTGATGTACTGGTGGTCGGCGCGGGCGCGGGCGGCCTGGCGACGGCGATCACCGCGAAAAAGCTCGGCCTGGATGTGATCGTGATCGAAAAGGACGACTGCTTTGGCGGCACCACGGCGTTTTCCGGCGGCGTGCTGTGGGTGCCCGGTACCGCGCACGGGGCCAACGACAGCCACGCAGCGGCCATGACCTACCTGCGCAACGAAACCGGTGGCTGTTACGACGCAGCCGGGGTCGAGGCATTTTTGCGCTACGCGCCGCAGATGGTGGAATTTTTCGAGCGCGAGACAGCGGTGAAGTTCGTGCCCACGCTGTACCCCGACTATCACCCGCACATCGAAGGTGGCGTCGACGTTGGCCGCTCGATCCTGGCCGCACCTTACGATATTCGCGGCCTGGGGCCAGACATGGCACGCCTGCGCCCGCCGCTGAAAACCATCACCTTCATCGGTATGATGTTCAATTCGTCGAATGCCGACCTCAAGCATTTCTTCAATGTGACCCGTTCGCTGACCTCCTTCGTGTATGTGGCCAAGCGCCTGATGACCCACCTGAAGGAGCTGGCCCTGTACCGTCGCGGTACCCAGGTCACCAGCGGCAATGCCCTGGCGGCCCGGCTGGTACGTTCGGCACTGGACCTGGGCATTCCGATCCTGACCGGTACCCCGGCGCGCCGGTTGCTGCGCGAAGGCGGTCGGGTGGTGGGCGCAGAAGTCGGCCAAGGCGACAGCGAGCTGACCATCCAGGCCCGGCGCGGTGTGGTGCTGGCGTGTGGCGGCTTCTCCCATGACCTGCAGCGGCTACGCCAGGCCTACCCGCATGTGCGCCGCGGCGGCGAGCATTTTTCTCCGGTGCCGGCGGGCAACACCGGTGATGGTGCGCGCATGGCGGAAGCCTTGGGTGCCAAGGTCGATATCCGCCTGCAAGCGGCAGCGGCGTGGATGCCGGTGTCCAAGGTGCCGATGGGGGGCGGGCGGCATATCGCCTTCCCGCATTTGCTCGACCGCTACAAGCCGGGTGTGATTGGCGTGTTGCGTTCGGGGCGGCGCTTTACCAACGAGTCGAACTCCTACCATGACGTTGGTGCGGCCATGATCGAGGCCTGTGCCGGGCAGGCTGAAACGGCCATGTGGCTGGTGTGCGACCGTCGCACCCTGGGCAAATACGGCCTGGGCTTTGCCAAGCCCGCTCCCATGCCGCTGGGGCCGTTGCTGCGCAACGGTTACCTGCTCAAGGGCAACACCCTGGCCGAGCTGGCAGGCAAGGCCGGTATCGATGCGCAAGGGCTGGCGCAGACCGTGCGCGAGTACAACCTTGGCGCGGTGCAGGGCGAAGACCGCCAGTTCGGCCGCGGCAGCACCAGCTTCAACCGCTACCTGGCTGACCCGCAACAGCGGCCCAACCCCTGTGTGGCCCCGGTGGGCGAGGGGCCGTACTTTGCCGTGAAAGTGATCATGGGCGACCTGGGCACCTTCGACGGGCTACGTACCAGCGTGGTCGGCGAGGTGTTGGCGGCAGACGGGCAGGCCATCGACGGCCTGTATGCGGTCGGCAACGACCGCGCCAGCATCATGGGCGGCAACTACCCCGGTGCGGGCATCACCCTGGGCCCGATCATGACCTTCGGCTACATCACCGGGCGGCACCTGGCGGGTGTCGAGCAGGGGCTTGCGGCAGTGGGCACTGCGCAGGAGGTGGCGTGATGGACAAGGCCGTCGTCGATCACCGCATCTACACCATCCGCCCGCGCTGCATGGCGGCTTTTCTCGACGCCTTCGACCAGCTGGCGATGCCGATCCTGCTGCGCCACCTGGGGGCGCCGCTGGCCTTCTACACCAGCAGCATCGGGCCGCTGAACCAGGTGGTGCACTTGTGGGGTTATGCCAGCCTCGATGACTTCGAGAAGCGCAGTGCCGCGCGTGACGCCGACCCGGACTTTGCGGCCTATCTGCATGCCACCCGTGACCTGGTGGTGGCGCAGGAGACGCGGATCCTACGGCCGGTTCGGTTACCCAGCCTCGCCCGGCAGTAATCCTGCCTGTGCCGGCAATCGGGCCGCAACGCGGCCCCGATACACCTCCATAAAAACAACAACAGGTGCTACCAGATGAACAACACGCTAGACGTGCGCCAACTGATCGACCAGCAACCCATTGGCAGCTACCAGAAATGGGTGGTGTTCCTGGGCTTTCTGATCATTGCCCTGGATGGGCTGGACGTCGCCATCATCGGTTTTATTGCCCCACAGCTGAAAAGCGACTGGGGCCTGGGCGCGCAGAGCCTGGGTCCGGTATTGAGTGCTGCGCTGATCGGCCTGGCCCTCGGCGCCCTGATTGCCGGCCCCCTGGCCGACCGCTACGGGCGCAAGGCGGTATTGCTGTGCAGCGTGCTGCTGTTCGGCGTCTGGACCCTGGCCTCGGCCTTTTCACCCGACCTTGAAACATTGGTTGCGCTGCGCTTTCTGACCGGGCTGGGCCTGGGCGCCGCCATGCCCAATGCCAGCACCCTGGTCAGCGAGTACGCCCCGGCACGCAGCCGCTCGCTACTGATCACTCTGGCCTTCTGCGGGTTCTCCCTTGGCGCTGCGGCCGGTGGTTTCGTCAGCGCCTGGATGATCCCCAACCTGGGCTGGCGCAGCGTGCTGGTGCTGGCGGGGGTGTTGCCGCTGCTGACCTTGCCATTGCTGTACTGGCGCTTGCCGGAATCGGTCACCTTTCTGGTCAGCAAAGGTGCGGATCGTCAGCGGATCCTGGCCATTGTCCGCCGGCTGTCACCCGCGCACGCCAACGCCGACTGCACCTTCGTCATGCCGGTCACCCCAAGGGGCAGGGGTGGGGCGATCGGCACCATCCTCTCGCCACGCTACCGCTTTGGCACCTGCATGCTCTGGGCCGGTTACATACTGGCGTTGTTCCTGGTCTACCTGTTCAGCGGCTGGTTGCCGACGCTGGTCAAGGAGGGCGGGGGTTTTTCGGTATCCGAAGCGGCCATTGTCACTGCCTGTTTCCAGATAGGCGGGCCGTTGGGTGCGATTTCGGTGGGGTGGGCCATGGACCGCTGCAACCCGCAACGGGTACTGATGCTGACCTTCCTGTTCAGTGGCGCGGTCATCTTTGCCATCGGCCAGGTGGCCGGAGACTTTGCCTGGTTGTGCGCGATTGCCAGCGCCGTGGGCTTTGGCCTGAATGGCGCGAGCGTTGGCATGAATGCACTGGCGGCAGCGTTCTACCCCACCGAAGCGCGGGCCACAGGGGCCAGCTGGATGAGTGGGATCGGCCGCATTGGCGCGGTGCTCAGCGCCTTTGCCGGGGCCCAGATGCTGGCGCTGGGCTGGAGCTTTGCGCAGGTTTTCGCAGCGTTGTTGATCCCTGCCGGGCTGGCGGCAGTGGCGGTGTGGCTGCAAGGGCGATGTGCCGCCCAGCGGCTCAGCGCTCCCGGCTGTACATCCGGCATTCCGCCAGCAGAGCCAGCAGGTTCGGCTCACGCTCCCGCGCCTTCAGAAACACCACACCGATATGCTGCTGCAGGCGATACTGCGGCTGCAAGGCAATCAACCTGACGCGGTTTTCGTAAACCGCGGCGATGCGCCCGGGCAGCAAGGCGAAGCCCACGCCCGAGCTGACCATGCTGAGCAAGGTGAAGATGTCGTTCACCTGCATGGCCACCTTCGGTTCGAAGCCGGCTTGCTGGAACACTCGCGCGCCATCGCGGTGGGTGGCGAAGCCTTGGGTGAGGGTGATGAAGGTGGAGTCGGCCAGGTCGGCCAGGTCCACCTCGGGCTGCCCGGCGAAGGGCGAGTCGGTGGGGACGGCGAGGAAGATGTCGTCGGAGAACAGCGGCAGCTGCTCGCAGGCCGGGTCGCTGACGCTCTCGTCCAGCGAGACCAGGATGGCTTCCAGCTCGTGGTTTTTCAGGCGCTGGAGCAAGTCGGTGTTCGAGCCCAGGGTCAGGTCGATATTCAGTTCGCTGCGGCGCAGTTTCAGGCCCATGACCAGCTTGGGCACGGTTTTCACCGTCAGCGAATAGAGCGCGCCCAGGCGGAAGCGTTCGGCGTAGAAACCGGCGGCCTCACGGGTCTGGCGCACCATCTGTTCGGCGTCCTGGATCAGCTGGCGGGCTTTCTTCTCCAGCACGTAGGCACTTTCCAGCGGGATCAGCTGGCGGCCCTCGTGCTTGAACAGCGGGCAGCGCAGCGCGTTTTCCAGCGAGTGGATGGCGCGGTGCACGCTGACCGCGCTGGTAGACAGCTCGGCGGCGGCGCGGCCGAGGTTGCCGGTGCGCATGAAGGCGAGGAAGGTTTCCAGCTTTTTGAGGGTGAGTTCTTCGTCGATCAGCATGGGGTGGCCTGGCAGCGCGGTGGTTGGGGTGGGTAGGGCTTCAGGGTTGTGTGTGGGCGCTCGATCTCACAGGCGCTGAAAACCCGCAGTCATACACCTCGAATCACCCCCGCCCTTCGATCAACGCCCACAAGGCCGGGTCCTCAAAATCGTCAATCACCAACCCAGCCCCCGCCGCCAGCAACCGCTCCGGGCTCTGCGTCGTCGCCACCCCAACCGTAAAGATCCCCGCAGCACTGGCCGCCGTAACCCCCG
This sequence comes from Pseudomonas sp. CM27, assembly GCF_013179515.1. GTDB lineage: Bacteria > Pseudomonadota > Gammaproteobacteria > Pseudomonadales > Pseudomonadaceae > Aquipseudomonas. The sequence goes on from NZ_JABMCN010000117.1 coordinate 14,547, forward strand.
GCAACGAATCTTCGAACGCCAGCGCCTGACCAGCCTCAGCACCCAGCCGCTGCAGCCCGGTAAGGTAGGGCAGCGGGTCCGGCTTGGGCCGTGCCAGTTCCTCGGCCACCAGCACATGCTCGAATCGCTGCCCCAGCCCCATGGCGCTCAGCATGTGTTCGGCGTTCAGCCGCGGCGCGTTGGTCACCACGCACATGCCCAGGCCATGATCCTGGGCATAGCCCAGCAGACGCAACAGGCCCGGCATCGGCTCGAGCGCAGGCGACATGTCGCGGAACAGCGCCTCCTTGCGGTCGGCCAGTACCTGGCACTGTTCGGCACTGGCACCGCTGAACAGCTCGGCGAACAGCTCGCCGTTGGCCCGGCCGCTGACCTGCGCGTCGAACTGCGCCTGGCTCAGCTCGCGGCCGTCGTGTTCGTGCAGCAGTTGGCGAAAGGCCTGCAGGTGCAAGGTGTCAGTGTCGGTAAGGGTTCCGTCGAGGTCGAACAGCAGGGCGGTCAGCATGGGATATCCAGATCAAGAAAACACAAGCCAGGGGATCATAACCAATGCTGACGACGAAGGGGGCTGTTCAGTGAGCCACGAAAAGAGTACAAATGTGCTCCATGGACAATCTTACCCCCAAACGCCGCGCCATTTTCAACTTCATTCGCGAGCGTATCGCCGACCACGGCCAGCCACCGAGCCTGGCCGATATCGCCGAGCGCTTCGGTTTTGCCTCGCGCAGCGTCGCGCGCAAGCACATCACCGCGCTGTGCCAGGCCGGTTATATCGATGTCACGCCCAATCAGGCGCGGGGCATTCGCTTGGCCGAACCCTTGCGCAAGCCAGAAATCCTCGAATTACCGGTGCTCGGCCAGGTGGCCGCAGGCGCCCCGATCGGCCCGGACCTGGATATTCACGAGCAGTTGCTGCTCGACCCCAGCCTGTTCCGCCGTACCCCCGACTACCTGTTGAAAGTCCGCGGCGATTCGATGGTGGACGACGGCATCTTCGACGGTGACCTGGTCGGCATTCGCCAGCAGGGCGATGCCCGTGATGGCCAGATCGTGGTTGCGCGCCTGGACGGCGAAGTGACCATCAAGCGCCTGCAACGCCTGGGCAATGCCTACCGGCTGCTGCCGCGCAACCCCGCCTATGCACCGATCGATGTGCAGCCGGAACAGGACTTCTTCATCGAAGGCGTGTTCTGCGGCTTGCTGAGGCGTGACTGATGGGCGCGGTGGTCGACCTCGACAGGCTGCTCGATCAGCGCCGGGTATGGCGTGGCCGGCAGGCCCAGGTGCGGCCACTGGGGTTGCAGCCAACCGGCCATGCCGCCCTTGATGAACGCCTGCCGGAAGGTGGCTGGCCGGCGGCTGCGCTTAGCGAATTGCTGCTGGCCAGCCCAGGCTGCGGTGAGTTGCAACTGCTGTGGCCGACCCTGGCCCGGCTGAGTACTGAAGCCAGCCGGGTGGTGCTGGTGGCCCCGCCTTTCATTCCTTACGCCCCGGCCTGGCAGGCGGCGGGGGTGGACCTGCGCTGGCTGGTGCAGGTAAATGCCGAGCCGGCCGATGCCTTGTGGGCCGCCGAACAGTGCCTGCGTTCGGGCAGTTGCGCGGCGGTGCTGTGCTGGCCCGAACGTGCCGATGACCGTGCCTTGCGGCGCCTGCAGGTGGCTGCTGAAACCGGCCAGGCGCTGGCGTTCGCCTGCAGGCCGCAACAGGCGGCGCACAACCCTTCGCCCGCAGCGCTGCGCATTGCCGTCGACACCCGGCCGGCGCAATGGCGTGTATTGAAAAGCCGTGGTGGCATGCCACCAGCGCTGCCCATCGCCTGCCCGGGCCGGGGCTGATGCAACATGCTCTGGGCCTGCATCCTGCTTCCGCAGCTGGCGCTCGACACCGTCCTGCGTGAGCGTGACGACCCTGATACGCCGCTGGTGCTGGTTGGCGGGCCCACCCAGCGACGCGTGTTGCAGGCGGTCAACCTGGCGGCTGCTGCGCTCGGCCTGCGTGCCGGGCAAACCCTGACAGCGGCGCGCGCCCTGGCCGATGGCTTTACCTGTGTCGAAGCCGACCCCAGACGCATCGATCAGGTACAGCAGCTGCTGGCAGCCTGGGCCTACCGCTTCAGTGCCCAGGTCAGCCTGCATTATCCACGGGCGCTGTTGCTAGAGGTGGGCTCCAGCCTGCAACTATTCGGGCCCTGGCCCTCGTTCGAGGCCCAATTGCGGCAGGAACTCGCAGAGTTGGGCCTGCGTCAGCGCATCGTCCTGGCCAGCAACCCGGTGGCGGCACGCATGCTCGCCAATGGTCACGACGGCCTGGCCGTGCCCGATGCTGACGACACCCGGGCGGCGCTCCTGGGCATGCCGATCGAGCGTGTCGGCTTGCCGGCCGACGCCGCGGATGCCTTCGCTCGCATGGGGCTGCGGCAACTGGGCCAGGTGCTGGCCTTGCCGCGCGACACACTGGCGAAACGCTTTCCTGCCCAGGTGCAGTTGCACCTTGACCAATTGCTTGGCCTGCGCAATTTCGGCCTGGATTTCTACCAGCCGCCGGACCGCTTCGAAGCACGTCTTGAGCTGAATTTCGACGTCGAATCGCATCAGGCCCTGCTGTTCCCGCTGCGGCGCATGCTCAATGACCTGGCCGCCTTCCTGGCTGGGCGCGACTGTGGTGTTCAGCGGTTCTGCCTGCACCTGGAACACGTCGAAGGGCCGGACACCTTGCTTAAGGTGGGGCTGCTGGCGGCCGAGCGGGATGCCGCAAGGCTGTTCGAGCTGGCCCGGGGGCGCCTGGAGCCGCTACGCATTCCCGCCCCGGTGCGCAACCTGCGGCTGGTTGCCGAAGACCTGCCAGCCTTTGTGCCGCAGCACCATGCGTTGTTCGACCCACGAGCACAACAGGCGCAACCCTGGGAGCAATTGCGCGAGCGCCTGCGCGCCCGGCTGGGGGATGAGGCAGTCAAGGGCCTGAGCGCCGCAGCCGATCATCGCCCCGAGTGCGCCTGGCAAGCGCGAGAGCAGGGCGCCCAGGGCAGCATGCCGGTCGCCCCCGGTAGCCGCCCTGGCTGGTTGTTTGCCGCGCCCATGGCGCTGGACGAAGCCGGCTACCAGGTGCAGGGGCAGGCCGA
>NZ_JABMCN010000118.1 GCF_013179515.1 Pseudomonas sp. CM27
GCAGACGCGCTGCAGCTTGTTCAGCTGCGCCTGCTCCAGGGATTGTGCAGGGTGCTCGAACTGCGCGGCGGAATACATCATGGTGCGATCGAGCAACTGCTCGAACAGGGCATTGCCCAGGTCGTAGTGGGCCAGGATATTGCGCCGCGCGCCGCGCCGGCTGTTGCGGTTGAGCCGGTGCAGCAGGCGCAGGGCCGGGCGCCCAAGGCGCGCCAAGCCGCCTTCCAGGGCATCGAGGACCTCCAGGTTGGCGACGAACAGGCGCGTCACCAGCGCCAGGTCCGGGCTGCGCCAGTAACCATGAATGTAGGCCTCGCCAGCGCCGATCGAACCATTGCCGGCAATCAGCCCCCAGGCGGCGTCATCGAGCACCTCCAGCTCGGCCTGCAAGGGGCTGTCGGCATCACCGAAGCTCCATTGCTGGCCGTGGCTGAGCAGGCGCAAGTGGCCATGGCGCAGCTTGCCCAACAGGGCCAGCACGGCGCCTCGCGCGAGCCCGCCGAGCCAGGGCCCCAGGCCTGCGGACTTGCTAACGCTCAGGGTCGGGTCGGACATGGTCAGGTTCCTCGCAAGGTTGGCCAAGCGCCAGGTCGCCCGTGTGCTTGGCATGTTCATGGATGGGGGTACGTTTGAGCAGCAGGCGCAGGGCCTGCCAGTAGATGGCCGAGACCGTGCGCAGGCTCATCCACGGGAAGGCCAGGATGTAACCATGTACGGCGCGCCGATCGAGCGGTGCACGGCGCAGGGCCAGGTCGGCTTCGAAGACCTTGTGGCCGGCCTGCCAGTTCTGCATGTGGATGCGCAGGTGTGCCGGATCGAGGTGGAATCGCAGGCGATAGTCCATCGCCACCGGCATGAACGGCGAGACGTGAAAGGCCTTGGCCATGTGGAACGAACTCGTCAGGTCGCCGTGCACCGGCAGCACATAGTGAAAGCGTTCGCGCCACGGTGTGTTGCGCACCTCCAGCAGGATCGCCGCCAACTGCCCATCGGCGTCATGGCAGAAGTAGAAGCTCACCGGGTTGAACGACAGGCCCCAGCAACGCAGCTGCGACAGCAGGCGCACCGGCCCGCTGGGGATATGGCCAGTGGCCCTGCCGACCAGCACGCGTGCGGCCTGGGCCAGTGGCATGCCTTGGCCGGTCAGGCTCGGCAGGTAGTCGGTCTCGCGCCAGCTCAGCGGCGCCAGGCGCCAGCGCCGCAGCCAGGGTGACAGGCCCAGCCAATGACTTTGCTCGTCCAGGTCCAGCTCGAACATGCCCACCCGGTAGCGAAACGTGTGGGGCCGCGGCGTCAGGCGCCGATGGCTGACCCAGCCCAGGCACAGTGCGCTGTTCACAGCTGCTCCCCGAAGTGGCTGGCCACCTGCAGGGCGCTGACCACGCCGTCTTCGTGAAAGCCGTTGCCCCAGTAGGCGCCACAGAAATAACTGTGCGCCTGCCCCTGCAGGCGGGGCTGCCGCGATTGCGCCTCGGCGGCGGCCACGCTGTACTGCGGGTGGGCGTAGCGAAAACGGGCGAGAATCTGTGCCGGGTCTACCAGCGCGGTCTGGTTCAGGCTGACGCAGAAGGTCGCCGGGGCCTGCAGGCCCTGCAGGATGTTCATGTTGTAGGTGACGGCAGCCGGGGCCTGGGCGTTGCCGCCAAGGCGGTAGTTCCAACTGGCCCAGGCCTGTCGGCGGCGCGGCAGCAGACGCGTGTCTGTATGCAGCACGACGTCGTTCTCGGCATAGCGGATCGCGCCCAGTACTGCTTGCTCCTCGGCGCTGGGGGCCTCGAGCAGGCTCAGGGCCTGGTCGCTGTGGCAGGCGAACACGACCTTGTCGAAACGTTCGCTGCCAGCGGCGCTGAACAGTGCCACCCCCGCTTCGTCGCGGCTAACCCGCTGTACCATACAGCCAAGGCGAATGCTGCTGGCGAACGGCTGGCAAAGCGGCCCGACATAACTGCGCGAACCGCCCTCGATAACCCGCCACTGCGGGCGCTCATCCACCGACAGCAAACCATGGTTGCGGCAGAACGTGACGAAGAAACGCAGCGGGAAGGCGAGCATGTCGGCGCAGGACATCGACCAGATCGCCGAGCCCATCGGCACGATGTAATGTTCGATGAAGCGTTGCCGGTAGCCATGGGTTTCGAGATAGGCGCCGAGCGTGGTGCCAGGGTCGATGCGGCGGGCGTCAAGGTCTGCCGGCGCCTGCCGGTTGAAGCGCAGGATGTCGCGCAGCATGCCCCAGAACCCCGGCGACATCAGGTTGCTGCGTTGGGCGAACAAGGTATTCAGGCTGTGGCCGTTGTATTCCAGGCCGCTGCGCGGCTCATGCACCGAAAAACTCATCTCTGTGGGCCGCGAAGCCACCCCGAGTTGGCCCAGCAGGCGGATGAAGTTGGGGTAGGTCCAGTCGTTGAAAACGATGAAACCGGTGTCGACGGCATACTGCTGCCCACCCCACGACACATCCACCGTGTGGGTGTGGCCGCCAACCCGCTGCTCGGCTTCGAACACCGTCACCGCGTGCTTGCGCGACAGCAGGTAGGCGCAGGTCAGGCCGGCGATGCCGCTGCCGATGATGGCGATACGCATGGTCAGTCAGTCCTGTTCGTGGCGGGCCAGGCGCTGCCCCAGGGCCAGGCGCAGGCGCGCCGGCAAAGCCCCAAGCAGGCGCAAGGCAAAAGTGAAAAGGCCGGGAAAGTTGATTTCCAGGGGGCGCCGGGGCAGGCGCCGTGCGATGTACCTGGCGGCGCGCGGCGCCGTCCACAGTTGCGGCATGGGGAAGTCGTTGCGGCGGGTCAGGGGCGTGTCGACGAAGCCGGGGCTGACCAACGTGGTGGCGATGCCTTCGTGGGCCAGGTCGATCCGCAGGGATTCCACCAGATAGCGCACGGCAGCCTTGGACGCGCCATAAGCGCCGGCGCGAGGCAAGGCCAGCCAGCTGACCGAGCTGCCCATCACCACCAGCTGTGGTTGCCGACCAGCGCGCAGCAAGGGCAAGGCGGCCGCGAGGCAATGGCTGAGGGCGAGGACGTTGGTGCGCATTACCCGTTCGACCAAGGCCGGGTCGAAGTGGCCCGGTTCCAGGTACTCGCACGTGCCAGCGTTGAGCACGACCATATCCAGTGCGCCCCATGCCTGCCCGATGTGCGCCGCGATAGCGGCCACCTGGTCCGGGTCGTCAAGGTCGCCGACAGCCAGCAGCGTCTGCTCGGGGAAGCGCTCGGTCAACGGCGCCAGGCGTTCGGCGTCGCGCCCGCCCAGTGCCAGTTGGTGACCCTGTTCGAGTAGGCATTGCGCCAAAGCAGCGCCGATGCCACTGCTCGCGCCGGTCAGCCAGCAGCGGCTCATGCCAGGCGACCCTTGAGCCAGCGGATGGCGCTGCCCATCACCGGTATGTGCTCGTAGAGCAGGGCGCCGGCGTCGAAATAGTCCTGATGCAGGAATACACGCTCACGCCATTGCAGGTAACTGCAGCCTTGCAGGCTGACGGTGCGGCCCCCGGCAAGGCGCGGGTGGCGGAACTGCAGGACCCAGCGCAGGTAGCCTCGCCCGGGCGCCACTTCGTCCGCATCGAGGAAGGTGTAGTGGATATCCTGTGCGTTGGCGTAAAGCTGGGCAAAGTATGCCCTTAGCGCCTGAAGCCCTTCGATCTGGTGCAAGGGGTCGCGAAAGCACACATCTTCGCTGTACAGGGCTTGCAAACCATCCAGACTTTTCCCGTCAAGGCGGGCAAAGCGCTCGGCGAACTGCGGCAGAAAGGCTGACATGGGCGGCTCCTGGCACGCCTGTACAGCCTGGAGTGGTTGTACAGGTATACCTGAAGCCTAAGCTGAAACCTGTACAAGTCAAAAATCTTGTACAGTTATTTTGTTTCATAATGACTTCCATACCCCAACCGATCGCCAGCCCCTGCATGTCTGGGCCTTACGCCAGCCAATAAAGTTATGGCCCACATCTGAATCTTGTATTTCATCTGCACGCGCACAGCTGATTAGCATCGTCGATGTCTTCCTGTCGACGAGAACAACAACGTGAACCTTGGAACGATCATTACCCGAAGTGCCCGCTACTGGCCGGACCACATCGCCGTGGCGGACAGCCAGACACGCGTCACATACGCCCAGCTGGAGCGCCGTAGCAACCGCTTGGCCTCAGCGCTGGGTACGCTGGGCGTGGGTGTCGGCGAGCATGTGGCCATTCTCGCCGCCAACCGCGTGGAGCTGGTCGAAGCGGAAGTGGCGCTGTACAAGGCGGCAATGGTCAAGGTGCCGATCAATGCGCGGCTGTCAGTGGATGAAGTGGTGCGGGTGCTGGAAGACTCCTGCAGCGTTGCACTGATCACCGATGCCAGTTTTGCCCAGGCGCTGGCAGCGCGGCGTAGAGAGTTGCCGCTGCTGCGCCAGCTGATCGTGCTGGAAGGCGAGGGGGGTGACCTGGGTTATGCCGCGTTGCTTGAGCGCGGCAGTGAGGCACCGCTGGGCCTGGACCCGGCCGACGATGCGCTGGCCGTGCTGCATTACACCTCCGGCAGCTCTGGGGTGCTCAAGGCTGCGATGCTGTCGTTCGGCAACCGCAAGGCGCTGGTGCGCAAGAGCATTGCCAGCCCTACACGGCGCTCCGGGCCGGGCGACGTCATGGCCCACGTGGGGCCCATCACCCATGCCAGCGGTATGCAGATCATGCCGCTGCTGGCGGTGGGTGCCTGCAACCTGCTGCTCGACCGCTATGACGACCGCCTGTTGCTGGAGACCATTCAGCGCGAACGGGTGACGCGGCTGTTCCTGGTGCCGGCGATGATCAACCGCCTGGTCAATTACCCCGGTGTCGAACGCTTCGACCTGTCGAGCCTGAAGCTGGTCATGTACGGCGCCGCGCCGATGGCACCGGCCCTGGTGAAAAAGGCCATCGAACTGTTCGGGCCGATTCTCGCGCAAGGTTACGGCGCCGGTGAAACCTGTTCGCTGGTCACCGTCCTGACCGAGCAGGACCACTTGGTGGAAGACGGCGATTATCAACGCCTGGCCTCCTGCGGGCGGTGCTACTTCGAGACCGACCTGCGGGTGGTCAACGAGGCGTTCGAGGATGTGGCTCCGGGTGAAGTCGGCGAGATCGTGGTCAAGGGCCCGGACGTGATGCAGGGCTACTGGCGCGCCCCGGCGCTCACCGCCGAAGTGATGCGCGACGGTTATTACCTTACCGGCGACCTGGCGACAGTGGATGCCCAGGGGTATGTGTTCATCGTCGATCGCAAGAAGGAAATGATCATCTCCGGCGGTTTCAACGTGTACCCCAGCGAAGTGGAGCAGGTGATCTACGGCTTCCCCGAAGTGTTCGAGGTGGCGGTGGTCGGCGTGCCCGACGCGCAGTGGGGCGAAGCGGTGCGCGCGGTGGTCGTGCTCAAGCCCGGGGCGCAACTGGAGGCCGCCGAGCTGATCGAGCGCTGCGGCCGTGCGCTGGCCGGTTTCAAGAAGCCGCGCGGCGTCGACTTTGTCAGCGAACTGCCGAAAAACCCCAATGGCAAGGTGGTGCGCCGCCTGGTCCGGGACACCTACTGGCAACACAGCGAACGTCGTATCTGACCAGGGAGCATCACCATGTATCAACCCAGTGCAAAGGCTGCGCAGATCATCGAAGCGATCGAGGGTTTCGTCCGCGATCAGGTACGCCCGCTAGAGCAGCAGGCACAGCTGGACTGGGCGCGCCCGCACCCCCAGCCGGTGCTGCGGCAAGTGTGGAAACTTTCCAGCGAGCAGGGCCTGTACACCATCATGCTGCCCGAAAGCATGGGTGGGGCCGGCCTGAACGTGGCCGACCTGTGCGCGGTCAAGGAGGCCACCGTGCTGACAGGCTCCATGCTCGCCGCACACGTGTTGGGCGAGCTGTCGGGGCCGCCGCGGGTCGGCCACCTGTTCAAGGTGGCCAGCCCCTACCAGGTCGAGACCTTCCTCAAGCCGGTGTGCCGCGCTGAAAAGGCCGTGTGCTTTGCCCTGACCGAAGCCGAGGCCGGCTCCGATGCCACCGCCATTACTACCCAGGCCCGCCGCGACGGCGACCACTATGTGCTCAGCGGCACCAAGCGTTACATCTCTGGTGCCACCTACGCCGACCTGGCAGTGCTGCTGGCGGTGACCGGGCCGGGCAAGGGCGCACAGGGTATTTCGGCCTTCTTCGTCGACCTCAACGCCCTGGGTGTGCGAATTGACAGCGATTACTCGGTGATGTCCGGTGGCGGTGCCCATGGCGACATCGTGCTCGATCAGGTGCGGGTGCCGGCGGCCAACCTGATCGGGGAGGAGGGGCAGGGGTTCAAACTGGCCATGGGACGCATTACCCTCAACCGCTTGCTGCATTGCCCCACCCTGCTAGGGATGGCCGGCCTGGCCCTGGAGCTGTCTATCGAGCATGCACGCAGCCGCAAGCAGTTCGGCCAGCCAATCGCCATGTTCCAGGCGGTCAACCACATGATCGCCGACATGGCCACCGAGCTGCACGCTGCGCGCAGCATGGTCTACGCCACGGCCCAGGTGAACGACGCCGGGGGCGATATCCGCACCCAGGCGCCGATGTGCAAGCTGTTCGTCTCCGAGGCAGCCTTCCGCATCGCCGACAAGGCGGTGCAGGTGCACGGCGGCGCCGGGCTGATGCAGGGCCACCCGGTGGAGTGGATTTTCCGCGCCACGCGGATGATGCGTATCCTGACCGGCACCAGTGAGATTCAGCGCAACACCATCGCCAAAGGCGTGCTGATGCCTGCCTGAACGACGGGCCGCCCTTGCGGCGGCCTTTTTGCAACACCCCACAACAATAACAAGAGTACTCGCCATGACTGCGGATTCTTCCCTGCCCAACCCCCGTACCGCCTGGCTGGTGGCCGCGTTGCTGGCCCTGCTGATGCTGGTCAACTTTCTCGACAAGGTGGTGATCGGCCTGGTGGCGGTGCCGATGAGCGCCGAACTGGGCCTGACGGCCACCGAGTTCGGCCTGATCGGCGGCGCCTTGCATTGGTTTTTCGCGATCTCCGCCGTGGTCGGTGGCTTCATGGCCAACCGGCGCCCCACCCGCACCTTGCTGCTGGGCATGGGCCTGTTCTGGGCGCTGATCCAGCTGCCGATGTTGTTCGCCACCTCACTGTGGGCCATCGTCGCCTGCCGGGTGCTGCTGGGCATCGGGGAGGGGCCGGCATCGCCGGTCGCCACCCATGCACTGTACAAGTGGTTCCCCAACGACCGGCGCAACCTGCCGGTGGCCCTGCTGCATGCCGGCAGTGCCATGGGCCTTCTGGTGGCGGGGGCGATGATCCCCTGGGTCAGCCTGCATTACGGCTGGCGCACCAATTTCATCATCCTTGCGCTGATCGGTCTGGTCTGGTGCCTGCTGTGGTGGCGGCTGGGCCAGGAGGGCACCCTCGAGCGCCTGCGTGCCAGCCAGCTCAAGGCCGACGAACCGGCTATCCCCTATCGCAGGCTGCTGGGTGACCCCAGCGTGATGGGCAACTACCTGTGCCACTTCGCCGCCAACTGGTCGCTGGCCCTCACCCTGACCTGGGTGCCCAGTTACCTGCAGGTGGGCCTGGGTATCGACCCGCTGCAGACCGGGCGCATATTCATCATGTTCGTGGTCGTGACCACGCCGCTGAGCCTGCTGCTGGCCTGGTTCTCCCAGCGCCTGATGCGTCGCGGCGTGCCGTCACGGGTGGCTCGCGGCGTGTTCGTTTCGGTGTGCCTGATACTGGGCGGGCTGTTGTCGGCTTCGCTGATGCTGCCTGGCTTGAGCACGGCCGCAAGGGTCGCCGCGCTGACATTGAGTGGTGGCCTGGCGCTGGTGATGTATTCCGTGGGCCCGGCGATGCTCGCCGAGTTCACACCGGCGGCCCAGCGCGGCGGCATCCTCGCCATGGGCAACGGCATCGCCTCGCTGGCCGGGTTGGCAGCGCCGGTGGTGACCGGTTTGCTGGTACAAGGTGCGGGTAGCGAACACCCGGCGGGGTATGCCCAGGGCTTCCTGGTGTGCGGCGCGGTGCTGGTGGTGGCCGGGCTGGTGGGCCTGGCCACCTTGAACCCGCAGCGTACCCAGCAGCGCCTGCGCCAGTCGGCTGCAACTGGCGGGCAGGCGCGCGCTCAGACCGCCAGCTGAGCGCCGAGCCCCGACTCCAGCGGCTCGGCATCCTTGCCGATCAGTTCGCCCCGCCAGCGGCCGCTGCTGACCAGGTCGATCAGCACGCTGCGCACCAGGTCGCGCAGGCAACCGGCAGCGAACGACAGGGGTTTGTGCTGGGAGTGCGCCAAGGCGATGGTGCGGCTGATGCGCGGTTCGACGATGCGCCGCGCCGCCGTGGGTTCGAGCAGTACGCTCAGCGGCGGCCAGTTGCTGATGGTCGCCGCCAGGCCGGCGCGCACCAGGCTGGCGATGCCGGGCGCCGATTGCTGCTCGTAGGCTGCGGCCAGGGGTACGGCGGCTTCCATGGCGGCTTGCTCGATGCGTCGGCGCAGGTGCAGCGTCCTGGGCGGCAGCACCAGCCGGGTGGCGGCGGCTTCGGCGAGGGTGATGGTGTCGGGGGTGCCAGGGGCTGATGCGCCGACCCAGTACAGCGCTTCGGTGAAGATCGGCTCGGCCTCCACATGGTCGAGTTCCTCGGCATTGGGGACCACACCGAAGTCCACCTTGCCCAGCTCGATGGCCTGGCCGCCTTCACGGCTGAGGCCGTCCCACACGGTCAGCGTCACGCCGGGGAAGCGCTGTTCGGCGCGCATGACGATTTCTGGCAGCAGCAGGTCGGCGGCCGTGGCCGGGATGGAAATGGCCACGTGGCCCTTGGGGTCGCCGCGGCTGGATTTCAGCTCATCTTTCACCGAGTCGAGTTTCTGCACCACCTGCCGGGCCACTTCATAGAGCTGGCGCCCGGCATCGGTCAGGGCAATGCCATCGTGCTGGCGGTCGAGCAGCTGCATCTCCAGCTCACTTTCCAGCAAGCTGATCTGCCGGCTCAACGCCGGCTGGGCAATGTAGGCGCGACGTGAAGCGGAAGAGAAGCTGCCGGCTTCGACGATGGCGATCAGGTAGCGGAGCTGTTTCAGGGTCATCGGAGCGGTTCCAAGGGTATGCCGAACTGATATGGCACGTATCCGAACACGTTATTTGTGGGGTTCGAAGCGCGGCTCCTAGTATCACCCCGAAAGGGCGTGCCAAGGCAAGCCCGGCCCGGACACCACAACAACAAGAGGCCAAGCCCGATGAAACCATTTGCCCTGCTGCGCATCTTCCTGTTTGTCAACGCCAGCCTGCTGAGCCTGTACGCGGAGGCCATGCCACTGTCCGCAGACTTGACGCCGGTGGGGGCCGAACGCGGGCCCGGCAGCGACGGACGCATACCGGCCTGGAACGGCGGCCTGCAGGCGCGGCAAGTGTCGCTGGCGGTCAACGGCACCCCGCTGGACCCGTACGCCGATGAGCAGCCGCTGTATGTGATCACCGCCAACAACTACACCCAGTACCGGGAGCAGCTGACGGCGGGGCAGGTGGCCTTGATGCAGCGTTACCCCCAGTCGTTCCGCCTGCCGGTGTATCCCTCCCATCGCAGTGTCGCGGTGCCGCCACCCGTGGGCGAGTGGGCCCGGCACAATGCGGCCAACGCCCGGCTGGTCAACGACGGCAACGGCGTGGAGGGCTTTGCCGGTGTAGTGGCTTTCCCCAAGCCCGAGAATGGCCTGCAGGTGCTGTGGAACCACCTCACCCGACCGCGCAACGGCAGTTACCGCCTGGCTTCGGACAGCATCACCCCGCGTGGCGATGGCCGCTTCGCGACGATGAGCCTGCAACAGAACTTCGCCCGCCCCGACGTTCTGGAAGGCGGCCAAGCGGGCAACGTGCTGTATTACCTGAGTTACCGCATGACCGCGCCGTCGCGCCTGGCGGGCGATGCTGTGGTGCTGCACGAAACCCTCGATCAGGTGGCCCAGCCGCGTCTCTCGTGGCTGTACAGCAGCAGCCAGCGGCGGGTGCGGCGCGCCCCGGCGCTGGCCTATGACAGCATCACCCCGGGCACGGCCGGCCTGCGCACCGCCGACAGCCGCGACATGTTCAACGGCGCCCCGGACCTCTACCAGTGGACCTTGGTGGGCAAGAAGGCCCTGCATGTGCCGTACAACAGCTATCGCCTGGCTTCGCCCCTGCTCGGTTATGCCGCGCTGATCGGGCCGGGGCACGTCAACCCGCAAACCACCCGCTACGAGCTGCACCGGGTGTGGGAAGTGGTGGGTACCCTCAAGCCTGCGGCGAAGCATCTGTACGCCAGCCGCCGCTATTACCTGGACGAGGACAGCTGGGCCATCCTTGAGGCGGACTTCTTTGACCACAAGGGCCAGGTGTGGCGTACCGCCCAGGCCCACAGCTATTACCACGTGACCGGGCAGGCGCTGGTCAACGCTATGGAGGCGATCTACGATCTGCGCAGTGGCCGCTACCAGCTGTCTGGCCTGACCAACGAGCAGCCAAGGCCGTACGCCTTCGACGTGCGCACCAGTGCTTCCTACTTCTCCCCCGGCGCATTGCGCAGCCAAGGGCTGCGTTGACACAGGGCTCTCATGAATTCCGATCACCGTCATACCCTTTGGGAGCGCTGGTTGCTGGGGCAGGGCAAGGCGCCCGATCCGCGTTTTACCCTGGCCAATGAGCGCACCTTTCTTGCCTGGATCCGCACCGCCCTGGCCTTGCTCGGCGGCGCAATCGCCATCGAAACCTTCGCTGCCCATGCCTTGCCGCCATCTGGGCGCGTGGCGATGGAACTGGCGTTGCTGGCCACCAGTTTGCTGGTGAGCCTGGGCGCCGGCTGGCGCTGGTTGGCGGTGGAGCGCGCATTGCGCCGCGAGGCGCCGCTGCCGCTGCCGCGCCTGGTGCCGCTGCTGAGCGTGGCGTGCGGGCTTGCCTGCGTGGCGCTGGTCGGCGTGCTATGGGCGCGTTGGCATGGCGGATAGCACCAGGGATACTGGGCTGCAGGCCGAACGTACGGTGCTGGCCTGGCGGCGCACGCAGGTGTCGCTGCTGCTGGTAGCGTGCATCGCCTGGCGTGGCGAAATGTGGATGGTGGCCGGTATGGCGGCGCTGCTAGCGCTGCTGGGCCGGGCTCGTGAGCGCGGGGTATACCGCCGAGGGCTGGGCATGCTGCACCGCGAGCAGGGCCACGCGGCCGCCTGGAGCGTGCTGCTTTGTGCCCTGGGAGTGGCGGGCCTGGTGCTCAGCGTGTGGTTGCGCCGCTCGCTTTAGGGCGGCGCTGTGGGTGATTCAGGGGGTGACGATATTGAAGCGCCCGTCCGGCTCGTCCAGCCCTGCCATGAAGCGCATGAACTTCATGCGCTCGCCACTGATGTCGATATCACCCACGGTCGCTTCCTTGAGAAAGCCGGTCTGCTTCAGGGCGATGCGGTCCAGGGTAACCTTGCTCATTTTCACCTCGACATCCGCCTGCCCGTTGCGCAGGGTCAGGGCGTAGTCTTCGTTCAGGTCGGTGAAGTGCCAGTTGATGGTCAGGTCCTGTTCGGCGGCCTTGGCAGCATCCACGCGTACGCCCAGGTAATCGAAGAACAGCGTCGGGGTCAGGGCGCGTACCAGGTCGTCCGCGCTGCCGCCTTTGCTGGCGGCCGGCGCCACACCGTTGCGCAGCTCTTGCGCACCGGTCAGGTAGGCGTTGCGCCAGGTGGCGTTCTCGCTCTGGTAGCCCAGTTGCTCCAGGGCGTCGGCCTGCAGCTCGCGCGCTGCGCTGTTGTCGGGCTGGGCGAACACCAGGTGCCGGGTGAGCTCGGCAACCCAACGGTAATCACCGCTGCCGTAGGCCTCACGGGCCAGGGTCAGCACCCGCTCGGCGCCGCCCAGGGCCTTGACGTAATGCGTGCCGGCCTCGCTCGGCGGCAACGGGTTGAGGGTTGCCGGGTTGCCGTCGTAAAAGCCCATGTAGCGCTGATACACCGCCCGCACGTTGTGGCTGAGCGAGCCGTAGTAGTCGCGGCTGTACCATTTGCTGGCCAGCCGTGGCGGCAAGGTGGTCAGCTCGGCGGCGATCTCGGTGGGGCCAAGGCCGCGGTTGATCAGGCGCAGGGTCTGGCTGTCGATGAAGGCGTATATGTCGCGCTGATCAGCCAGGTAGTCGCGGATCGCCGCCCCGCCCCAGGTCGGCCAGTGGTGCTGGGCAAACACCACTTCGGCCTGCTCGCCATAGCGTAACAGCGACTGGTCGAGGTAGTGCGCCCACACCTTGGCATCGCGCACCTGGGCGCCGCGCAGGGTCAGCACGTTGTGCTGCACGTGGGAGGCGTTCTCGGCCATGCACAAGGCCTTGAACTGGGGGAACCACAGGTTCATTTCAGCAGGCGCTTCGGTGCCAGGGGTAAGCTGAAACTCGATGTCGACACCGTCGATGCGCAGGGTCTCGAAGGGCTGTTCGATCAGCCGGGTCGGGGCAATCAGGCTAACCGTGGCATTGGCCGGCACACCCTTGCCCAGGCCGGCATCCACCTGGCCGCGTGGCCCGCGTGGCAGTGGTGCGCCGTACATGTACTGCGCCCGGCGCTTCATTGCCGGCCCGGCCAGCACGTTTTCGCTGACGGCATGTTCGAAGAAGCCCTGCGGGGCGATGACCTGCACCTTGCCGGCCTTGACGTCGGCCTCGTCGATCACCCCACGCACACCCCCGAAATGATCGACGTGCGGGTGGGTATAGATCACCGCCACCACCGGCCGCTGCGGCCGATGGCGAAAGTACATGGCCAACCCGGCCCTGGCGGTTTCCACCGACAGCAGCGGGTCCATCACGATCAGGCCGTGCTCGCCTTCGATCAAGGTCATGTTGGCCAGGTCCAGGCCGCGCACCTGATAGATGCCTTCGCTGACCTTGAACAACCCGGCAAAGGTGTTGAGCTGGGCAATGCGCCACAGGCTCGGGTTGACCGTGGCCGGTGCCTCGCCTTTCAGGAAGGCATAGCGCTGCAGGTCCCAGACGGTTTTGCCGTTGGCATTGACCACGGGCTGCTCGACGGCTTCGAGCAGCCCGCGGCGCGCATTGTCGAAGTCGCTGCGGTCTTCGAAGGGCAGGTGCTGCAACCATTGCTGATTGCTCTGACGGGTGAGGTCGCTGGCGTCCTTGGCCGGCCCGTCGGCCAGCGCCGCGTAGGGCAGGGCGAGGGCCAGCAGGCAGGGCAGTGTGCGTAGGCGCATGGGGTGGTCCTTGTTGTTCTGAGGGCGAACACTCTAAGGACAGAGCTCACTGGCGAACCAATACCACTCTTGCATGGCCACCCATGCACAAATGCGATGGCTCAGCCGGCACCAATGTCCATGATGCGCGCCACCAGCCAGGCCAGTGCCGGGTCGTGCTGGCGATGGGCGAGGTACACCAGCTCCAGCTGGAAGGGCTCCAGGGCGAACGGCAGGTCCAATACCTGCAGCGGCAGCAGCCGGGCGAAATGGCGAGCCAGGGCGGTGGGCAGCACCACGCACAGGTCGGAGCTTGCGGCCAGGTGCGCGGCCTGCAGGTAATTGGGCGTGGTGTAGACGATGCGCCGGGCCAGGCCCTGTTCCCCCAGCCACTGGTCGACCATGCCACGGGTCTGGCCGCCGTGCACCCACAGGTGGCGCAGGGCGAGAAACGCCTGAAGGTCGAGGGTGCCATCCACATCGGGGTGGCCCTGGCGCACCGCCACTTGCAGGGTTTCGCTGCGCCAGTGGCGCCGCTCGTAGCGCGCGGGCACCTCATCGAAGCGCCCCAGCACCACGTCGAGTTCGCCGCGATCGAGGGCTTCGGCGGGCAGGTTGGGCGTCAGGTGCAGCACATCCACGCGCAAGTGCGGGGCCTGGGTTTGCAAGGTGGCCAGCAACCTTGGCATGCACAGCTGTTCGGCGAAGTCGGTGAGCGCGATACGCAGCTGGCGGTGGCTGAGCTGCGGGTCGAAGCTGTCGCCGGCGCCAAGGGTCTGTTCGATCTGTAGTAAAGCCGCGCGAATCGGGCCTTCCAGGGCCAAGGCGCGTGGGGTGGGGCGCATGCGCCGGCCCACGCGCACCAGCAGCGGGTCGCCCAGCAGGTCGCGCAGGCGCGCCAGCGCATTGCTCACCGTCGGCTGGGTCAGCGCCAGGCGCTCGGCCGCGCGCGACACGTTCTGTTCACGCAGCAGCATGTCCAGGACGCGCAGCAGGTTGAGGTCGAAGTTGGCTATATTCATGCGAAAAATACATGGGATGGAAAATGAGAATTTCAAAAATAGTAGGCGCCTGACTAGGGTGAGGGCAATGCCTTCACACCTCGAATCAGGAGCGTCACCCGTGAGTACTCCCTACAACGTTCAGCAGGCGGCGGTGATCGGCGCCGGCACTATGGGCCGCGGCATCGTCATCAGCCTGGCCCGTGCAGGCCTTGCGGTGCTGTGGCTGGACAACGACCCCTGCGCCACCGAAGCCGGCCTGGCGATGATCGCGCAAACCTGGGCACAGCAGGTGGCCAAGGGGCGTATCGATCAGGCCGAGGCCGACGCTTGCCTGGCGCGGGTGCGCCAGGTAACGGCCTATGACGACCTCGCCGAAGCCGATCTGGTGATCGAAGCGGTGTACGAGAACCTGGCGCTCAAGCAGGCCATCTTCCGTACCCTGGACAGCACACTCAAGGCCGACGCCATCCTGGCCAGCAACACCTCGGCACTGGACATCGACGCGATCGCGGCCGTCACCCGCCGGCCCGAACAGGTGCTCGGGCTGCATTTCTTCAGCCCGGCCCATGTGATGAAGCTGTTGGAAGTGGTGCGCGGGGAGCGCACTTCGCCTGCGGTGCTCGAGGCGGCCCAGGCCCTTGGGCAGCGCATGGGCAAGGAAGTGGTGGTGGCCGGCAACTGCCCGGGCTTCATCGGCAACCGCATGCTCGCCAGCTATGTGGCCGAGGCGCGCAAGCTGCTGCTCGAAGGCGCCACGCCGCGGCAGGTGGATGAGGCGCTGCAGGCGTTCGGCATGGCCATGGGCCCGTTTCGCATGTACGACGTGGTCGGCATCGACCTGGAGTGGCGTGCGCGCCAGCTGGCCGCTAAAGACATGGATGCGCCGTTGATACAAGTCGACAATGCCCTGTGCGCGCTGGGGCGTTTCGGCCAGAAAAGCGGCCAGGGTTACTACCGTTATGCCCCCGGCAGTCGTGAAGCCGTGCACGACCCCGAGGTCGATGCGCTGGTGCTCAAGGTCGCTCAGGACCTTGGGGTGCACCGGCGCGCGGTCGACGACGCGGAAATCCACGAGCGCTGCCTGCTGGCGCTGGTCAACGAGGGCGCGAAAATTCTCGAGGAAACGGTGGCCAGCTGCAGCGCTGACATCGACCGGGTGTACCTGCATGGCTATGGCTTCCCGCACGAGGTCGGCGGGCCGATGCGCTGGGCCGACCAGCAGGGGCTGGGCTTGCTGCTGGCACGCCTGGAACGCTTGCAAGGCCTGTTCGGCGAGCACTGGCGCCCGGCCGGGTTGCTGATGCGCCTGGTGGCAGAGCGCAAACAGCTGGCCGACGTCCACGAGGGCCGCGCATGAACTACCGAGCCCCCCAGCGTGACATGCACTTCGTGCTGCACGAACTGTTCGATGTGACGGCGCACTGTGCCCGGCTGGGCAATGAGCTGGACCGCGAAACCATCGATGGCATTCTTGAGCAGGGTGCACGCTTTGCCAGCGAGGTGGTTGCGCCGCTCAACCGCCAGGGCGATGAACAGGGCTGCCGCCTGGAGCAAGGCAACGTGCGTACACCGGATGGCTTTCGCCAGGCTTACCGGCAGTATGTGGAGCAGGGCTGGGGTGGCATGACCGGCCCGCTGGAACATGACGGCCAGGGCCTGCCGCAAATGGTTTCGGCCTGCTTTCACGAAATGCTGATGGGCGCGTCGCTGTCGTTTCGGATCTATTCCGGCCTGACCGAGGGCGCCGTGCTGGCCTTGCACCGGCATGGCAGCGCAGCGCTCAAGCGCGATTACCTGGGCAAGCTGGTCAGCGGCGAATGGGCCGGCACCATGTGCCTGACCGAGCCGCAGGCCGGTACCGACCTGGCGCTGCTGCGTACCCGTGCCGAGCCGCAGGGCGATGGCAGCTACCGCGTCAGCGGCAGCAAGATCTTCATCAGCGGCGGCGACCAGGACCTTACCGACAACATCGTCCACCTGGTGCTTGCGCGCCTGGCGGATGCGCCGGCCGGTGTGCGTGGCATCAGCCTGTTCCTGGTGCCCAAGTTCGAATGCATCGAAGGCGGAGGGCTGGGCCCGCGCAATGCGGTCGAATGCGGCGCGCTCGAGCACAAGATGGGCATCAAGGGCGCGGCGACCTGCGTGATGAATTTCGATGGCGCTCGTGGCTGGCTGGTGGGGGAGGCCAATCAGGGCCTGGCGTGCATGTTCACCATGATGAACGATGCGCGCTTCCAGGTCGGCCTGCAGGGGTTGGGCATCGCCGAGGCGGCCTTCCAGGGTGGCCTGGCCTATGCCCGCGAGCGCTTGCAGTCGCGCAGCCTGGCAGGGCCGGTGGCGCCCGAACGCAGTGCCGACCCGATCATCTGCCACCCTGACGTGCGGCGCATGCTGCTTACCCAGAAAACCCTCAGCGAAGGCTGCCGCATGCTGGCGGCCTTTGCTGCCCAAGCGCTGGACCTGGAGCACGGCGCCTTGCAGCCTGAAGTGCAGGCGGCCGCCGGGCGCCGGGCGGCGTTGCTGATCCCCATCGTCAAGGCCTTCCTCACCGATGTCGGCCAGGAGACTGCCAGCCTGGGCGTGCAGCTGTACGGCGGGCATGGCTACATCCGCGAATGGGGCATGGAGCAACTCATGCGCGACAGCCGCATCACCCAGCTATACGAGGGCACCAACGGCATCCAGGCGTTGGACCTGATTCGCCGCAAGCTGCTTGGCGACGGTGGCGAGCAGCTGCGCCTGCTGATCGATGAGTTGCTTGAAGCGGCACGCAACTGCCGTGCAGACGCGCTGGCCGGGATGGCCCAGGCGGTTGCTCAGCGCCTGCAGGAATGGCGCAACCTGAGCGCCGAGGTGCTCGACGCCTGCCGCTGCGACCCGCAGGAAATCGGCGCGGTATCGGTGGATTTTCTCGCCTATTCGGGCTACGTGCTGCTGGCCGCACTGTGGCTGCGGGCTGCCGAAACCGCCAGCGCGGCCTTGGCCGCAGGCAGCCAGGACAACGCCTTCTACCAGGCCAAATTGCAGGCTGCAGCTTTTTACTGGCGGCGGGTGTTGCCGCGCGCGAGCGCCCATTGCGAGGCCTTGCGCGGCGGCGCGCAGTGCCTGATGAGCCTGGATGAAGCGCACTTCGCCTTTTGACATGGCCCAGCTGTTCACCCACAAGAACAAGAGGAACATGAGCATGCAGCCTTTCAGTTTTGCCACCACTCCCCATCTGTTGTGCGAACCCGGTGCCGCCGGGCGTCTGGCGCAGTTGTGCCAGCAACGCAGCGTGCGCCGCGTGCTGATCGTGACCGACCCGGGTATCGTCAACCTGGGCATGCTCGATGACTTGCTGCCAGGATTCACCCAGGCCCGCCTGAGCGTGGCGATCTTCAGCGAGGTCAGCGCCGACCCCA
>NZ_JABMCN010000119.1 GCF_013179515.1 Pseudomonas sp. CM27
TGCGAAAAGGCCATTGCCGCCGACCTGGCGCCGCACAAGATCGATAACACCATGGCCTTCATGTTCGAGACCAGCCAGGTGCTGCGCCCGAGCCTGCAAGCCCTCGAATGCCCGCAACTGCAGGCCGACTACGATAGTTGCTGGGCCACCTTGCCGAGCACCTTCACCCCGAACCGGAGATAACCCATGAACCACACTGCCAATGCCCGTAGCTGGGTCGAGCACGCCAACGGGCACAGTGACTTCCCGCTGCAGAACCTGCCGCTGGGCATATTCAGCCGGCCTGGGGAGGCCAGACGCTGTGGCGTGGCCATCGGCGATGCCGTTCTCGACCTGCAAGCGGTGCTGGCCGCAGGCCTTTTCGACGGTGAGGCCAAAGCCGCTGTCGAAGCCACCTGTGGCGGCGCGCTGAACGCATTCTTCGCCCTTGGCCGCGGTGCCCGCGTCGCCCTGCGCGAGCGCCTGCAAGCGCTGCTTGGCGAGCACAGCGAACACCAGGCGCAGCTGAAGGCTGCGCTGTATCCGGCCAGCGAATGCCAGCTGCATGTACCTGCGCAGATCGGCGATTACACCGATTTCTACGTCGGCATCGAGCACGCCAAGAACGTTGGCAAGCTGTTCCGCCCCGACAACCCGCTGCTGCCCAACTACAAGCATGTGCCGATCGGTTATCACGGCCGCGCCTCGACCATTCGCCCGTCCGGCACCGACGTGCGCCGGCCCAAGGGCCAGACCTTGCCTGCCGGGCACACCGAGCCGAGCTTCGGCCCCTGTGCGCGCCTGGACTATGAGCTGGAGCTGGGTATCTGGATTGGCCAGGGCAATGACATGGGCCAGGCAATCCCGGTGGGCGATGCCGCCGAGCACGTGGCCGGCCTGTGCCTGCTCAACGACTGGTCGGCGCGCGATATCCAGGCCTGGGAATACCAGCCACTGGGCCCGTTCCTGTCCAAGAGCTTCATCACTACCGTTTCCCCCTGGGTGGTCACCGCCGAGGCGCTGGAACCGTTCCGCTGTGCCCAGCCGGCACGCCCTGAAGGCGACCCGCAGCCACTGTCGTACCTGCTGGACAAGCGCGACCAGGCCGCCGGTGCATTCGATATCGAACTCGAGGTACTGCTGCTGACCGAGCGCATGCGTGAACAGGGCGTTGCCCCCCACCGCCTGACCCTCAGCAACACCCGCAGCATGTACTGGACCGTGGCGCAGCTGGTTGCGCACCACAGTGTCAACGGCTGCCAGCTGCAGCCAGGCGACCTGTTCGGTTCGGGCACGCTGTCGGGGGCCACGCCAGGTTCGTTCGGCAGCCTGCTGGAGATTACCGAAGGCGGCAAGCTCCCGGTGGAGCTGGCCAGCGGCGAGGTGCGCAAGTTCCTCGAGGATGGCGACGAGATCATCCTGCGTGCCCGTTGCACCCGCGAGGGTGTGGCCAGCATCGGCTTCGGTGAATGCCGAGGCACGGTCATCGCAGCCAACTGAGGAGGCAGGGGCATGGAGCTGTACACCTATTACCGTTCCACCTCGTCCTACCGGGTGCGCATTGCCCTGGCACTGAAGGGGCTGGCCTGCCAGTCCCTGCCGGTCAACCTGCTGCAGGGTGAGCAGCGCGGCAAGGATTATCTGGCCATCAACCCGCAAGGCCGTGTACCGGCATTGCGCACCGATGGCGGTGAGCTGCTGGTGCAGTCGCCGGCGATCATCGAGTACCTGGAAGAGGTTTATCCACAGCCTGCATTGTTGCCGGCCACGGCCGAGGCGCGCGCCAAGGTGCGGGGCGTGGCGGCAATTATCGGTTGCGACATTCACCCGCTGCACAATGTCAGTGTGCTCAACCGCTTGCGCCACGCTGGCCAGGACGAGGGCCAGGTCAACCAGTGGATTGGCCAGTGGATCAGCCAGGGGCTGACAGCAGTGGAACAACTGATTGGCGATGAGGGCTTCTGCTTTGGCGATACGCCAGGGCTGGCGGATATCTACCTGGTCCCGCAGCTGTACGCGGCCGAACGCTTCAACATCGACCTTGACAGCTTCCCACGCATCCTGCGGGTTGCCGCGTTGGCTGCCGGGCACCCGGCGTTCGCCAAGGCTCACCCCGCCCAGCAGCCGGACAGCCCGGCTCAGTGAAGTGAACGGTTCGCCGCCGGCAGCTTGCCGATACGCTCGGACAGCTTCAGGCGCTGGACCGGGTCTTCGCTGAGCAACAAGGCATGCTCCAGGTCGAAGCGCTCGGCCTGTGGGCAATCCAGGTGCTGGTAGAGCGAAGCGCGGGTCATGTAGTCGCTGACTTGCACCGGGCCCAGCTGCATGACCCGCTCGGCATCGATCAACGCCGCCAGGTGGTTGTCGTTGCTGATGTGCAACTGGCGCAGGTTGCGTGACAGGCGTTGCAGCATCTGCAGCGGGCTGGCACTGCACAGGTGCTCGGCGGTGAGCGCCACGTGCGGGCCGAACTGCCGCGCCAGCAGTTCGCGGCAATCGCTGGGGTACAGGCGCCGACCGCCGCAGGGGTCGAGCAGGTGGTCGGCACCCGGCACGCGCAGCAGAAAGTGGCCGGGGAAGCCCACGCCTTCCAGCGGTATGGACAGGCGCCGGGCCAGCTCGAGGGCGAGGATGGCCAGGGTCAGCGGCTGGCCACGACGCCGCTGCAGCACCTTGTCCATCATCGCGGCATGTGGGCGCAGTGGGTGATACTCATCCTGCTGGAAACCCAGCGCATTGAGCTGGCGCAGCAGCGGCTGGGCCAGTTCGCACAGGGGCAGCATCGGCAGGTTGGCGCTGACTTCGCGCTGCAGGGCATGCAGCATGACAAGGCTGGCCGCAGGCTCGACGTTACGGTCGTGCTCGGCGGCAATCCACAATGCGGCTTCCAGCAGGGCGACAGGCTCGCGTTCCAGGCAGGCCAGGCAGGCTTGACGTGGCTTCATGGGGCTTCTCCACACACGCTTGAGTATTAGCCGTGGCGCGCGGTTTCGTCCAGTGGTCCGGCGGCAGTGCCGGCGCCGGCGGCATGCCTATACTGGTAGGAGCACCTCGTGGGGGAGCCTGTCGATGTTCGCACTGATGCAAAGCACCCGTACCCAGTCGCTGCATTTGTTCACCGACCCGCCCACGGGCCTCAAGGCCGTGGTGGCGATTCACAGCGAGCAGCTGGGCCCAGCCATGGGGGGGTGCCGCTACCTGCCTTACGCCGATGACGAAAGCGCCATGACCGATGCCATTCGCCTGGCCCAGGGCATGAGCTACAAGGCGGCGCTGGCCGGCCTGCAACTGGGCGGCGGCAAGGCGGTAATCATGCGCAACCCCCATGTGGAAAACCGCGCTGCGCTGTTCGAGGCCTTTGGCCGTTTCATCGATACCTTGCAGGGACGCTTCATCATCGCCGTGGACAGCGGAACCTCGACCCTGGACATGGACTGCATCGCCCAGAGCACGCCCCATGTGACCAGCACCACCGCCTCGGGCGACCCCTCGCCGCACGCGGCGATGGGGGTATTTGCCGGCATCCGTGCAACCACTTCGTTCCGGCTGGGCAGTGATGACCTGAGGGGCCTGCGGGTGGCGGTGCAAGGGTTGGGCAATGTGGGGTATGCGTTGGCCGAGCAACTGCATGCGGTTGGCGCGGAGCTGCTGGTCAGCGACCTGGATCCAGGGCGGGTACGGCTGGCTATGGAGCAGTTCGATGCCAAGCCTGTAAGCAACGATGCGTTGATCAGTACCCCATGCGACATCTTCGCCCCGTGCGGTGTAGGGCCGGTACTGAACGGGCAGAGCGTGATGCAGCTGCGTTGTGCGGCAGTGGCGGGGGCGGCGAACAACCAGTTGACCACCTTGCAGGTGGCCGACCAGCTGGAGTCGCGCGGGATACTGTATGCACCTGACTATGTGATCAATGCCGGTGGGCTGATCTATGTGGCGCTTACCCACCGTGGCGAGGACTTGGGCACCATCACCGCGCACCTTGCGGGGATACCTTCACGGCTCACCGAGGTGTTTGGCCATGCGCAGGCCGAGAAGCGCTCGCCGGCGCGGGTGGCGCAGATGCTGGCAGAGCGATTGTTGTACGGCTGAGGGTTGATACCGGCTTGGCTGGCCTCTTCGCGAGTGAACCCGCTTCTAACGCATTACCTGCAGGAGCAGCCTTGTGCTGCGAAGACGGCATTACTGCCTACGCAAACCTGTTGCCCTGCTGGCCCCTTCGCAGCACAAGGCTGCTCCTACAGATCCTGTGCATGCTTTGAGATGTGCGCCGCCGATATCACTCGGCTGCACCACCTTCGAGCAATTCGGCCAACGCGTCCGGCTGGCTCTTGAAAGCCCGGGCGAACACATCGCGGTTCTTGGCCATGTAGATACCGGCTTCCTCGACCTGCTGCTCGGTCAGCGAGGGCACTGCCTTGTGCAGCACCTCGGCCAGGCGCTCGGCCAGTTCGAGCATCTTGTCGTGACGGTCTGCTTCGGCCTTATCCATGAACAAGCGCTCCGGGTCGCGGCTGCTGCGGTACACCACTTCGACGGCCATTCATCACCTCTATGCCTTTTTGCTGGTTGTGTTGCTTTTACTGTATCCATATACAGTAATGGCATTTGCCATCGCTGCGCAACCTGATTCTTCCGGCAAAAGCCTGCTGCACAGGTGCCTTGCGGCAATCGGTCGCCTTCCAACGAAGGGGCCTGGCCCTTTAACTGCATGGCACAAGCGTCACACCGCTGACGCATCATCCTTCAAGACGTATCGGGGAATGGAACATCGTGGACATCAAATGGGCAGAAAAGCTGCGCAAGGGCCTGCACGGTTCGGCAGACTCGCTGGGCAACCTGTGTGTCGAGGCCTTCCACTACCTGGCGCTGTTCGGCATTGGCGCGATCACGGCCTATGCGGCGGTGGTGACCTTTCTGGACATGCTCGGCAAAGGAGGAGTGAGCGTCGATGACATCCTGCTGCTGTTCATCTACCTGGAGCTGGGGGCAATGGTCGGTATCTACTTCAAGACCAACCACATGCCGATCCGCTTCCTGCTATATGTGGCGATCACCGCGCTGACCCGCCTGCTGATCGGCGATGTCTCGCACCACAAGGCGCCGGATGTGGGCCTGTTGTACGTGTGCGGCGGGATTCTGCTGCTGGCGTTCGCGATCCTGGTAGTGCGCTACGCCTCGTACCGCTACCCCTCGACCAAGGTGCTGGATGCCCACGGCAAGGAAGTGGAGGAGGGCAAGTAGCCCTCAGTTGGCGATGAAATGGCGCGGCTCATGACCCGCATCGCGGGTCAGCGCGGCCAGCACCTGCATGGGGTTCTGGCCCAGTTCGATGGCCAGGCCCAGGCGGATGCTGTCGATGACCCGTTGCAGGCGCACCGGGTCGTTGCGCTGGGCCTGGGTGATGAGGCGCTTGGCGACCACCCCGGCGTCGTCGGACAGCGTCAGCATGATGCTGCCGTCGAGGTCTGCGATGCTCAGGTTGACCCGGTATTCGGGGGCGAAGGCGGCACTGATGCGGGCAAATGGATTGATCATGGTCTTGCTTCTGCAGTGAATGACTGCAGGGGTTGACCGGGAAAATTGCCTATTGGTTCAGCACCTTTGATCGGTACCAATGAAAACGCCCGGCACATGGCCGGGCGTTTTCTGCAACGTTGATCAGGCGTCTGGGTCGCTCAGTTCGAGGACGCCGCGCTTGCTGCGCAGCTTGCCGTAGAAGTGTTCCAGTGCGTGATTCAGCTTGGTCGCGGCACCATCCACCGCCTGGTCCAGCGAGGTGGCGGTATGGGTCACGGAAATCGGTTGGTGGCCTTTGGGGCGAGCCTCCATCTGGCAGCGTTTGTCATGCGGTCCGGGCTTGACGCCGTTCTCGTCGCGCAGGTGCACCTCGATGCGGGTGAGGTCGTCTTCGTAACGTTCCAGCGAGTTCTGCAGCGTGCTGCGGACCCACTGGTCGAGCCGGGCGTTGCCTTCGAAATGGTTGCTGCTGTTGACCTGGATTTGCATGATTCAATCCTTATTCAGCTTGCTCGCATGGAGGCGCGTCCAGGCCCTTGAGACCCTTGGAATTTCTGCGCCTCTTGACTCTAAGGTCAGGCAACCGTGCAACGATTTCAACCCCTTGGTGAAAATAAATTTCTTGTTGCAAATGGGCCGTACAGCCGCGCCATCCAATAGGTCAGGGTCCTATTCATTCGGTGAGAACGCCAGCGGGATCTGCACATACAAGGTTCGCAACTCAGCCACCTACTGCCCGTCATGGGGCTTTGCTTATGAGAATTGAAATCATTATTATTGCACCCCCGAAAACGTCTGGACTCTCGCCATGACGCGCAAAACCGCTGGCCTGTCGCTCAGCTATCGCCTGGCCGTGACCTCCCGCAGCCTGGCCGCATTGCTGGGCGGCTACCTGCTGGCGTCCATGGCCAGCGCCTGCATTGCCCTGGTGGCGCCGCTGCCAACGGTCGATGCCACGCTCACCGGGCTGCTGCTGTCGTTCGTCTTCTACGTGCTGGCGTTCATCTGGTGCTTCGCCTGCCGCAGCGCCTGGCGTGCCTGGCTGGGGGTACTGGCGCCAAGCCTGCTGCTGGGGATGATCAGCGGCGTCGCCTACTGGATGAAAAACCCATGAAAGAAGGCTTCCGCCAGGCCATGGCCTGGCTGCACACCTGGACCGGCGTGATCTTCGGCTGGCTGTTGTTCGCCATCTTCCTCACCGGCACGCTGTCGTATTTCAAGGAAGAAATCACCCACTGGGCACAGCCCGAGGTGCGCAGCCATGCACTGGACCCGACACGCAGCCTGGAGGTGGCCCAGCGGTACCTGCAGGACAACGCCGGGCATTCGGCCAGCTGGTTCATCCGCATGCCCAACGCACGCGAGGCGGCCTTGAGCGTGGGGTACCGCGACCCCAACGGCGGGCCGCGCGGCTTCGCCCGCAAAACCCTCGATACCCAGACCGGCCAGCCGGTGGAGGCACGCGACAGCCGGGGTGGCGAGTTCTTCTACCGCTTTCATTTCCAGCTGCAGATGCCGTACCCGTTCGGCCGTTGGCTGTCGACCTTCTGCGCCTTCATCATGCTGTTGGGGCTGGTCACCGGCATCATCACCCACAAGAAGATCTTCAAGGAATTCTTCACCTTCCGCCCCGGAAAGGGCCAGCGCTCCTGGCTGGACGGGCACAACGCCATTGGCGTGCTGGTGCTGCCGTTCCACCTGATGATCAGCTACAGCAGCCTGGTGCTGTTCATGTACATGGTCATGCCGGCGGGCATCATGGCCAGTTATGGCAACAACACCGACAAGTATTTCAACGACCTGTTCGGCCGCAACGACGCGCCCAAGGCCGCCCAGCTGGCCACGCCCCTGGTAGCGCTGCCCAGCCTGTACGCCAAGGTGCAGGAACTGCAGCCGGGCGCGCGTATCGGCAATATCCAGGTGCAGAACCCGGGCGACAGCAATGCCCGCGTCACCTTTACCCAGTCCGCTGCCGACCACGTGGCCTACCGGCGCAGCGCCAACTGGACCTTCGATGGCGCCAGTGGCGCCTTGTTGAGCCAGGGCAAGCCGGAGAGCGGGGCGATGATGACCGCCTTCAGTTTCGCCGGCCTGCACATGGGCAACTTCGCCGGGCCCTGGCTGCGCTGGCTGTACTTCTTCTTCGGCGTGGCGGGCACCGCGGTGATCGGCACCGGGCTGGTGATGTGGCTGGGCAAGCGGCAGCTCAAGCATGCCAAAGGCGCACACGTGCCGGGCGAGCTGCGCCTGGTCGAGGTGCTCAATATCGCCAGCATGAGCGGCCTGCTGCTGGCCGTGGCGGGGTTCTTCTGGGCCAACCGGCTGATCCCGATGGGCGTCGACGGTCGCGCCGACTGGGAGGTAAATGCCTTCTTCATCGGCTGGGGCCTGTCACTGGTGCATGCCGTGCTGCGCAGCGGGCGCCGGGCCTGGGCTGAGCAATTGGCGCTGGGCGCGCTGGCCTTTGCCTTGCTGCCGCTGCTCAACGGCCTGACTACCGAGCGCGGCCTGAACCACTCGCTGCAGGCGGGGGACTGGGCCATGGCCGGCTTCGACCTGACGGCACTGGGCACTGGCCTGTTCCTGGCCTGGCTGGCCGGCAAGATGCTGCGCAGCCCCAAATCTTCGGCCAAGCGGGCCCCGCGTGCGGCCAAGACGCCGGGCACTGAAACAGCGGAGGCGAGCTGATGCTGGGTAACGCATTGATCGCCTTCGCAGGGTTCGTCGCCCTGTGCCTGGCCATGGAAAAGCACTTCAACGACCTGCTCGGGCGCAAGCCACGCCCCGGCCAGCTGCGCCTGTTGCGCGTTGCCGGTTGGCTGCTGCTGATGCTGTCGCTGATCCTCAGCGTGCAGCTGCGCGGCTGGGGCCATGGCCTGGTGGAGTGGACGGCGGTGATCATGGCCGGTGCGACCCTGTGGGTGTTTGGCCTGCCCTACCAGCCGCGCCTGCTGCTGGGGCTGGCCGCGGCCAGCGTGGTGCTGGGCCCGCTGCTGGCCGTGTTTGCCGTGTGACCCGATGAGCGAGCAGCGCGATAGCAACGAGGCGGGCGCCGACAGCGCCGGCGGGCGGGCCCGCTTCGTCCAGGTGTTCCAGGCCCAGCGCGCACGCATGGAGGCGATGGTCAGCCGCCGGGTGGGTTGTCGGGCCACGGCATCGGACCTGGTCCAGGAGCTGTTCCTGCGCTTCTGGCGCCGCCCGGAGCTCAAGGTCGAGGCGCTGGACACCTACCTGCTGCGTTGCGCTGGCAACCTGGCCATCGACCACCTGCGCAGCGAGGGCAGCCGCGAACGCGTGGCCGAAGCCGCCTGGTCGATGGATGAAGCGAGCATGGCCCGGGCGCCGGAGCAGGCCGTGGCAGTCGATCACGACCTGCAGCGCATCGAGGCCGCCTTGCGCGCTTTGCCCGAACGCACCCGGCAGATATTCCTGCTGAACCGCATCCATGGCTGCAAGTACGGCGAGATCGCCAACGCCATGCAGCTGTCCCGGAGCGCCGTGGAAAAGCATATGATGCGCGCCCTCGAAGCGTGCAAGGCGAGTATTGCCGAGCCCGCGTCCACCCCACGCCGGCCAGGGAGCGCCCGTCGATGAGCCGTTTACCCCCGATCACCGAGGCGCAATCCCAGGCTGCCCTGCAGTGGCTGAGGCGTATCAACGAGCAGCCCGGGCAAGCCGAAGGGGCGGCGTTCAAGCGCTGGTTGCTGGCCGACCCTGGCCACCGTGCCGCCTATGCCCAAGCCCAGGCGCTGTGGCAGAAAAGCGCTGCCCCGGCAGCGCGTCTGGCCGAGGAAGAGCATGAAAGCCTGCAACGCTACCTGGACGCCATGGCAACACCGCCGGCCATGGGCCGCTGGTGGCAGCGGGGCGCAGCGCTGGCAATGGCGGCCTGCCTGGTGATGGCAGTGGGTGTCGCCGGTGGCTGGCACCCGGGGTACTGGCTACAGGACCTGCAAGCTGACTACAGCAGTGCCGGGCAAATCCGCCAGGTGACTTTGGCAGACCAGTCGCAGGTGACGCTGGATGCGGGCAGCGCGATTGCGGTCGATTTCGTGAAGGGGGAGCGCCGTGTGCGCTTGCTGCACGGTGCCGCATTCTTCCAGGTCACGCATACTGGCGAGCCTTTTCTGGTGGAGGCTGCCGGTGGCGAAGTCCGGGTGCTCGGTACGCAATTCGAGGTACGTGAGCAGGGCGAGGGTGCCCAGGTCACCGTGCGCAGCGGGCGCGTGGCGGTTAGCCCGGCACAGGGCGCCGCACCGCGTGAGCTGACGGCCAACCAACAAGTGGCCTACGCCGCAGGTCGGGCAGGCGCCCCCCTGGCAGTGGACAGCGACAACCGCCTGGCCTGGCGCCAGGGCTGGCTTAATTACTATCAGGCCCCGCTGGCGCAGGTGATTGAAGAGCTGGGGCGCTATCACCCAGGGCGCATCCTGTTGCTCAACGAAGAACTGGGGCAGCGCAAGGTCAGCGGCAGTTTTCCGGTAGCCGAGCCGCTGCAAGCGCTGGGTTCGCTGGGCAAGGTAATGGGGTTTTCGCAGCAGACAGTGCTGGGGCGGTTGACCCTGATCCGCTAGTCGCCTGCACCAACAAAAAATATTTTCAGGCAGCGGGTGAGGTAGCAGGACGTGGCATCCGTGTAATGAGTGGAAGTGCGATTCATTCGCAGTAATATCCCTCTCACAGGTCAGCGTCCATGAAGTTCACCCCGTGTTGCGTTCCCCTCTGGCTCGGCCTTGCTGCGTTCCCGGCCATGGCTGTCGCGCCCCTGGCCTGCGCCGCCGAGCAGCAGGTATTCGCCTTCGCCCAGCCGGCGCAGCCCTTGTCCCAGGCACTCAACGCGTTCAGCCGCACGACTGGCCAGAGCGTTGTCTACACCCTGGAATTGCCAGGCGTGCAAGCGCCGGCCCTGCATGGCAGTTACCCAGCCGAGCAGGCGCTGCAACTGCTGCTGGGCAGCTCCGGCCTGGCCTGGCGCCGTATCGACGGGCGCACCCTGACCCTGGAAGCGCTGGACACCTCCGGCGCTCTCAACCTGCAGGCCACCACCGTAACCTCGCAACTGGACAGCTTCAGCTACCAGCCCCCGGCCAGTGCCTCGATCATGCGCGGGCAGGGGCAGAACCAGGACATCCCCCAGGCAATCAACGTGGTGCCGGCCCAGGTCATTCGCGACCAGGCCCCGCGCAACCTCGATGACGCCCTGGCCAACGTCAGCGGTATCACCCAGGGCAACAATTTTGGTGGCACCTCGGACACGGTGATGAAGCGCGGCTTCGGCGACAACCGTGATGGTTCGATCATGCGCGATGGCATGCCCATCGTGCAGGGTCGTAGCCTGAACGCCAGCACCGAGCGAGTCGAAGTGCTCAAGGGCCCGGCCTCGCTGCTGTACGGCATCCAGGACCCGGGCGGGGTGATCAACGTGGTCAGCAAGCGCCCGCAGCTTGAACAGTACAACGCCCTTACCGTGCGCGGCTCGAGCTACGGCAGTGGCAAGAACGGCAGCGGCGGCGGGCTCGACAGCACCGGCGCGCTGGGCGACAGCAACTTTGCCTACCGCCTGATCGTCGACCACGAAGACGAGGACTACTGGCGCAACTACGGTGTGCACCGCGAGTCGCTGCTGGCGCCCTCGCTGGCCTGGCTGGGCGAAGACACGCAAGTGGTGCTGGCCTACGAGCACCGCGAATTCCTCTACCCGTTCGACCGCGGCACGGCGTTCGGCAGCAACGGCCACCCGCTCGACATCCCGGCTACACGGCGCCTGGACGAGCCGTTCAACGACATGGAAGGGCGCTCCGACCTGTACCGGCTGGAAGTCGACCACCAGCTGGCGGATGACTGGAAGCTGCATTTTGGCTACAGCTTCAACCGCGAGACTTACGACGCAAGCCAGGTGCGGGTGACCGCGGTGAATGAAGCCAAGGGCACCTTGAGCCGCAGCATCGACGGCACCCATAACGCCATGAGTCGCGACCAGTTCGCTACCTTGAGCCTCAACGGCAACGTCGAACTGGCAGGCCTGCAGAATGACCTGTCGTTCGGCATCGATCATGAAGACCGCAAGGTCTTCCGTGGCGATCTGATCCGCCAGACTGCGCAGTCCACCTTCAGCTACACCAACCCGATATACGGCCAGGAAGTGGAGGGCACCAGCGTGCGTGCCAGTGACAGCGACCAGACCGACAAGCTGCGTACCGATGCGCTGTTCCTGCAGGATTCACTGCACCTCGACGAGCACTGGATCCTGGTCGCCGGTGCCCGCTTCCAGCAGTTTGACCAGTATGCCGGCCGGGGGCGCCCGTTCACGGCCAACACCGACAACAGTGGTCAGGCCTGGGTGCCGCATGCGGGGGTGGTGTACAAGGTCGACGAGCAGTTGTCGTTTTATGGCAGCTACAGCGAATCGTTCAAGCCCAACTCCAGCATTGCGCCGTTGACCGGGGGCGTGGTGCTGGATTCCTCCGTCGCGCCGGAGGAGGGCAAGGCGTGGGAAATCGGGGCCAAGCTGGATATCCCCGGCAGCCTCACCGGGACATTGGCACTGTTTGATATCACCAAGCGCAACGTGCTGGTGGCCAATTTCGATACGGGCACCGGTGAAACGGTCTACAGCAACGCGGGTGAAGTCAGCTCACGGGGGGTCGAGCTTGACCTCAGTGGCCAGCTCAGCGACCGCTGGAGCCTGATCGGCAGCTATGCCTTCACTGACGCCAAGGTGACCAAGGACCCGGCCCTGCAAGGCAACCGCCTGCAGAACGTGGCCAGGCACAGCGGTTCGCTGTCGGCGGTGTACGACTGGGGCCAACTGTTTGGCGGCGACCGGCTGCGGGTAGGGGCAGGGGCGCGCTATGTAGGTGAACGTAGCGGCAACTCGACCAACACCTTCGACTTGCCGTCCTATACCGTGGCCGATGCCTTTGCCAGCTACGAGACCCGGTTCGACGAGCACAAGGTGTTGTTGCAGCTGAACGTGAAGAACCTGTTCGACAAGGTTTACTACAGCTCGGCGGTGAACCAGTACTTTGTGGCTATCGGCGATGCGCGACAGGTCAGTTTGTCCAGCACCTTCGAGTTCTGAGCCGCCCTGTTCGCGGTTGTAGGAGCAGCCTTGCGCTGCGAAGCGGCCGGTAAGGCAAAAGTGGCCTCTTCGCAGCACAAGGCTGCTCCTACAGGTCATGCGTATGCTCACGGAGTGAAACCAGCCAGGCAGGTGGCTTTAGCCGCGAATGGCCGCACGATATTCACCCGGTGTTGCAGCGAAAGCCTGGCGGAACCGGTTGCTGAAATGGCTGGCGCTGGCAAACCCGCACATCAGGGCGATCTCGCCCAATGGCATCACCCCCAGGCGCAGCAACTGGCACGCCTGGTGCAACCGCCGCGCGAGCAGGTACTGGTGCGGCGGCAGCCCGAAACTGCTGCGGAACATGCGCGCAAAGTGGTATTCGGACAGGTTGCAGCGCAAAGCCAGTTCGCCGAGCGTGATGGGCTGGTCCAGGTGCGCTTCGATGTAGTCGACCAACTGCCGGCGCAGGTTCGGCGCCAGGCCGCCTTTCAACCGCAGGCCATGGCGCAGCCCGACCTGGCTGAGCAGCGCATGGTCGACGATTGCGTGCGCCAGGCTGCTGGCCAGCAAGCGCTCGCCAGGCTCGTCCCAGGCCAGTCCGATCAACTGGCGAAAGCGTACGGCCTGTTGCGGGTCGTCGAGAAAGGTCGCTTCCTGCAACTGCAGTTCGCGTGGCTCGCGGTCGAGCAGGCGCACGCAGCCCAGGGCGAACTGCGCCTCGCTGACGTACAGGTGCGCCAGGCGAATGCCGCCGTTCACCACCCAGTTCGACTCATGGCCGGCCGGCATGATGCACAGCTTGCCCGGTGCGCCCTTGTCGGCCGGGCGCTGGCGGCGGAAGGTGCCGGTGCCGTCGGCGATGTAGCACGACAGGGTGTGATGGCTTGGCGCCTGATAGTCGCGGGCATCGTCGCGGTTGCTCCACAACGCCGCCGCCAGCCCGTCGCCCAGGTGCGCGCTCAACTCCAGGCAGGCGTGGGGTGAGGCTTGCATGGCGGTGAACACTTGCAGTTGGGTGAGTGGGGTCATGGGCGGGCTCCTCTTGCCAGCCATCGTACTGCGGCTTGGGCCGGCTTACAGCCATCGGCGGGACAAATGCGCAAGTTTGTGCAAGCGCTGGGGGCTCGCCGGGGGAACACTGGAATGCCGCCGCGAGTGCTGCGCCCTCGATCGCCGGCAAGCCAGCTCCCACAGGGACAGCGCCCGGCTTGAGCTTGATGCTGTCCCTGTGGGAGCTGGCTCGCCGGCGATGGGCCGCACAGCGGCCCCGGGATGTCTGGTCGTTCGCTTTAGGAGCCCCACCGATGAACCTGTCGCTCTACCTGCTCACCGTACTGATCTGGGGCACCACCTGGATCGCCCTGAAACTGCAACTGGGCGTGGTCGCCATCCCGGTCTCGATCGTCTACCGCTTTGCCTTGGCCGGCCTGATCCTGTTCGCCTTGCTGCTGCTCACCCGCCGCCTGCAGCCGATGAACCGTCGTGGCCATCTCATCTGCCTGGTCCAGGGCCTGTGCCTGTTCTGTGTCAACTTCATGTGCTTTCTCACCGCCAGCCAATGGATCGCCAGCGGCCTGATCGCCGTGGTGTTCTCCACTGCCACCCTGTGGAACGCGCTGAACGCGCGGGTGTTCTTCGGCCAGAAGATCGCCAGCAATGTGCTCGGCGGCGGCGCCCTGGGGCTGCTTGGCCTGGGCTTGCTGTTCTGGCCGGAGCTGGCCCACCACGCGGCCAGCCGCGAGGCCTTGTATGGCCTTGGCCTGGCGTTGCTCGGCACGCTGTGCTTTTCAGCGGGCAACCTGCTTTCGAGTATGCAGCAGAAGGCCGGGCTCAAGCCGATGACCACCAATGCCTGGGGCATGGTCTATGGCGCGACGATGCTGGCCGTGTATTGCGTTGTCAGCGGCGTGCCTTTCACCATGGAATGGAACACGCGCTATATCGGCTCGTTGATGTACCTGGTGATACCGGGGTCGGTGATCGGCTTCACCGCCTACCTGACCCTGGTTGGCCGCATGGGGCCGGAACGGGCGGCTTATTGCACGGTGCTGTTCCCGCTGGTGGCGTTGAATGTGTCGGCGGTGGTCGAGGGGTACCAGTGGACGCCGCCAGCGTTGCTTGGGCTGGTGGCGGTGATGGCGGGGAATGTGCTGGTGTTTCGCAAGTCCAAGGCCAGGGTGGCTGAGCCTGTCGTGATGGCTAAATAGGTGGTGCATTGCCTGCACCGGCCTCTTCGCGGGCATGCCCGCGAAGCGGCCGGTGCAGGCAGTAGCGAACTATCAGTCCTTCCACACCTGCGGGTTCACCAGGTCCCGCGGGCGTTCACCCAGCAGCGCCGCACGCAGGTTGTCCATCGCCCGGTTGGCCATGGCCTCGCGGGTTTCGGCTGTGGCCGAACCGATATGCGGCAAGGTCAGCGCATTGGGCAGCTTGAACAATGGCGAATCGCTCAACGGCTCTTTTTCGTACACATCCAGGCCGGCCCCGCGAAGGGTACCGTTCTGCAACGCTTCGATCAGTGCCGCCTCGTCCACCACCGGCCCACGGGCGATGTTGATCAGGAAGGCGCTTGGCTTCATCAGCTTCAGCTCGCGGGTGCTGATCAGCTTGCGGGTGGCATCGGACAGCGGCACCACGATGCACACGAAGTCCGCTTCGGCCAGCAACTGCTCAAGGCTGCGGAACTGCGCGCCCAGCTCTTGCTCCAGCGCGGGCTTGCGGCTGTTGCCGCTGTACAGGATCGGCATGTTGAAACCGAAGCGGCCACGGCGCGCCAGCGCTGCGCCGATATTGCCCATGCCGACGATACCCAGGGTCTTGCCATGCACATCGCTGCCGAAGTGGGCCGGGCCCACCGTGGCCTGCCAGTTGCCGGCCTTGGTCCAGGCATCCAGCTCGGCGGTGCGGCGGGCGCAACCCATGATCAGCGAGAAGCCCAGGTCGGCCGTGCTCTCGGTGAGCACGTCGGGGGTGTTGGTCAGGGCGATGCCGCGTTCGTTGAAGTAGTCCAGGTCGTAGTTGTCGTAGCCGACCGAAACGCTGGAAACCACCTCGAGCCTGGCCGCACCTTCGAGTTGCGCGCGGCCGAGCTTGCGGCCAACCCCGATCAGGCCGTGAGCCTCGGGCAGGGCTTCGTTGAACTGGGCATTGATGTCGCCGAGCTTGGGGTTCGGCAGGATCACGTTGAAGTCTTGCTGCAGGCGCTCGGCCATGGCCGGGGTGATACGGCTGAAGGCCAGGACGGTTTTTTTCATCGGGCAACTTCTCTGCAAGGTGGAATCAATGGTTAGCAACCTACCATTGTCCACCCCGGCAATGCAGCAGCTTTTTAGTTGGCGATCAGCACCTGATGGGTTTTCAGGTCTGCCTCATGCGCCGCCAGAATCTCCGGCAGTGAATTGCGCAGGTACTCGACCCAGGTCTTGATCTTGGCGTCCAGGTACTGGCGCGATGGGTAGATGGCATACAGGTTCAGTTCCTGCAGCCGGTATTCGGGCAGTACCCGCACCAGGCTGCCGTCACGCAACCCTTCGATGGCTGAGTAGATCGGCAGCACACCTACGCCCATGCCACTGCGGATCGCGGTTTTCATGGCGTCGGCGGTGTTGACCATGAACGGCGAGCTGGTGATGTTGACCATTTCCTGGCCTTCCGGGCCGTCGAACAGCCACTTTTCCAGTGGGATGACCGGGCTGACCATGCGCAGGCAGGCGTGCTTGAGCAGGTCGACGGGCTTTTGCGCCGCGCCGTGGCGGGCGATGTAGCCGGGCGAGGCGCAGACGATGCTGTAGGTGATGCCCAGGCGCTGCGACACGAACCCCGAATCGGGCAGTTCGGTGGCCAGCACGATGGACACGTCATAGCCCTCGTCGAGCAGGTCTGGCACGCGGTTGGCCATGGTCAGGTCGAAGGTCACGTCGGGGTGCGATTCGCGGTAACGGGCGATGGCGTCGACCACGAAGTGCTGGCCGACCCCGGTCATCGAGTGCACCTTCAACTGCCCGGCCGGGCGCGCATGGGCGTCGCTGGCTTCGGCCTCGGCTTCTTCCACGTAGGTAAGAATCTGTTCGCAACGCATCAGGTAGCGCTTGCCGGCTTCGGTCAGCGCAATGCGCCGGGTGGTACGGTTGAGCAGCCTGGTTTGCAGATGGGCTTCCAGGTTGGAGACCGCCCGCGACACGTTCGCGGTGGTCGTGTCCAGTTGCGCGGCAGCGGCAGTGAAGCTGCCGAGCTGGGCGACGCAACTGAAAGCACGCATGTTTTGCAGGGTGTCCATGGGTCACTCTCGATATAGAGGACAAAAGTGTGTCACGAAGTAACGTCGAAGTTATGAAAAGTTGTCTTCGACCAAAGGCGGATTATCGCTGTTTTGGTAACAAAGATTCGCAGGAATCTGCGCTTATCGCCAGTGCTGCCGCCCCCTAGAATTGCCCGGCCCCTCTTCACTTCCTCGGGAAATCGCAGCTGTGCCGCGTCGCATCATCAGAACGCTCAACGCGTTCAGTGCCTGTGCCCTTGCCCTCACCTTGAGCGGCTGTATCGGAACCTGGGGCATTGCCCCGCAAAGCAAGACGCTGCAAGCCAATACCCTGACCCCTGATGCGGCCATGCGTGAAGCCGCAACCGACGCCCACTGGCCCGACCAGCAGTGGTGGCACGCCTATGGCGACCCCCAGCTGGACCGCTGGATTGCCTTGGCCGTAGCCGGCAGCCCAAGCCTGGCCATGGCTGCGGCGCGGGTGCGCGAAGCCAAGGCCATGGCCGGCGTGGTCGAGTCGGCGGAGCAGCTCCAGGCCACCGGCCAGGCCACGCTCAAGCGCCATAACTGGCCGGAAGACCAGTTCTACGGCCCTGGCGCGTTGTCGGGCGCCAACACC
>NZ_JABMCN010000012.1 GCF_013179515.1 Pseudomonas sp. CM27
AGGCTTCCAGGGTGGCCCGGTCATGCCCGACAGTTACCAGGGTGCGAGGGCAGACATCGAGCAACTGCGCCAGAACATCGAACGCGCCAACATTGTCGGCAGCCTGGTCGCGCGTGACTTCAGGTCGAGCATGCTGATCGTGCCGCTGCTCGACCAGGACTCGGCCACTGGCAAGGGGCTGGACTACCACGCCTTCGCGCAGAAGCTCGAGCAGTTGCGCGCCCGTTACGAGGCCAGCGGCCAGTATCGTATCCATGTCATCGGCTTTGCCAAGCTGATGGGCGACCTGATCGACGGCTTGATCGAGGTGATGGCGTTCTTCGCCCTGGCGGTGCTCACCAGCCTGCTGATCATCTACTGCTATACCCGCTGCCTGCGCAGCACCTTGCTGGTGGTGCTGTGCTCGCTGACTGCGGTGGTGTGGCAGCTGGGCATCGTCGCCTGGCTGGGCTATGCCATCGACCCGTATTCGATCCTGGTGCCGTTCCTGATCTTTGCCATCGGTGTGTCCCATGCGGCGCAGAAGATGAATGGCATTCTTCAGGACATCGGCCGCGGCACCCACCGCCAGGTCGCAGCGCGCTACACCTTTCGCCGCCTGTTCCTGGCCGGGGTAACCGCGCTGCTGGCCGATGCCGTGGGCTTTGCCGTGCTGATGCTGATCGACATCCCGGTCATCCAGGACCTGGCGATTACTGCCAGTATTGGTGTGGCG
This sequence comes from Pseudomonas sp. CM27, assembly GCF_013179515.1. Taxonomy (GTDB): domain Bacteria; phylum Pseudomonadota; class Gammaproteobacteria; order Pseudomonadales; family Pseudomonadaceae; genus Aquipseudomonas. Next base: position 716 of record NZ_JABMCN010000012.1, read on the forward strand.
GTGCTGATCTTCACGTCGTTGTTGCTGATGCCGGTGGCACTGTCCTATGTCGGTGTGGGCAGCACGGCTGCCGAGCGAGCTTTGGCTATCGATGCGCGCTGGGCCCTGCGCGGGGAAGGGCGCTTGCACAGTGGCGGCGCACCTCGGCGAGTCAATCCATGGGCGCTGCTTGAGCGCTTCACCGAGCGCAAATGGGCCAGCGCCGCTCTGCTGGTTGCCCTGGCGCTGGCGGCGCTGGGCACCTGGGGCAGCCTGCAACTGAAAATTGGCGACCTCGACAGCGGCGCCCCCGAGCTGCGGGCAAACTCACGCTACAACCTCGACAACGCCTTCATTACCGAACACTACGCGCTGTCCAGCGACACCTTCGCGGTCATGGTAAAGACCGCTGCAGAAGGCTGCCTGCAATACCGCACCCTGCTGCTCGCCGACCGCCTGGCGTGGGAGCTGCAACAGCTGCCGGGTGTACAGACCACCGTGTCGCTGGCCAATGCCGTGCGCCAGATCACCGCTGGTACCTACGAAGGCAACCCCCGCCTGAACAGCCTGCAACGCAACCAGGACGTGCTCAACTACGCGGCCCAGCAGGCCTCGGTCAACGCCCCGGAACTGTTCAACAACGACTGCTCGCTGATGCCGGTGATCGCCTACCTCAAGGATCACCGCGCCGACACCCTGGCGCAGGTGGCCGCAGCGGCCGAACGCTTTGCCGCCGCCAACAGCGGTGACGGGCAACAGTTCCTGCTGGCCGCCGGCAGTGCCGGTATCGAAGCCGCCACCAACGAGGTGGTCCGCGAGGCCAACCATCGCATGCTGTTGCTGGTGTACCTGGCGGTCACACTGTTCTGCCTGCTCACCTTCCGCAGTTGGCGCGCCACGTTGGTGGCGATATTGCCGCTCATGTTGACCTCGGTGCTGTGCGAGGCGCTGATGGTGGCCATGGGCATTGGCGTCAAGGTCGCCACCCTGCCAGTGATCGCACTGGGGGTGGGGATTGGCGTTGACTACGCGTTGTACCTGCTGAGCGTGCAACTGCACTACCAGCGCGCCGGCTTGAGCCTGGCCCAGGCCTACCAGAAGGCCTTGGCTTTCACCGGCCGGGTGGTGGGACTGGTCGGCATTACCCTGGCGGTGGGCGTGGTCGGCTGGGCCTGGTCGCCGATCAAGTTCCAGGCCGACATGGGCCTGCTGCTGACCTTCATGTTCCTGTGGAACATGCTCGGCGCGCTGGTGCTGATACCGGCGCTGTCGCACTTCCTCCTGCGCGGCCAGGGTGCCCCGGCGCCTGCCGAAGCCCAGGCCGCAACGCTTTCGCCAACCCCAAAAACCGAGTGTTCGCCTCATGTCTGATTACCTTCCGCCGCTGCGCGACATGGCTTTCCTGTTCAACGAAGTGTTCGACATCCCGGCCTGGTGGGCGCAAACGCCTGCGCTGGTCGAGCAGGTCGATGCTGACACCGCCCGGGCCGTGCTGGAACAGGCAGGCAAGCTGATTGCACAAAGGGTGGCGCCGCTCAACCGCAGCGGCGATGAGCAAGGCTGCCGCTGGGAAGCCGGCCAGGTTCATACCCCCGACGGCTTCGTCGACGCCTACCGGGCATTTGCCGATGACGGCTGGGTGGGCGTAGCCGGGGCTGCGGAGTACGGCGGCATGGGGATGCCGAAGGTTATCGCTGCGCAGCTCGAAGAAATGCTCAACGCGGCCAACTTGTCGTTCGGCCTCTATCCGATGCTCACTGCCGGCGCTTGTCTGGCGCTGCTCAATCACGCCAGCGAGCCCTTGAAGGCCCTGTATCTGCCACCTATGTACCAAGGCCGCTGGGCTGGCTCGATGTGCCTCACCGAGCCCCATGCCGGCACCGACCTTGGTCTGCTCCGCACCCGCGCCGAGCCAGGCACCGATGGCAGCTACTGCATCAGCGGTACCAAGATGTTCATCACCGGCGGCGAGCAGGACCTGACCGAGAACATCATTCACCTGGTGCTGGCGCGGCTGCCGGATGCGCCGGCAGGGCCGAAGGGCATCTCGCTGTTCCTGGTGCCCAAGGTGCTGGTCGACACAGAGGGCGCTCTGGGTGAGGCCAATGCAGTGAGCTGCGGTTCGATCGAGCACAAGATGGGCATCAAGGCCTCGGCCACCTGCGTGATGAACTTCGACGGCGCCGTCGGTTACCTGGTGGGCGAGCCGAACAAGGGCCTCAATGCCATGTTCACCATGATGAACTACGAGCGCCTGGGCGTGGGTATTCAGGGCCTGGCGTTGGGCGAGCGATCTTACCAGGGCGCCCTTGCCTATGCCCGCGACCGCCTGCAGGGCCGGGCTGCGACGGGGGCCGAGGCGCCGGCGCAAAGCGCCGACCCGATCATCGTCCACGCGGATGTGCGGCGCATGTTGCTGACCATGAAAGCGCTGAACGAAGGCGGGCGGGCGTTTTCCACCTACGTCGCGTTGCAGCTTGACCTGGCCAGGTACAGTGAAGACCCAGGCACTCGCGCTCGGGCCGAGGCCAAGGTCGCGTTGCTCACGCCGGTGGCCAAGGCCTTCATGACCGACATGGGGCTGGAAACCACCGTGCACGGCCAGCAGGTACTCGGTGGCCACGGCTATATCCGCGAATGGGGTCAGGAGCAATTGATTCGCGACTGCCGTATCACCCAGATCTACGAAGGCACCAATGGCATCCAGGCGCTCGACCTGGTAGGGCGCAAACTGTTCGGTGAGGGTGGCAAGGCGTATCGCAGCGTGTCTGACGAAATCGCCGCCTATGCCGAAGCGTTGCCTGCGCAATACGCCGAATTCAGCGCCCCCTTGCTCGCCGCTGTGCGCAATCTCGATGACCTTACGGCCTGGTTGCTGGACCGGGGCCAGGGCAACCCGCAGGAGCTTGGCGCAGCGGCGGTTGAATACCTGCAGGTGTTTGGCTACACCTTCTACGCGTACCTGTGGGCGCGCATGGCCGTGGTCTGCCAGGACCAGGCTGCAGCCGAGCCGTTCCACCAGAGCAAGCTGGGTACCGCTCGTTTCTACTTCGCGCGCCTGTTGCCCCGCATTCACTCGCTCAGTGCCAGTGTCAGGGCCGGCAGCGATAGCCTGTACCTGCTCGAGGGCTGGCAACTGTGAAGCCCTCAAGCACGATTACCACGCGCATCATGCCGGCGGCCGAGCATGCCTATGCCTACCCGCTGCTGATCAAGCGCCTGCTGCTGTCTGGCGTGCGTTACCAGCCCAACCAGGAAATCGTCTACGCCGACAGGTTGCGCTACACCTACACCACGCTGCTGCTACGTATCCAGCAGCTGGCCAACGTGCTGACTGCCGCCGGGGTCAGGCCAGGCGACACGGTGGCTTTGCTCGACTGGGACAGCCATCGGGCGCTGGAGTGCTTCTTTGCCGTACCCATGCTGGGTGCGGTGCTGCACACGGTGAATGTGCGGCTGTCCACCGAGCAGCTGCGCTACACCATGAACCATGCCGAGGACCGGTGGGTGCTGGTGCATGACGACTTTCTGCCGTTGATGCAGCAGCTGCACGCAGATTTGCCTGCCGTACAGGGCTTCATCCGCCTCAGTGACGGGGCTCCCGCGCCACTGGGTGTAGCGCTGCTGGGCGAGTACGAAGACCTGCTGGCGGGCGCCGAACCGGTGTTTGAATTTGCTGACTTTGACGAACATTCGCTGGCCACGCTGTTCTATACCAGCGGTACCACCGGCAACCCCAAAGGGGTGTACTTCAGCCATCGACAACTGGTGCTGCATACCTTGGTCGAACAGGGCACCCTGGCCGCATGCGGCGAGCAGCCGCTGCTGCGCAGTGGTGATGTGTACATGCCCATTACGCCGATGTTCCACGTGCATGCCTGGGGCGTGCCCTATGTGGCCACTGCACTGGGTATCAAGCAGGTTTATCCCGGGCGCTACGAACCTGACCGTCTGGTACGCCTTTACCGTGAAGAGGGGGTGACCTTTTCGCATTGCGTGCCCACCGTGCTGCAAATGATGCTCGACAGCGAGCAAGGGCACTGCACCGACCTGACTGGCTGGAAAATGCTGCTGGGCGGCAGTGCCCTGACCCTGGGCCTGGCGCAGCGCGCCAGCGAGCGTGGCATCCGCGTGCATTGCGGTTACGGCATGTCGGAAAGCTGCCCGCTGCTGAGCATCACCCACCTGAACGCCGACCTCCTGGCATCGCCGATGGCGCAGCAGTTGCCAATGCGCATCGAAGCCGGCGTGCCAATCGCCATGGTGGACCTGCGCATCGTCGACAGCGAGGGCGCGCCGGTGCCCCACGACGGCGAAAGCCTGGGCGAGATCGTGGTGCGTGCGCCGTGGCTGACCCAAGGCTACCTGCATGAACCGGAGCAGGGTGCAGCGTTGTGGCTGGGGGGCTGGATGCACACCGGTGACCTGGCCTGCATCGACGCGGCGGGCGTGGTGCGCATTCGCGACCGTATCAAGGATGTGATCAAGACCGGCGGCGAGTGGGTCAGCTCGGTCGCGCTGGAGAACTTCATCAGCCAGCACCCGTCCGTCGCGTCGGTAGCGGTGATCGGTATTGCTGACCCAAAGTGGGGGGAACAACCCCTGGCCCTGGTGGTCTGCTATGACGGTGAGCTACTGGATCAACCAGCGCTGGCCCGCCACCTGCAGCCGTATGTCGACAGCGGGCAGTTGAACAAGTGGGCGATACCGCGACAGCTGCGTTGCGTGAGTGAAATCCCGAGGACCAGTGTCGGCAAGATCGACAAGAAGCGCATCCGCCTGGCTGAGCTGTAGGTTGCGACCCGGCGTCAGGGCTATCCGGCCCCGGCGCCTGGCAAGCGCGGGACGCGTCCGTTGACTACTGTTCTCTTGGGTAAAGTTAAGTAAAAGCGGCCACGGCGTAATACAGGGATCAGTATCGTGGTTTGAACTGTCCAGCCCAAAGAAGCCATTGATGAACACACTTCCGTCGCAGCCAAGCGCTGAACGCGGGGCGTTCTCCAGTTTCGAGGCGTGTCGCAATACCCAGCATGGCCCCGTGGTGATCCTCGCTTCGGGCGCATCCGCCAGGCATTTTCCGTTGGGCGAGTTCGCGCACCTGCCCATCATCGCCATGAACGGGTCGGTTGCCATGACCGCCGAACATGGCATCCGGCCGTTCTTCTACGTGTGTACCGACAAGAGCTTCCGCCTGCAACAGCCGGCCCTGTTCGCCATCGCGCTGCGCGACAGCCAGCGCCTGGCACTGTGGCCGGAACAGTATTCAGGTGCCGAGGTAGCGCCCGACGCCGAGCGTTATGCCTTGCACAAGGCCGATACGCCGGGCCTGCTCGATGGCCTGCGCGGCCACGGCGGCAGTTGTGTGTGCAACCGTGCCCTGTGGAGCAAGCGCACGCGCTCGATCGCCTTCAGCAAAGACCTGGCGCATGGCTTCTTCGATGCACGCACCGTGGCGTATGTGGCCCTGCAACTGGCCTACCACCTGGGCTTCGAAGAGGTCTTGCTGGTAGGCGTGGACCTGGACCAGGCGGTAGGCCGTTTCTATGAACAAGGCCAGGGCCCATGCTCACCGTGCGGGCTCGACCAGCATTGGGACAGCCGCATCCTGCCATCGCTGACGCTGATGGCCCGCGAGGTGGTCAACGAGCACTTCCACGTCTACAACCTGTCGGCGACCTCGCGGATACCGACCGAGCTGATACCCAAGGTCAACCTCACTCAGGCAAGGCAGATTGCCGGCTGCGCGATTACCTGAGCAAGAAAGCGAGTGCGTGAAGGGCTGTGGATGCGTACAGTTCGCTGATCGCAACTTGCCAGGAGCCTGCTGATGTCCAGCGCCTTCACCTTCATGCCATCGCCCGTCGGCACGCTGACCCTGGTAGCCCGCGGCGACTGCCTGGCCGCCGTGCTGTGGGAACAGGAGCGGGAAAACCGCGTGCGCCTGGGGGCCTTGCACCGTAACGACCAGTCGCCGGTACTGCGGGAAGCCGCCCGCCAGCTGGGCGAGTATTTCGCCGGCAAGCGCCAGCGGTTCGAACTGGCGCTGGATTTTGCCGGTACCGAGTTCCAGCGCCAGGTGTGGGCCGCGCTGCTGGCGATACCCTTTGGCGAGACCCGCAGTTATGGCGACATCGCCCGGCAGATCGGCAACCCCAGCGCGGTACGCGCGGTGGGCGCCGCCAATGGCCGCAACCCCATCTCGATCATCGCACCGTGCCACCGGGTAATCGGCGCTTCGGGCAGCCTGACCGGGTTTGCCGGCGGGCTGGCGGCCAAGCAGTACCTGTTGGCGCTGGAGGGGCGGGAGAGCCTGGCCCTGGACCTGTAAAGCGTCAGCAGAACCAGCTGGCGACCAGGCAGGCCAATACCGTCAGCGCCGAGCCTGCCAGCAGGGTGTAATGCCGGTGGGCTCGCCTGGCATGTGGCCGGACTTCACGCAGGTATTCGCCGGGCGTCGGGGCATCGGGCCGGTGGCGCAGGCCTTCGGCCACATCGGCCAGCTGGCCGTGAATGATCAAGCCGACCACGTAGTAGGTGCAGGCGTAGCTCAGCAACACCAGAAACAGATAAATCATGCGGGGTGCGGGTCCAACGGCAACGTCACGGCGCTGGCATTGGCGGTGTCCAGCAGCACCAGTCCTTCGCTGCGCTCATCCAGGCTGGCCAGCAAGCGCCCTTGGCTGTCCCAGGCGGCAGAACCACCGGCGCCGATGAATGTGTCGGCAGGGCCCACGCAGTTGGCCATCAGCACCGGCATGCCGAGCTCGCGCGCCACCTCGGGGTAATGCGCGTAGCCTTCGCGGATGCCCTTGGCGGTTTTGGCCACGCTGACCAGATACAGGTCGGCGCCGTGTTCGTGCGCTGCCGCGGCGTGCGCCATGAACATCGATTCGTAGCAGATGGCGGGTGCCAGGCGGTGCTCGCCCACTTCCAGCAGCACGTTTTGGTCGCCGGGGGTGAACCAGGGCAGCTCGTCTTCATGCAGGCGCCGCTTGGCATAGGCTTGGCGCGGCGCCCCGGGGCGGAAGATCGGCATGCCGATGCGGATGCCGTCCGGCGTCGGCAGCGGCAGGCCAACGGCAACGCTGATGCCGAGGCGGTCGCAGGCTGCCTGCAGCGGGTCGAGCCGTGCCGAACTGATCGGCAAGGCAGTCTGGCGCGCCAGGCTTGGCTCATAGCCAGTCAGCGACAGCTCAGGGAACACCACCACTTCGGCGCCAAGGGCCGCAGCCTGTTCGATGCAGGCCAGGTGGCGCTGCAGGTTACCCGGCACATCGCCCTTGATCGAGGCCAGTTGCACGGCGCATAGCTTCATGAAAAACCCTTCCCTGGTACAGGTTGAACGCCGAGCATACTACCGGCATCAACGCCTGTACCAGTGAAGGGTTTTTCAGGAAGCCGGGGGCGCGGCGAAGCGCTGGCGGAACCAGTCGTCGTGCATGGCCTTTTCGGCGTGCAGGCGCTCGCTGCTGCTGGCGGCCCGGCCGGGGCGGCTGAGGTACATCTTGTCGCTGACCCGTTGCCGGGCTTGCTGGTCGGCTTTGCCGGCGGAATTTTTCCGGATGATCGAAACGCACCTCCACCTGCGCGGCTGGGGTGCCTTGTGCCATGCTGTTCAGTGAAAGCGCCATGAGCACGGCACATAAAAGGGCGGTACGTATGAAGCACCTGCGCAATGAGTGGCGTGTAGGTCCATTTTACCCCTGGCGTGGCGCGACCAGCAGAGGACGATTGTAATGGGACGGTTTCGGCGTCTGATGGCCAACCTGCGCGGGCGGGACTTGGCAGTCGGCGATATCCATGGTCACTTCCAGCGGCTGAAACACTGCCTGGATGCGGTAGGGTTCGATCCGGCCGTGGATCGCCTGTTCAGCGTAGGTGATCTGGTCGACCGTGGGCCGGACAGCGAGGCGGCGCTGGAATGGCTGGCGCAGCCCTGGTTCCATGCCGTGCAAGGTAACCATGAGGCCCTGGCGATTACCCGCGTGCGCGGCGGGCGACTCGACCTGGACATGTACCGCGCCGCTGGGGGCAGCTGGTTTCTTGACTTGCCGCGGGCCGAACAGTTGCCTTTCGTGCAGCGTTTCGAGCAACTGCCGATTGCGATAGAGGTTGAAAGTGCAGCAGGCCTGGTAGGCCTGTTGCATGCCGACAGCCCATTTGCCGAATGGGCAGAATTGAGGAGCTGGCTGGAACTGGATGACAACCCCGAAGTACGTGAAGTGTGCCAGTGGTCGCGGCGGCGACTGAAGTTTGGCGACACCCGGCCGGTGAACGGCCTGCGTGCCTTGCTGGTCGGCCACACACCGGTGCTGGAGGCCAAGCAGTTGGGTAATGTCTGGCATCTGGACACGGGTGGCTGGGCCAGCGGCCATTTCACCTTGATGGACATGCGCACGCTGAAACTGGTCAGCCCCAGGCCAGGTGAAACAGCAACGCCGCAGCCAGCAGCACCAGCATGAGCCCTGAGGCCCGTTCCAGCCACCCCAGGCTGCGGGCGAAACGCCGCAGTACCCGTGGGTTGCCGATGGCCAAGGCAACCAGCAGGTCCCATAGCAGCACGATGCTGAACATCCACAGCGCGTAGGCTGCTTTCCAGCCGGCGCTGGCGCTGACCACCATGCTGGCCAGGCTGGCATAGAACAGCGCGTTCTTGGGGTTGAGCAGGCCGGACAGCAAACCCATGCCCAAGCCATGCCACCAGCCTTGCACAGCCTGCTTGCCCGTTGCCGCGCTCATGCTGGTTTGCCCGGCATGGCGCAGGAACAGCACACCGATGTACAGCAGGTAGCTGGCACCGGCCAACTGCAGAACCATGAACAGAAAGGTGCCTTCCTGAAGCACCGAAAGGCCGGTAAAGGCCATGACGATGAACGCGCCGTTGGCCAGGGCAATACCCAGGCACGCGCCGCTGGCGATGCGCCAGCCGCTGTTGATCGATGAGCGCGCGACCAGGAAGAAATCCGGGCCGGGCGAGAGCAGGGCGAGGAAGTGGGCGAGGGCGATGATCAGGAATTGTTGCATGGGGGCGGCTCTTGCGGAAAAGCCGCAGTCTGCCCAGCTGCGCACAAGCCGTATTGAACAATATTGCATGCTCCTACAGGCTTTCAGTCAGCCCGATACTGCCCCGGCGTCATGCCCACATGGGCTTTGAATACCCGCTGGAAATGGCTCTGGTCGGCAAATCCCAGCTGATAGGCCACCTCCGCCAGCGCCTGCCCCTCACCGAGCATCTGCCGCCCCCGGTTGACCCGGGCATTGAGCAGGTAGGCATGCGGAGTAAACCCGGTGGCCGCCCGAAATGCTCGGATCAGCTGATAGCGCCCGAGTGCTGCCTCCCTGGCCAGCAGTTCAAGGCTCAAGTGCGCAGGGTCCATGTCTTCGACGCGTGCGAGCAACCCGTTCAACGCGCTCGCCCCCAGCCCCGGCGCCGCCAGCAGCGGTGCATGTGCGCGACAGTCCAGGTCACCCAGAAAAGCAATCAGCGCTGCGTCCTTCTCAGCGTTGCTGGCGCTGGAAAACAGCACCCGGTTCATCTCGCAGAATTGTCGATACACCGCTGGCTCCCGGCAGATACGTGCCGGGGCTGCCGTGTCGGCGATGTCCAGCCCGGACTCACGGCGCAGCTGCGTCAGCCAGTGGGCATCCACATGCAGCATCTGATAGCTCCAGGCATGCCCGGGCGCGGGGTTGCAGGCATGCACGCGGTGGGCAGGTACCAGCACCAGCGTGCCGGGCGTCAGGCGTTCCTGGCCGTTACCGGCACCGGTGAAATGGCTATGACCGGCATCCACCGCACCGATCGAAAACGTCGGGTGGCTGTGGGCCTTGTAGCAGGCCCGGCTGTGGCAGGCGCGGCGGCTTTCGACGTGCGGCAGGGCCGGGTCGCGCCACAGGGCGGCTTGGGAAGGGGGCATCAGGCTGTCCTCGATAGCGCCGGAAGATTAACAGCTGCGGCGTACCCGTACAGTTTTTATCGCTGGCTGTAGCTTGACCGCAAGGCCCTCGACACGCCGAAATAGACGGCTGTTGTCAAAGGAAAACAAGAATGGACCTTTCAAGCCTGCTGCTCTTCATCCCCGCCTGCTTTGCCCTGAACATGGCTCCGGGGCCGAACAACCTGCTGTCACTGCACAACGCCAGCCGCTACGGCCTGCGCACGGCCTGCGTGGCCGGTGGCGGACGTATTGTCGCCTTCAGCGGCATGATCGCCCTGGCGGCCATGGGCCTGGCGGTGGTACTGCATACCAGCGAATACCTGTTCCTGGCCATCAAGGTGGTGGGTGCGGCGTACCTGTTCTACATCGCCTGGCAACTGTGGCGTGCGCCGGTGGGCGAGGCCGTGGTCGCCGCTGATCACCCGCGCGGCACCTGGCGCCTGGCACGCCAGGAGTTCTGGGTCGCGGCCGGCAACCCCAAGGCCATCCTGATCTTCACCGCCTTCCTGCCGCAATTCGTCTCGGTTGGCAGCGCTACCCCGGTAAGCGAGCAGTTCCTGTGGCTGGGTGTGCTGTTCCTGCTGCTGGAGTGGGCCGCGATCGCGATCTACGGGGGACTTGGCGCCTACATGCAACGCTGGTTCAGCCAGCCTGGCCCGCGTCGGTTGTTCAATCGGGTCAGCGCCTCCCTGCTGGGCTGCGCTGGCCTCGGCTTGCTGGCTGCACGGCGCTAGAACTGCCAGCGGACCCCCAGGTTGACGCCGCTGGCTTCCTGCTGGCGGCTGTCCAGGTTGGCGCTGTACTGCACGCCGCCATGCAGGCTCAGCGCTTCGCTGACCTGCGCCACCACGCCGCTTTCCAGTTGCACGGAGGTATAGCGGTAGTCGGTCTTGATCTTGTCGGCGCCATCGAAGGTCAGGGTGTCACGGCCACCATCACCGTGCCACAGGTTGACCTGCGCATAGGGCTGCAGCCGCCGCCCGCTGCTGCCGGTAAATGCACCCTGCAGGCGCACGCCAAGGCGGCCGGTCAGCTCGACCTGAGCGTCATGGCTGATGTGCGAGACGCTGTCGCTGGCGCTGTCGAGCGAGACCTTCTGTGCGATCAGCTGGGCTTGTGGCTCCAGCGTCCAGCGTTCGGACAAGGCGATGGGGTAGCCGGATTCCAGCGAAGCGGTCCAGGCATGGCCATCGATGTTCAGCTTGTCACCGCGGTGCGAGCGCGCCCGGCCATCGAGGCGGGAGTACTGCAATACCGCATCCAGGTACGCGCCTTGCGGGTCGACCAGCGTCCAGTAGGCGCCCACGCTGTCGCCATCGAGTTTCAGGTCACCGACGCTGCGGTCGTGCATGGCCAGTGCGAAACCTTTGATGTCGGCATCCAGCCGGCTATGGCTGACGTAGAAACCCACGTGTTGGCGGTATCCGTTGTCGCCAACCTTGGCATACACGTCCTGGCCGACCTTGAAACCGTACAGGTCACCATCCACGCTCGGGCTGACCGTGCCGCTCCACTGCTGGCGCAGGCTGCCACCGTAGGCCTGGCCCCAGCTGGCGGGCAGGGCGCCTTCGCCCTGCAGCAGCAGCTGATCGCCCTGGCGCTGGTGGAAAGTGCCCAACGCCTGGCGGGCGATGATTGCGGCGCCCCTTGGCGCAGCGGCATACACCGGAACTTCAGGCCGATACAGTGGCAGGCTCTCACCTTGAACCGCTGCGGGCAGCTCGATCTGGCCGGGCGCAGGCGCCGCGACAGGCGGGGTAGGAATCGGTTGCGCAGGCTGGGTCGGGTCTTCTGGTTGCGGGGCGGGAGCGGGTGCTGCGACCAAGGTCGAGCGCAGGTAGAAGCTCTCAGCATCCCTGAACAAACGATAGTCATATGCGCCGGCTGATAGCCTCTGCGTCTGCACGAATGCTGTTGGCGTGCTGGTGGCACCGTCCCGTGCTTCGACGACCAGGATCCCCTTTTGCGGAGTTGCCGCGCCTGTGCCACCAAAATTGTCGACAAGCAACTGGGTGGAGCCGTTGATGGCGCCACCGCTCACCACCAGCCGGTCAGAGGCCGCGCCATCACCGGCCAGCACGCTGTTCAAGCGCAGGGTGCCATTGTTGCCGCTGTAGTTGCCCTCGATAGTCAGGCGGCCTTGGGCATCGTTGCCACGACTGAGGTCGATGATGCCAGCGTTTTCAACCGTCGCCTTGTTGCCGCTCTGGGCGCTGGCGATACTGCCTGTGCTGCTGAACAGTCGGCTGCTCGCATCGATCTGCAAGGTGCCGGTGCCGGTGGCAGGTATTACCCGAGGTTCGCTGGCGCCCAGATCACCCAGTTTCAAGGTGTCGTCGAGGGCCAGCTGGCTGCCCTGGCTGAGCTTGATGGTTTCCCAGTTGATGTACAGCGCGCCTTTACCGACCTGGCTGTTTACAAAGGTCAATATGTCCGTGCCAGTACCGCCGTCGAGGGTGACAGACGAGGCTACCAGGTCAATGGCACTGACCGTGGCAGTGTCGTCGTCATTGCCCATGTCGACTCGCCCACCCATGTCGACCCGCCCGATGGTGCCACCCAGCCACTTGAAGACATCGTTGCCCGCACTTGCCAATACGTTGCCTTGCACGCTGCCGCCGCTGATGGTGATGGTGTCCACGCCACCGCTGGTGCTGATGTTGCCGCCGATGGTGCCGCCCAGAATGACGATGGTGTCGTTGCCAAAGCCGCTGACCACGTTGCCGACCACGGTGGTACTGCCCCCGGGCGCTTCGGACATTTCCAGGAAGTTGTCTGCAAGCTTCAGGTCTATCCGGCCAATGCTGCCGCCTTTGAACCTGGCAGTGTCGCCATCTTCGAAAGCGCCCCTGATGGTGCCGCCGGTCATGAGGAATGTGTCCATGTCGCCGCCCTGGTTCAACGACCCCAGGGTGCCGCCCTTCATTCTGAACGCGTCCCGACCATTGCCTTGCTGCAACGACAGAACCGTGCCGCCGCTGATGCTGACCGCATCGTCGTCGGCGGTCTGCACGATCGCGCCCAGGCTGTCGCCCGGTACGACCGTCAAGGATTGGGACTGGGCCAGCAAAGGCAGTGTCAGTAGAGGAAGTGCTACAGGCAGCAGCAGGCGAGGGCAGCGCATAGGCAGGTCTCCGGGTCCATTAGAGGGTCCACTACCTGAAGCGACGCCATCGGGGAGGCTTCGGCCCTGCCTGACTTGTATGGAATACGCGGAGAAGGGACAACTGGCAAAAATGCTAGGTGGCCCTGGGCTATCAGTCGCGGTAGAACGTTTGCACCAGGTGATAGCCGAACTTGCTCTTGATTGGCCCGTGCACTACACGCAAGGGCTTCTTGAAGATGATCTGGTCGATGGCGCCAACCATCTGGCCAGGACGAACCTCGCCCAGGTCGCCGCCACGCTTGCCCGAAGGGCAGATGGAAAACTTTTTCGCCAGCACATCGAACGCCTCGCCGTTGGCGATGCGCTGCTTGAGCTTTTCGGCTTCGTCAGCGGTCTTGACCAGGATGTGGCGGGCTTGGGCTTTCATGGGATACCTGTGCATCGGGGTGCAAAAAAGGGGCGCATTATGCCTGATCTGATCAGCCCGAGGCCATCCATGGCGGGGGCGATCCCTGTGAACGGGTGGCGCTTACTCGACGGTGGCCTTTTGCACGTCCTGTGACGCCGACCACACGCGGTAGCGCACCTCCACATCCTTTGGCACATACACAACCACAGGCAGCTTGCTGTTGTAGCGCAGCATGAAGCCTTCACCCACCACCGGCACGAAGGCTTCGGTCTGCTTGCCGTCCGGGCAGGCCATCAGCGTGCTGAGCGGGCCGCTGACCTTGTCCAGGCGGTAGTAGTTGTAGCCCCAGCCTTCCAGGGTACGTTGCTCAAGGCTGCCGCCCAGGCGCTGCTGATTGCAGTCCACCTTCAACGTCTTGCCCGCAAGAATTTCCACTTGGTAGGCCGACTCGTCGGCCTGCGCCGGCAGGTGGATGACCTGCCGGGTGAAGCCTTTTTCTGCCTCGGGGTAGGGCGCGACGTCCTTCAGGCTGGCTGCCATCGCCGGAGCGGCGGCAGCCAGGGTCAGGGCCAGAATCGCGGTGATCGGGGTTGGGCGCATAGGGCCTCCTTGCAGATAAACGAATGCAAGGCCGCTGCCAGGCCCAGGCCACCCATCATTGGGCCAACCAGCCACCATCGACGTTCCAGGCAGCACCGCGGACCTGGCTGCCGGCCTCGCTACAGAGGAATAGTACCAGCTCACCCAAGTGCTCGGGAGTGACGAAAGCCAGCGAAGGCTGCTTTTCTGCCAGCAGATCGTGCTGCGCTTGCAGCGGATCGCCGCCATTGGCAGCACGATCGTCGATCTGCTTCTGCACCAGCGGGGTCAGTACCCAGCCCGGGCAGATGGCGTTGCAGGTGACATGGCTGGTTGCGGTTTCCAGGCCCACCACCTTGGTCAGGCCGATTACGCCATGCTTGGCTGCCACATAAGCCGCCTTGCCGGTCGAGCCTACCAGCCCATGCACCGAGGCAATATTGATGATGCGGCCCCAATTGCGTGTGCGCATGCCCGGCAAGGCCAGGCGTGTGCCATGGAACACCGCAGACAGGTTGAGGGCGATGATCTTGTCCCAGCTTTCCAGCGGGAACTGCTCGACCGGCGCCACATGCTGGATACCGGCGTTGTTGACCAGGATGTCGACGCCGCCGAACTCGCGTTCGGCCAGCGCGAACAACGCCTCGATCTGGGCCACGTCCGACAAATCCGCCGGGTGATGCAGCACCTTGACCCCGTGCAGGGCGATTTCGGCCAGTGCCGGGGCCGGGTCGCCAAAGCCGTTGAGCAGGATGTTTGCGCCCGCCCGGGCCAGCACCTGTGCAATCCCCAGGCCGATGCCGCTGGTGGAGCCGGTAATGAGTGCAGTCTTGCCTTGAAGTGCCATGCAAACGCTCCTTTGGTTCAAGCTTTCAGTCAGGCACCACGCGGGCCTGTGCCGCCCACTCAACCTCGTGGGTCGAATGCCTCGCGCAGTGCATCGCCAATGAACACCAGCAGCGACAGGATCACCGCCAGCGCGAAGAACGCGGTAAGGCCCAGCCACGGGGCCTCCAGATGCTCCTTGCCCTGGGTCACCAGCTCACCGAGCGAAGCACTGCCAGCCGGCATGCCGAAGCCGAGAAAGTCCAGCGCGGTGAGTGTGGTAATTGCCCCGGTCAACATGAATGGCACATAGGTCAGCGTGGCATTCATGGCATTGGGCAAAATGTGCCGCACCATCACCTGGTTGTCGCTCAAACCCAGCGCGCGGGCAGCCTTCACATACTCCAGGTTGCGCCCGCGCAGGAACTCGGCACGCACCACATCGACCAGGGTCAACCAGGAAAACAGCGCCATGATCCCCAGCAGCCACCAGAAGTCCGGCTCGACAAAACCGCTGAGGATGATCAGCAGATACAGTACCGGCAACCCCGACCACACCTCCAGCAGGCGCTGGCCCAGCAAGTCGACCCAGCCGCCGTGGTAGCCCTGCAGCGCACCGGCGGTCACGCCGATCAGCACGCTGACCGCGGTCAGGGCAAAGGCGAACAGCAACGATACCCGCGTGCCATACAGCACCCGCGCCAGCACATCGCGGCCCTGGTCATCGGTGCCCAGCCAGTTGCTCGTGCTGGGCGGGCTGGGGGTGGGTACCTGCAGGTCATAGTTGGGGGTGTCGGCACTGAACGGGATGGGCGCGAACAGCATCCAGCCGCCCTGGTCTGCGATCAACTGGCGCACATAGGCGCTGCGGTAGTCGGGCTGGAACGGCAGCTGCCCGCCAAACTGCTGCTCGGTGTAGCGCTTGAACGCTGGCACGTACAGCTGGCCCTTGTAACCCATTAGCAGTGGTTTGTCGTTGGCCACCAGCTCGGCGCCCAGGCTCAACAGCAGCAGGCCGGCAAACAACCACAGTGAAACCCAGCCCAGGCGGTTGCGGCGAAAGCGTTGCAGGCGACGGCGCGATACCGGCGAAAGCATCAGTGCGCCCTCGTGTCGAAGTCGATGCGCGGGTCCAGCAGGGTGTATGAGAGGTCACCGATCAGTCGGATCAGCAGGCCGGCCAGGGTGAAGATGAACAGCGTGCCGAACACCACCGGGTAATCCCGGGACACGGCGGCGTCATAGCTCATGCGGCCCAGGCCATCGAGCGAGAAGATCACCTCGATCAGCAACGAGCCGGCAAAGAACACCGTGATCAGCGCCTGCGGCAGCCCGGCCACCACCAGCAGCATGGCGTTGCGCAGCACGTGGCCATACAGCACCCGGCGCTCGCTGAGGCCCTTGGCCCGGGCGGTCACCACGTACTGCCGGGCAATCTCGTCGAGGAAGGCGTTTTTGGTCAGCAGCGTCAGGGTGGCGAAACCGCCGATCACCAATGCCCCGACCGGCAGCACCAGGTGCCAGAAGTAATCGGCCAGCTTGCCCAGCAGGCTGAGCTGGTCGAAGTTGTCGGAAACCAGGCCGCGCACCGGGAACCAGTTCAGCGACGTGCCGCCGGCGAACAGCACGATCAGCAGCAGGGCGAACAGGAACGAGGGCAGGGCGTAGCCGACCACGACCAATGCGCTGCTCCAGGCATCGAAACGGCTGCCGTGGCGTACCGCCTTGCGGATGCCCAGCGGGATCGACACCAGATAGGTGATCAGCGTGGCCCAGAAGCCCAGGGACAGGGTCACCGGCAATTTGTCGAGGATCAGGTCGGTGACCTTGGCGCCGCGGAAGAAGCTGTTGCCGAAGTCCAGCCGGGCATACTGGCCGAGCATCAGCCACAGGCGCTCTGGCGCGGATTTGTCGAAACCGTACTGGCGCTTGATTTCTTCGAGCAGTTTCGGGTCCAGGCCCCGGGTGGCCCTGGACTCGCTGTGCACCCTCTCGACCCGCGCCCCGGGTGCGCCGCCACCAAGGCCCTGCAGGCGCGCCACCGCTTGCTCCACCGGGCCACCGGGCGCCGCCTGGACGATGGCGAAGTTGACCAGCAGGATGGCCAACAGCGTCGGGATGATCAGCAACAGGCGACGCAGCAGGTACGAGGTCATGGCGAGGGCTTCCGGCGTTCGGCCATTTGCGCGTTGGTCAGCGCGGTGGGGCTGACCTCCCACCAGGTGTCCAGGCCTTCATCATAGGTGGCTTGCACCTTGGGCAGGCCGAAGCGGTTCCACCATGCAGTGGAGCTGCCTGGGGGATAGTAGTTGGGGATCCAGTAATAATTCCATTGCAGCACCCGGTCCAGGGCACGGGCGTGGTGCAGCATGTCGGCCTGGGTATCGGCACGCACCAGGCCGTCGATCAGGCGGTCGACGGCTGGGTCCTGCAGCACCATCAGGTTGTTCGAGCCAGGGTCGTGGGCCGCCGCCGAGCCAAAGTAGTTGTACAGTTCGGCACCCGGCGACAGGGTCACCGGGTAGCCCGTGACGATCATGTCGTAGTCGCGGGCCATCAGGCGATTGACGTACTGGGCCGCGTCGACGTTGCGGATGTTCAGGGTTACGCCGATCTGTGCCAGGTTGCGCTTCCATGGCAGCAGCAGGCGCTCCAGCCCCGCCTGGCCGTTGAGGAAGGTGAACGTCAGCGGCGTGCCCTTGTTGTTCACCAGGCGATCACCTTCCGGGTGCCAGCCGGCTTGCTCAAGCAAGTCCAGCGCCTGTAGCTGCTGTTTGCGGATGATGCCTGAACCATCGGTGACCGGTGCGCTGAACACAGTGGTAAACACCTCGTCGGGCACCTGCCCGCGTAGCGGCTCGAGCAGCTTCAGCTCGCCGGCGTCCGGCAGCTGGCGGGCCGCCAGCGGGGTGTTGGAGAACACGCTCTGCTGGCGGATATACAGGTTGCGCATCATCTGCCGGTTGCTCCACTCGTAGTCCCACAGCAGGCCCAGCGCCTGGCGCACGCGGCGGTCCTTGAACTGCGGCTGGTCGAGGTTGAACACGAAGCCCTGGGCCACCTGCGGCTTGGCCGGGCCCAGGTGGGCACGCTGCAGCCGGCCATCATCCAGCTGGGCCCCGTTGTAACCTGAGGTGTAGGCAGTGGCAGAAAACTCGCGGTTGTAGTCGTAACCGCCGCCTTTCAGCACCTGGCGCGCGACTTCGGTGTCGCCGAAGTACTCGATGCGCAGCTTGTCGAAATTGTAGCGGCCGCGGCTGGTGGACAGGTCGCGCGCCCACCAGGCCGGGTCGCGTTCGAAGGTGATGCTGCGGCCGTTGTCGATCCGCCCGATGCGGTACGGCCCGCTGCCGACGGGTTTGTCGAAGCCGGCACCGTTGGCGAAATCGCGCTGCTGCCAGTCGTGTTCGGGCAGCACCGGCAGGCTGGCGAGGTCCAGCGCCAGGGTGCGACCGTGGTCGGGCTTGAAGTCGAAACGCACGCTGCGCGGGCCTTCCACAGTAACGCCGGTAACGTCGGCGAACTGGGTGCGGTATTTGAGGCTGCCCTTGCTCATCAGCAAGTCGAAGGTGAAGCGCACGTCTTCGGCCCGCACCGGCTTGCCATCGGCGAAGGTGGCCCGCGGGTCGATTTCAAAACGCAGCCAGGCGTCATCCGGGCCGCGCTCCATGCGCCGGGCGATCAGGCCGTAAACGGTATAGGGTTCATCGAACGAGCGCACGGCCAGCGGGGCATAGAGCAGGCCGTCGACTTCGCTGACGCCGATACCTTTGTCGATGTACGGCAGAATGTGGTCGAACTGGCCGATTTCGATGGCCGAGCGGCGTAGGATGCCGCCTTTGGGGGCGTTGGGGTTTACGTAGTCGAAGTGCTGGAAGCTGCTGGTGTAGCGGGGGGCTTCGCCGTAGACGGTGAGGGCGTGGCTGGGTGCAGCCTGGCTATGGAACGAAAAACAAAGCAGGAACAGGTAGCACAGGACCTGTGGGAGCGGGTTCACCCGCGAAAGCGCCAGATCAGGCAACGACGTTGCGTGAACGGACGCATTCGCGGGTGAACCCGCTCCCACAGGGGACATGAGCCGCTTCTGGCTACTTAGTCCTGGCGGCTGGTCACTTCCAGCAGGTGGTAGCCGAACTGGGTCTTCACCGGGCCTTGCACGGTGTTGACCGGGGCGCTGAAGACCACGGTGTCGAACTCCTTGACCATCTGGCCTGGGCCGAACGAACCCAGGTCACCGCCCTGGCGGCTGGACGGGCAGGTGGAATTGGCTTTGGCGATTTCAGCGAAATCGGCACCCGCTTCGATCTGGGCTTTGAGTTCGTTGCACTTGTCTTCGCTGGCAACGAGGATGTGGCGGGCGGTTGCACGGGCCATGGGGACTGCTCCTTGGGGTAAAAAAGCCAAGCCTAGCGCACTTGTCCGGGGTATGTCTCGCCAGGCTTGCAACCTTTGTTTACAGTTTTTGTGCTGCCTCGCGCAACAGGGTTTCGGTGGAGGCCCAGCCCAGGCAACCGTCGGTGATCGACACGCCATATTTCAGCGCGCCCTTGCCCAGCGCCTGGCAGCCATCGAACAGGTGCCCCTCGATCATCACACCGACCAGCGAACGGTCACCGGCCAGGCGCTGCGCCAGCACATCGTTGAACACGGCTGGCTGGCGCGCCGGGTCCTTGGCGCTGTTGGCATGGCTGCAATCGACCATGATCCGCGGCTGCAGGCCGGCCTTGGCCAGTGCCTGGCGGGCCATGGCGATGCTGTCGGCATCGTAGTTCGGGCCCTTGTGGCCCCCGCGCAGCACCAAATGGGTGTCCGGGTTGCCCAGGGTCTCGATGATTGCCGGATGGCCCTGCACATCCATGCCGAAGTGGCGGTGTGGATGGGCGGCGCTGCGCATGGCATCGCTGGCGATGGCGATGCCGCCGTCGGTACCGTTCTTGAAGCCGACCGGCAGTTCCAGGCCACTGACCATTTCGCGGTGAATTTGCGATTCGGTGGTACGCGCACCAATTGCGGCCCAGGCCAGCAGGTCATCGAAGTAACCGGCGGCCATCGGTTGCAGCAGCTCGGTAGCGACCGGCAGACCGCGCTCGATCATGTTCAGCATCAGCCCGCGGGACAGGGCGATGCCGGCGTGCATGTCGTCGCTGCCATCCAGGTGCGGGTCGTAGGCCAGGCCTTTCCAGCCCACCGTGGTGCGCGGCTTTTCGACGTAGGCGCGCATCACCAACAGCAGCTTGTCGTCGACTTCACGGCTGAGGGCGGCCAGGCGATCGGCGTATTCCAGGGCCGAGCGCGGGTCGTGGATCGAGCAGGGGCCGACGATCACCAGCAGGCGCTCATCGCGGCCTTCGAGGATGTCGCGGATGGCCTGGCGATGGGCATGGACTTGCTGGGTGAGCTCGCTGGACAGCGGCATCTGCTGCTTGAGCAGGTGCGGGCTGGGCAGGCGCAGGCTGACAGTGCTGTTGGCGGCTTGTGGCTGGGTCAGGGGCAGGGCGAGGCTGGAGGCTTGCATGGCGTTTTTCCCTGGGCGGACGGCGGGTTCTGGCCCGCGCTGTCGGCCCTATCGAGGTGTTCGACAAATCGTTGAATGCGGATTGACTGCTGCGTTGCCACCTGTGGAATTCCGAACGGAGGCGGCAGGCTGGCCCGAACGGGATTGGCTAAATCGCCAGGCGGAGGTGCTTGCGTAGTAATAAGTGGCGTAGTTCATGAATCTGTCCTCAATCTGAATCGGTAATGTGCAAAGGCCTGAAAAGCAAAACCCCCGGTCGGGGAGCCGACCGGGGGTTGAGTATTCTCATGTTCGGCGGCCCCTCGAAGGTGGGCGCCGTGTGGGTATCGGCGCCTAGTGGCTAAACCAATACCCAAAGTAATAGCTGGCAGGTGCCACGCAGCCGGCAACGGCCAGCACAGGGCGCAGGCTGCGACCGGTGTGGTTGGCGTGGTTGCGGGTGTGTTTCGGCATGTTGCTCTCCAGTGAATGAGCCCGAGCTTACTTCAGTTCGGCCGGGGCATTCAATGGATAAATGCTATGGTGGCGATCATTTGTTTTTGTACTGAATGGTTCAATGGCCGTAACGCCCAACCAGGCTTTGAGCCCCCAGCGCATGGCCTTGCAACAACTGCAGCAGGCCGCTGCGGTCCAGGCCTTCGGGCAGCGTGCCTATTGGTAGATCAGTAGCGATCAGGGTCAGTGCGTAATGGTGCGGGTTGTCGCCGGCGGGAGGGCAAGGACCTCGGTAGCTGAGCGTGCCGCGCGAGTTGCGGCCCACCGTGACGTGCTGCCCGGTCAGCGCGGCAGCGCCTTCCTTCAGGCCATCCTGGGCGGGGTCGATGTTGTAGGCGATCCAGTGAACCACGCCAATGCCTTTGCCGCCGTCCGGGTCGAACATGATCAGCGCCAGCGACTGGGTACCTTCGGGCAGGTTTGCCCAGCTGAGTTGCGGGGTGACTTGTTCGCCAGCGCCGCAGGCCGGGTCTGGCCCGACCTGCTGCAAGGCAATCACGCCCCCATCGGTGAACGAAGCAGAGCTGATCGACAGGGCGCCCTGGTTATTACCGGTTGCCATGGCGCTGCAAGGTATGAGGGCAGCAAGCAGCCAGGGTTTGAGGTTCATGGCGAGTCCTTGGCAGGGCGATGGGGCGCAGTGTAGTCCAGGCCAGCCTCAGCGGCTGTCCTGGTCTTCGGCAGTGCCACCGCTGTACCCGGCACCGGAGCCTGTGGCTTCACCGGTGCTGTTGGAGCCGCCACTGGCGCCGTCGGCGGCATCGGTGTTGCTGCCGGTGTCGCTGCTGTCATTGCTCTTGCCGCTGCCAGGGCTGTTGACGCTGCTGTCTTCACCGGCCGTCTTGCCGCCGGACTGGTCAGTTTGCGGGCGGCTGTCGGTGTTGGTGTCGGTGGCGGCGAAGCTGGTGCCAGTGATGGAGGCCAGGCCCAGGGCCAGGCACAGGGAGAGCGGGCGAATGCGGATCATGGCGTGTCTCCTTTGCGGATGATCTGTCATTCGTTGGGCTGGGGACGGGGGCAGTGGTGCCTTCCGGGCGACGAGTGGTAAATGCAGGGGCTGCGCTGCAGCCCCTTGGCTTCACTCGGTTTCGCTACGCGGTGCGTGCACAGGCTCGGAGGCTTCCAGCGGCGGGTGTTCCTGGGCCGCATGCATCAGGTCCTCGGTGACCCGCAACTCGGCGCCAGTCGGCGAGAAGGTAGTCGAAGCGGTGAACGGTGCAGGGTGCTCAGCCGCCGGGCGCTTGCCGCGGCGCCACATGAAGAAGCACACCATGGCCAGGTTGACCACGGCAAACGCCCAGAACAGCCCGGCCTCGCCAAATTCGGTCATCACCGGCGAAATTGCCATTGGCGCCATGGCCGAGCCCAGCGAGTTGATCAGCAGCAAGCCCTGGATCATCGGCACCAGCGCATCGGAGGGCGCGCGGTCGGCCGCATGGCTGACGGCCACCGGGTACAGGGTGAATACAGCGCCACCCAGCAGGAACAGCATGGCCGGCAGCACGATCGAGTCCGACGGCAGGAATACCGTCACCAGCGACAGCACGACGCACAACCCGGCAAGGGCGAGCAGCACGTCCAGGCGGTCCTTGCGGTCCGACCAGCGCCCGACCGGGTATTGCAGCAGCATGGCGCCGAGGATCACCCAGGCCATCATGTTGCCCACTTCACCGACATCCAGGCCGATGCGCTGCAAGTACAGCGGCAGCAGGGCATAGATGCCGGCAATGGCCACACCCGAGCCAAAGCAACCGACCAGCCCCGAGGGCGCCACACCCAGCAATTGGCGGGGCTTGAGCGGTTCGACCTGGTCCAGCAGCGGCGACACCCGCGGCAGGATCACGATCGGCAGCACCGACAAGGCGGCGAGCACGCCAGCCAGCATGAACGGTGCGGTGTCACCCAGATGGGTGATTTCGCCCAGGCCGGCCTGCGCGATCACCCCGGCGCCGTAGAAGGCGATCATGTACAGCGCCAGCAGGCGGCCGCGGATCTTCGCGTCACCGGCCAGCAACAGCCAGCTTTCGATGACCAGGAATACGCCGACCGCAGCCCAGCCGTTGATCAGGCGCAGCACCGACCACCAGGTGACGTCATAGAACAGCCCCTGCAGCAGGATGGTCACGGCAATCAGCGATGCAAAGCTTGTGTAGGCGCGGATATGGCCGATGCGCAGGATCAGTCGGTCGTTGAAGATAGCGCCCAGGGTCAGGCCGATGAAGTAGGTCGACGAGACGATACCGATGGTGGTGGCCGATTCACCGGCAGCGCCCAGGCGCAGGGTGGTCAGCGAAGACATGAAGCCGTTGCCCAGGGCAATGATGAACAGCCCGAGCAGGGGCGCCAGCGCCATGGCCAGCAAACGCGGAGACATACGTACCTCTAGTTGGATGAGCGGGATGAGCGCCTTTTCGGACGCGCACACCGGCTCGACCCGGCAGGGGCGAGGGGGTTGCACGGATGCGACCTGGGCAAGACTCAACCGCTGGGCCTATGGGAATTGGGCCGGGCGGGGAGGGTTGAGCCTATTTCACATGTACGGGCATGTGTTCAGGCACGGACTCTGTCATTGCTGCGGGTTGCCACCGTTCAAGGCGACGGGCGAAAAGGAAGCGCGATTCTACGGGCTTGGAAGGTTTTGCCCAAGGGGCAACAGCGTGCGACGAGACGCCGCAGTCCAAGGGCGACATGAAAGTGTCTTGGGCAGACATTTTCAATGACTGCCCTGGATTTTGGTAGGTGCAGCCTTGCGCTGCGAAAGGGCCGGTAAGCTTTGAGTTTGTTTGTGGCTGAAATGGCCTCTTCGCAGCACAAGGCTGCCCCTGCAAGAGACGGGGTCGCCTGGGCAAATGCGCAGACTGCTGCATAATGCTGCATCCACACCAAGGAAGGCCTCCATGTTCGCGTCGCTGTTCGCAGTCCTGGCCCCGGTTTTCATCGTCGCCGCTGTTGGCTTCGCCTGGGCCCGCAAGGGCCTGGACTACCCCACCGACTTCATCGCCCGGGTGGTGATGACCATCGGCACCCCGTCGCTGGTGCTGTCCACCCTCAGCCGCACCGAGCTGAACACGAATGCCTTTACCAGCATGGCCGTCGCCTGTTTGCTGTGCACCCTGGGCATGGCCTTGGCTGCGTTGCTGGTGTGCCGCGCTTCTGGCATGCATTGGCGGGTACTGCTGCCGGCGTTCATGTTCCCCAACACCGGCAACATGGGCCTGCCGATCAGCCTGTACGCCTTCGGTGAACACGGCTTGGCACTGGCCGTGGCGTTTTTCCTCACCCTGTCGATCGTGCAGTTCACGATCGGCATGGCCATCTCCGGCACGGCGGCTTCGCTCAAGGCGCTGCTGCGCAACCCGATCGTCATCAGCCTGGCGGGCGCCATGCCCATCATCTTTCTCGATTTCGAACTGCCGCGCTGGCTGGCCAACACCGCAGACCTGCTGGGCGGCATGACCATCCCGCTGATGCTGTTGACCCTGGGGGTATCGCTGGCCAGCATTCGCCTGCGTCACGTAGGCAGCGGCCTGTTGCTCGGCGGTTTGCGCATTGGCCTGGGGGCTGCGATGGGTTGGGCAGTGGGGGCAGCGCTGGGCATGGACAACCTTGAGCGAGCAGTGCTGGTGGTGCAGTCGGCAATGCCGGTGGCGGTGTTCAACTACCTGATGGCGGTGCGAGCCAACCGCGAGCCGGAGCAGGTGGCGAACCTGGTGATGTGCTCGACGGTGCTGTCATTTGCCTGGTTGCCCGTGGTGCTGGCCTGGTGGATGTAAGCCTGTTCTGGCCTAAGCACAGCCCCAGAAAACTCTACAGTACCGGTGGGAGCGGGTTCCCCCGTGAAGCGGCCGGTAGCCACACCATCAATCGCGGCTGCGCGTGTCGATACTGACCACCACCGACATCCCGGGTCGCAGCCGCCTGGCCTGGGCCTGGTCGGCGTCCACGGTGATGCGTACCGGTATGCGCTGGGCAATCTTGACGAAATTGCCGGTGGCATTGTCCGCCTGCAACAAGGCGAACTCCGAGCCGGTGGCCGGCGAAATCTGCTGCACGTGCCCGTGCAGCTTCAGGTGGTTCAAGGCATCCACGGTAAAGGTCACCGGCTGGCCGATGCGCACCTCGGACATCTGGGTTTCCTTCATGTTGGCGATCACCCACAGGGTGTCGGGCACCAGCGCCATCAGCTGCGCACCCGAGTTCACATAAGCCCCAAGGCGCGTGCCGATCTGCCCCAGCTGGCCGTCGCGCGGGGCGGTGACGCGGGTATTGTCCAGGTCGATGCGGGCCAGTTCGACAGCCGCCTTGGCGTTCTCGACTGCCGCCTCCAGCGCGGCCCGGTTGACGACCACGGTTTCCCGGTCTTGCCGGGCGATTTCCAGCGCCGCTCTGGCCTGGGCCAGGCTGGCGACGGCAGCGGCTGCGCTGGCCCGGGCCAGGTCCAGCTCGCGGCGGGACACCGAGCCGTCGTTGACCAGTGCCTGGTTGCGGCCCAGGTCGGCTTTGGCCTTGGCAGCCTGCGCGGTGGCGTCGTCGATGGCAGCCCGGCGCTGGGCAATGGTGGCATCGGCGCTGTTGCGCTGCTGCAGGTTGTTGGCCAGGGCCGCCTGTTGTTGCTGCAGTTGGGCAACGGCCTGGGCCAGGCGCTGCTTGTAGATGCGGTCGTCCAGCTGCACCAGCAGGTCGCCAGCCTTGACGAACTGGAAGTCGTGTACTGGTACATCGGTAATGTAGCCGCTCAGTTGTGGCCCGATGATGGTCACCTGGCCGCGCACCAGGGCGTTCTCGGTGCTTTCGATGGCGCTGCTGAACGGTGGCAGGCGCCAGGCGTACAGCACCAGCAGGATGCCGGCCAGGGCCACGCCGGCGAAACTGATCGATGACAGGATCCGCATCCGCCGCGAACGTACCGGGCTGGTTGGCTCGCTGGGCGGTGTGGCGCCTTCCGGGGTTTCGGCGATGGCGGTGGTGGTCGTGGTGCGGGTGTCGTCGGTCATCGGGTGGTCGCGCCGGGGGTCGAGTCGGTGGAGGTGGCCTTGCGTTTTGCGTACCAGAGCCAGGTGCTGCGGATGCAGATCCAGATCATGGTCAGGATTGCGATGCTGCCGATCAGCACGAATACATCGTTGTAGGCCATGATATTGGCTTCGCGGGTGGCGGCACTGGCCAGCAGGCGCATGCCGGCTTCGCTGCGCAGCGCCGGGTCGGCGATCACGCCACCGTAACCGCCGCCGCCGCTTTGCACACGCGCATTCACCAGCGGCTCCAGGTAGCTGAGGCGATCCATCAGGTGGCTGGAATGAAACTTCTCCCGCCAGGTCTGGAAGGTGCCCAGCAGCGCCGCGCCGATCAGCCCACCCAGGTTGTTGCAAATGCCGAACAGCACCGAAAAACTCACCAGGTTGCGGGGGTTGGCGCGCACATGGCTGATACCCAGGGCCATCGACGGGCCAAGGAAGAAGGTGCTGCCGAAAGCCAGCAGGAACTGGCTGAAGTACATCTGCGCCGGGCGGGTCAGGTTGCTGGAGCTGCTGTCCATGAAGGCGCCGGCAGCCATGGCCAGCAGCGAGACGAACAGCGGAATCACCAGGTGGTTGGGGTTGATGGTGAGGGCACTGCTGGCCAGCCCGGCCACCGCGCCCAGCAGCATGATCCCGTACAGCGCGCGCAGCTGCTCGCTGCCCATGTTCAATACCTGCAGGAAGCCGACCGCACCCGTGGACTGCTCCGAGGTGACCATGCGGATCAGCACCACGCACAGCGCCAGGCGGATGATGGCCCCGCTGCCCAGCCAGTGGGTCATCAGCAACGGGTTCTGGCGATTGTGTTCGATGGCCAGGCCGCTGAAAATCAGGGCGATCGATGCCGCCAGCGCAACGCCGATCCACGGCGCCTCCAGCCACCAGTCGATGCGCCCCAGCGACAGCGCAGCGCAGAGCAGGGCAGTGCCGCCGGCCATCAGGGTGAACGTCAGGAAGTCCAGCGGCTCGAAGGTTTTGAAGCGGTCGCCGGGCGGCAGCTTGAGCATCATCACGCAACCCAGCGCAGCCAGTGCCAGGCCCAGTTCGAACAGGTACAGCCCACGCCATTCGGCGATTTGCAGCAGGTCTTCGGAAAAGATCCGCGCCAGCGGCAGCGCCAGCTGCGAGGCGCCCAGGCCCAGGACCATCGCCTTGAGCCGCCATTGCGCCGGGAACGCCTGGATCATGTAGTACAGCCCCAGCGAGCTGAGCGCGGCGCCGACCATGCCGTGCGCTGCGCGAACGGCGATGGCCGAGTTCAGGTCGTTGACCAGCAGGTGGGCGAAGGTAACCAGCGCATACAGCACCAGGAACACTTCGGTAAAGGCGCGCAGGCCGAACTGCTGGCGGAACTTGACCAGCAGCAGGTTGATGGACACGTTGGTCATCACGTAGGCGGCTGGCAACCAGGCCATTTCCGCCGTGGTCGCGCCCAGGGCGCCCTGCAGGAACACCAGATTGGCGGTGACCAGCGCGTTGCCCAGGCCACCGGTGATTGCCACCAGCAGGCCGACAACGCCGTAGGCCAGGCGTTTGGCCGGCGAGTGCAGAGGCGTGGAGGGGGAGCCCGGCAGGCTGGGTTTTTCGTGGGGGAGCCACTGGCGGGGGGCGTATTTGTCCATGGGGCAGACTGTACTTTAGCGGCGGTTGGGGCTGCTAGGTGGTTGCCACAGAATTTGCATCGCCTATGAGATCGAGCGCCACGCGGGCGGCGCTCGATCTCACAGGCGCTGCATGTCCGGAGCCATGCCCATCCCAGGCGCTGCATCTCCCAAGCCATACCCATCCCGGGCCCCTCAAAACTCCACACTGGCCGACAACCGCAAAACCCGCGGCGTACCCTGTGTCAGGTAATTGTTAGAGGTAGAAGCCGAAGCCCAGTACGCCTTGTTGGCCACGTTCTCGACATTGGCCCGCAACGTCACCAGCTTGTCATCCACCTTGAAACGATAGCGCCCACCCAGGTCCACCCGCGTCCACGCCGGAATGCTCAAACTGTTCGCCGCATTGACATACTGCCCACCCGTGCGCAGCAGGCGCGCACTCAGCGCCGCGCCCTGGATCCCAGGCACATCCCAGTCAGCCCCCAGGTTGAACTGGAAGCGCGGCACCCCGGCGGCGCGGTTGCCGTCGTTGCTGCCATAGGCAGTGTTCTTTTGCTCGGTATGCATGAACACCGCACCCGTCAGCAGGCGCAGGCCGTCCACTGGCTCACCGAACAGGTTCAGCTCCACACCCTTGTTGACCTGCTCGCCGTCCATGCTGAAGGTGTCCAGCGCGGCCCCCGGCGCGCGGTAGGTGACGCTGTTGGGCTGCTCGATCCGGTACACGCCCAGGCTGGCGCCGAAGCTGTTCCAGTCCAGCTTGACCCCGGCCTCTACCTGCTTGCTGCGCTTGGGCGGGAACACTTCGTTGGCGTTGCTTACACTGGACGGTGCGGTCGGGCCCTGGGCCAGGCCTTCGATGCGGTTGGCGTAGAACGACACATGCTCCCAGGGCTTGATCACCACGCCGTACACCGGCGTGGTGATCGACTCGTCGTACGGCGTATTGCGCACGCCCGTAGCGGTCGCCCAGCTGTCGACGCTGATCGACTGCCTGCGTACACCCACGGTCAACAGCACCCGGTCATCGAAGAAGCCCAGGGTATCGGACAGCGCGACGCTCTTGTTGCGGTTCTTGCCGACGATGCGCGGGTCATGCAGGTCGCTGCCGAAATAGGTATCGGACGGGCGCGGCACCTTCTCCGGGTTGTACAGGTTGCTGTCGTAGCGCTTGGCAGCCGCCAGCGCCTCGTAGGCCGAGCGCTGTTCACCCCACATCCCCGACAGCCCTAAATTGAAGCGGTGGCTGACCGGTCCGGTGGCAAAGCGGCCATTCAGGCCGGCGACCGCACTCTTGTTGTCCTCGTCGTGCGGCGAATAGAGGAAGCCGCCCCGTGCGGTGCCATTTTCGTCGCTGACGTACAGCGAAGAATATTCGCCATTCTCGCGGGTGTGCTTGGCGCCAGCGCCGGCGTACAGCATCCAGTTGTCGTTGAGGTCGTACTCGGCGTTGACCATGCCGTAAGTGTCCTCCAGCTGCGACCAGGTCCAGTCCTGCGAATAGTTGTCACGCGCCGACGGGGCATGGGGCACTTTGGTGCCGGTAGGGTAGATCACCGCGCGGCCCTCGTTGATGCGCTGTTTCTGGTAGCCCAGGTCGGTGGACAGGCGCAGGCGCTCGCCGCGGTAGTCCAGGGCCACGGCGACCAGGGTGGAATGCTGGGCCTCATCGTCGACACCGCTGCCGCCGTCATGCTGGGCCAGGTTGATGCGTGCGCCGAAGCGGTTGTCTTCACCAAAGCGCTTGCCCAGGTCCAGGTGGCCGCCGACATTGTCACCGCTGGCGTAGTCGAGGGTGACATGCCGGGTTGGCGTGTCTTCGGCGCGCTTTGGCACCAGGTTGATTGCCCCGCCAATACCGCTACCTTGGGGCGCGACGCCATTGAGGAAGGCGCTGGAGCCCTTGAACAGTTCGACCCGCTCCAGCGCCTCGGTGGTCACGATCTGCCTTGGCAGCACCCCGTACAGGCCGTTGTAGCTGATGTCATCGGTGTTCAGCGGCAGGCCGCGGATGGTGAACACCTGCGAAAAGTTGCCAAACCCTGCCGACTGGCGCACCGACGCATCATTGAGCAGCACATCGCCCAGGGTGCGCGCCTGCTGGTCGGCGATGGTTTTGGCGGTGTAGCTGGTGACGCTGAACGGCACGTCGCTGATTGCCTGGTCGCCGAGCATGCCCAGCCGAGCACTGCGGGCCACCTGGCCGCCTTGCCAGGTATCGCTGTTGGCGGGCAGTTCGCTGTTGATGGTGGTCGCGCCCAGTTCCAGGGCATTGCCCAGCTCGACCGCAGGGGCCAGGGTGTAACCGCCGCTGTCGGTGCTGATCAGGCTGTAGCCGCTACCGGCCAGCAGGCGGGCGAAGCCTTCCGGGACGCTGTAGTTGCCCTCCAGGCCCTGGCTTTGCACACCGTTGAGCAGGGCCGGGTCGAAGGACAGCGGCACCCCGGCGCTGGCGGCGAAGCGCGCCAGCACGTCGGCCAGCGGGCCGGCTGCCAGGTGATAGGTGTGTGGCGTGTTGCTGGCATCGACGGCCATCGCCATCGGCGCCAGGGTGGCCATGGCGATGGCAAGGCTCAGGGCCTTGAGGCGGAAGCGGTACGGCTGGCGGGGCATCATGCGTGGGTCCTGTGGGTGCAGAATAGGAATGTTCTGCACTCATCACCGGACGACGCAGGAAAAGGTATCACGCAAATTTCACGCAGTCGTATACGGACCGCGTCGGTTCAGGCGCGCGGCTCCACGGTTACCCAGTAGCGCGTCAGCCCCTGGATCGCCACCGGCAGTGTGTCGCCCAGCAGCCGCAGGCTGGCATCGGTATCGGCCAGCGGGAAGGCGCCGGATACTTTCAGCTCGGCCACGGCCGGGTGGCAGCGCAGCACGCCGGGGCGGTAGCGGCTCAGCTCCTGCAGCAGCTCGCCCAGGCGCATGCCCCGGGCCAGCAGCATGCCGTGCTCCCAGGCCAGGTCGCCGGGCTCCAGCGGGGCGGCGGGCTGCACCCGGCTGGCATTGAAGGCGCTGCGCTCGCCTGCCTTCAGCACCAGGCCGCTGCCAGCGTGCGCGGGTCGGGCATCGACTGCGCCTTCAAGCACGGCCACCTGGGTAAGCGCCCCATCCAGGCGGACACTGAAGCGCGTGCCCAGCGCAATCGCCTGGCCATGCAGGGTGCGCACCAGCAGCGGACGTGCCTGGGTGGCAGGGTCCTTGGCACTGGTGACCAGTATTTCACCCGCCAGCAGGTTGATGCGGCGTTGCTGCGCGTCGAAGCTGATGTCGATGGCCGTGTCGGTGTTCAGCAGCACCTGGCTGCCGTCGGCCAGCGTCAGTGGGCGCTGCTCGCCGACCGCTGTGCGCGCATCGGCGGTCCATTGCTGCCACGGTGTTTCGCGCCAGGCCAGCCAGGCCGCCGGGGCAGCCAGTAGCCACAGGCCCAGGCGGTGCAGGGCCTGGCGGCGGCTGACGGCACCATTGCGGCTGAGCCGGCGCAGGGTTTCGCCGGTTACCGGCGTGGGCAGGCGGCGGAAATCGCCGAGGATGGCCTCAGCACGCTGCCAGGCCAGGGCGTGCTGGGCGCTACGCTGGCACCAGGCCTGCACCGCGCGATGGTCGTCCTCGCTGGCCGTGCCTGATTGCAGCTGCACTAGCCAGTCGGCGGCCTCGCCAAGAATCAGCGGGTCGATGCGTTGCACCATCAGTCGATGCTCAGGCAGGCGAGAAAGGCCGTGCGCATGTCGCGCTTGATGGTGATCAGTGAAACCTGCAGCTGTTCGGCGATTTGCGCGTAGGTCAGCCCGTCCAGTTGCGACAGCAGAAACACCTGGCGCACCCGGGCCGGCATCTCGCGCAGCATGGCGTCGATGCGGTACAGGGTTTCCAGGATCAGCCAGCGCGTCTCCGGCGAGGGCACCTCGGGTTCGGGCAAATGGGCAATGGCCTCCAGGTAGGCCCGCTCCACATCCTGGCGGCGCCAGCGGTCAACCACCAGGCCTTTGGCGATATGGGTGAGCAAGGCTCGCGGCTCGTGGCCGAAGTAGCTGTGGCCCTGGCGGCTGAGCAGGCGCACGAAGGTGTCATGGGCCAGGTCGGCGGCATCACAGCCATTGCCCAGCTTGCGCCCCAGCCAGGCCTGCAACCAACCATGGTGCTCGGTGTACAGCGACTGGACCTGCAGGTTGAGGGTGGAGTTGGCGGGGGGCATGGGCGGGTGAGTGGTTCCGTATCAGGGTGCAACTAAGAATTGATCGCATTCTAAGCGGCACACCACTAGGCTGGCAATCCGTTAGCGGTGTGGTGCATGCACCGGCCTCTTCGCGGGTAAACCCGCTCCCACAGGGATCGCGCACCCTTTTTGAATTTTGCGCAAGGGCGGCGGTGCGGCGATCCGGTTTATCCGCCAAGAGGCCGGCACAGGCGCTATAAAGCCTTGGCCAGAAACTCCGCCGTGCGGCTTTCAGGGCACCCAGCCACCACCTGCGGCGTACCACTGACCACCACCTTGCCCCCGGCATCCCCAGCCCCTGGCCCGATATCGATCACCCAGTCACTCTGCGCCACCACCCGCATGTCATGCTCCACCACCACCACGCTGTGGCCGCCCTCGACCAGGCGGTTCAGCTGCACCAGCAGCCGGTCGATGTCTTGCGGGTGCAGGCCATTGGTGGGCTCGTCCAGCACATACAGCGTCGCCCCGCGGGCAACGCGTTGCAGTTCGGTGGCCAGCTTGATGCGCTGCGCCTCGCCACCGGACAGTTCGGTGGCCGGCTGGCCCAGGCGCAGGTAGCCCAGGCCGATATCCTGCAGCACCTGCAGGCAGCGTCGCGCCGCTGGCTGCGCGGCAAACACCTCCAGCGCCTGGTCGACGTTCAGCTGCAGCACCTGCGCGATATTCATGCCTTGCCAGCTCACCGCCAAGGTCTCGGGGTTGTAGCGGGCACCGTGGCAGGTCGGGCAAGGTGCATACACGCTGGGCATGAACAGCAGCTCGACGCTGACAAAGCCTTCGCCCTCGCAGTTGGCGCAACGGCCCTTGGCAACGTTGAAGGAAAACCGCCCGGCATCGAAGCCGTGCGCCTTGGCCTGCTCGGTGGCGGCGAACAGTTTGCGTACGTGATCGAACAAGCCGGTGTAGGTGGCCAGGTTGGAACGGGGCGTGCGGCCGATCGGCTTCTGGTCGACCTGAACCAGGCGTTTGATGCTGTCGATGCCCGCGCTCACCTGGCCGCTGCTGGCCTGTTCAGGTTCGTCTTCCAGGCTTTGCTCATCGGCTTCGCTGCGCTGCTCGGCATGGCCCAGGTGGGCACCCACCAGCTCCAGCAAGGCCTGGCTGACCAGGCTGGACTTGCCCGAGCCGGAAATCCCGGTTACGGCCGTGAAGCAGCCCAGTGGGAATTCGGCGCTGAGGTTATCGAGGTTGTTGCGGGTGATGCCTTCCAGCTTCAGCCAGTCGCGAGCCGGCCGTGGTGCGCGGGCAGCCTGCGCGGGGGGGCTGAACAGGTAGGCGCGGGTGCACGACTGCTGCACCTGCGCCAGCCCGGCGGGCGGCCCACTGTAGAGGATGGTGCCACCATGCTCGCCAGCAGCCGGGCCGACATCCACCAGCCAGTCGGCACGGCGCATGGTGTCCAGGTCGTGCTCCACCACATAGACCGAGTTGCCAGCGTGCTTCAAGCGCTGCAGGGCCTCGAACAGGGCCTCGCTGTCAGCCGGATGCAAGCCGGCCGAGGGCTCGTCGAGCACGTAGATCACGCCGAACAATTGCGAATTCAGCTGCGTTGCCAGGCGCAACCGTTGCAGCTCACCGGAGGACAAGGTCGGGGTGCTGCGTTCCAACGCCAGGTAACCGAGGCCGAGGTCGAGCAGGGTATCGATGCGTTCGAGCAGTTCCTTGGCGATGCGCTGGGCGGCCAGGCGCTTCTCGAGGGTCAGGTCGTCCTGCTGCCGCGTCAGGTAATCCGCCGCTGCCACTTCGCGCAACACCTCGGCCAGTGCCTGTAATGACAGGTGTGACAGCTCGGCGATGTCGCGGCCGGCGAAGGTCACCGCCAGCGCCTCGCGCTTGAGGCGCTTGCCTGCGCACAGCGGGCAGGGGCTGGGGCGCATGTACTGGGCGACGCGCTTGCGCATCTGCGCGCTCTGGGAATGCATGAAGGTGTGCAGCACGTAGCGCCGGGCGCCCATGAAGGTGCCCTGGTAGCTGGGCTCCTGCTTGCGCTTGAGGGCGGTGCGGGTTTGCGCCGGGGTCAGGCCGGCATACACCGGGGCAGTGGGGGTGTCTTCGGTGAACAGGATCCAGTCACGCTGCGCCTGGGGCAGGTCGCGCCAGGGGATGTCGACGTCGTAGCCCAGGGTTACCAGGATGTCGCGCTGGTTCTGGCCCTGCCAGGCCATTGGCCACGCCGCCACCGCGCGCTCGCGGATGGTCAGCGACGGGTCGGGAACCATGGTTGCTTCCGTGACCTCGTAGACCCGGCCCATGCCATGGCATTCGGGGCAGGCGCCCTGCGGCGTGTTCGGCGAAAAATCCTCGGCATACAGCATCGCTTGCCCGGCCGGATAATGGCCGGCGCGCGAGTAGAGCATGCGGATAGAACTGGACAAGGTGGTCACGCTGCCCACCGAGGAGCGGGCACTCGGCGTACCGCGTTGCTGCTGCAGGGCCACCGCCGGCGGCAGGCCCTCGATGGCGTCCACGTCCGGCACGCCTACCTGATCGATCAGGCGCCTGGCATAGGGCGCCACCGACTCGAAGTAACGGCGCTGGGCTTCGGCATACAAGGTGGAGAAGGCCAGCGAAGACTTGCCCGAGCCAGACACGCCTGTAAACACCACCAGAGCGTCGCGGGGGATATCGACATCAACGTTCTTGAGGTTGTGCTCGCGAGCACCGTGTACGCGAACGAAGCCGTTCGGGGTGGTTTGGCGTGGGGGCATGACGCAGTCCTTGGCTGTGGCTTGTCAGTGCGCCCACGGTAACAGCATTACCGCTGTCATGCCTGCAGCGTTGTCACCTCATGGAACTGAGAGTTACCGAGTCTTTGGCGGATGATTAGTGTGGCCTTGAGAACACTATTATCCAGGGGCTGAATCATGGAAATCTCGGAACTGGGTTCGGAACTATCTTCGGAACTATCTTCGGAACTACAGGCGTTAGACAAACAAGCTTCCACTGCGCCGGGCAACAACTTCGAAGCCCGAACCTATTCACCTTATGGTTTTCATTTGCCCCGGTCAGCCCCGTTACTGGCGTTCGCCGGTGAATTATGCGGGGCACTGCCGCGCCGCTACCTGCTTGGCAACGGTAAACGGGCCTACGACACAGGGCTGATGCGTTTTCACAGTCCCGATGCAGTAAGCCCTTTTGGCCGCGGAGGTCTCAATGCATATGCTTATTGTCAAGGCGATCCGGTCAACAATGTGGACTGTGATGGTCATTCACCCACACGTATAGCCGGGCAAGGCACCGGGTTGGTCTGGGGAACGGTGGGCATGCTGTCTTCGCTCAACAAAGCTTCAAGAACAATTGTCAAACGCTCGGTTGCCAAGGCCAATGGGCAGCCTGTACCCAGGGAGTTCGACGCCGCGAGCCGCACCAACAATGCAATGATTTTCACCGGTGGCCTTGTCAGTACCCTGACCAAAGCCCCAGGTGTGGCGATGGCTTTCTCTTATCCAACTGTCGGATTGGCAAGTGAAGCATTCAGCGTATTAGGGATGGGAGCAGCCTCGTTCGCCGGTGTGGGAAAAATGAGGCAGCTGGTTACCGATATCAAAGCCACCCTGATAGAAGCCAGGATAAACAGAATTCCATTGGGCAAACTGGCAATAGAATCGCTAAAGGAAGCCTCTGGATGGAATCGGCTCCTGGGCCAGGAGTCGGCCATTCTCGAGCCTTTGCCGGAAAAAGTGCTTATGGTGCGCTGGACCACGGATCGTGCCTTGGCCGTGGATCGAGGCTCAAGGTAGCAGGATTTGCCTCGACTGTTCGCTCGGCCGGTTCAAGACCTTGGTTCGCGGGTGCCCAGTACATCGCGAATGTTGTCGACCACGTTGCTGTCCTTGATCACATCGCTCAGCCAGCCTTCCAGCGGCATGTTGCCCCACTTGATGGCGCGCTCGATCAGGTACGGCACCGGGCTTTGCGGTTCGCTCTGCTTGAAGAACCGGGCCACGCCCGCGAGCATGTTGAACGCTTCGTCACGGGTCAGCGGGGTGGTGCGCATGGGCGCAGGGGCGGTCGGCTGGGAGGGCGAGGCCATCGGTTGCCCGGCTTCGCTGGGCGGGGCGACGTCGGGTTCGGGCGCAGTGCCCGCCACCTCTACAGGGTGCAGTTCAACGCCCCGGTCCTTGAGCAGCTTTTCCGCCAGATGGTTGGCGCGCGAGAGCATGTCGGCCAGGCTGGCAAAGCTCGGCGCGTCGTGATCGAACAGCCGGTCGATGCACGCCTGCAGCTGGTTGCAGGCGCGCAGGCTGGCGGCGATCTGCAAGGCTTTGGCGCGCAGGTGTTCGGTATCGCTGAGGGCCACCGAGCGCTGAAAGATTTCGGCGTTGATCTTGCCTTCGTTGAGTGCGGTCTGCATCGCCTTGGGATTCTGCAGCGCGAGGTTTTCCACGTGACGTGATTCGTCATAACGCAGCACGCCAAAATGCTCGCCCTGGGTAATGGGCAAGCCAGCGGCGATATCGGTAAGGGTGGTTTTCAGCCAGGACAGGCGAGCCGCGCGCTCGTCCATACCGTGTTCCATGTCGGGATACAGGCTGTCCCAGAATGTTTCCATCACCTGTCGGGTCAGTTCGAGGCCAAAGGTGATGCCGTCGAAATGCTCGCGCTGGGCCAGCCCTTCGCTGAGCCAGGCGACCAGCATCAGGTCCTTGCTGTGCTGCGTCAGGCCTTGGGCGGCCAGGCTGATGACCTGTTCCCAGTCGGCGGTCTTCAAATCGGTTTGCCAGTCGCCCTGGGTGAGGTAGTCAGGGTCGGCACGGCGCGCCTCCTTGATCTGGTCGAAAAGGGCGGAGAAGCTCAAATCTTCGCCGCTGCCGCCGTCGATCGGTGCGGCCAGTGTGGCCAGCGAAAGGTCGTTGAGGATTTCAGGCATAGGACACTCTGATCAGGGGAAGAAAGCAGCGTGCCAGGCGACGCGCCGGCACGCTGCGCAACATGGGCCGCGCGCGCGGCCCATGGGCAAGCAGCTGATTAGGCGAATACTTTGTTCGCGGTACGGTCCCAGCCACCGACAATGTTGCCGCCGGCCTGGCCGTCGGTGCGGTTCTGCTGGGTGTAAGTGGTTTTGATACGGGCGAAGTTGAAGCTGATTTCTTCGATCGGCAGGTCGCTCACGGCCTTGTCTTCACCGCCCTGGTTGCCGCCGGCGACGAACTTGACCGACGACACCACGACTTCTTCCATGTCGATGGTCAGGTAGGTGACCTTGTCACCACCGGCGCGGTTCACGTTCAGTTTCAGCTTGGCAATGTGCTTGCCAGTGCAGCAGTGTTCGAACAGCTTGGCCGAAGCCTTGTCGACCGCCTTGCGGATCTTGAAGTCGCTCAGGGCAACTCGCTCGGAGGATGCACCGCCCGAGGAACTTGCGGTGGCCGAGGTGGCCTGGGTGGCGCCGTACTCGTAGCCCAGCACTTCGATCCAGTCCTTGTGCTTGTCATCCAGTACTTCGCCCGGGATGCCGTCGATTTGGATATACGCGTCAAATGCCATTGTGAAACTCTCCATTAACAACAGTGAAGGGTCGCTCATGCGTCCCTTGGTTTTGACCTCACCCGATACACCGGCAGAGGTAGCTTGCCGCCACCCGGGCCTCATCCTGTGAGGCCGGGCAGCTGGTTCTTGCTGCGCGGCCTCAGTTGAGCCCGCGCACTTCGATTTCCACCCGGCGGTTGGGCTCCAGGCACTTGATCAGTTGCGCTCGCGGTTGCTGCAGGTTGCAGTTCACCAGCGGTTTGCGGCTGCCTTCGCCTTGCGCGACCACCAGTTCGGCGGGCACGCCCTTGCCCACCAGGTAGGTGCGAATGGTTTGGGCCCGTTGCCTGGAAACCTGCAGGTTGCCTTGGCTGTCACCGAGCTGGTCGGCGTGACCGGAGATGATGATCTTGCCGATGTCCGGGGTGTTGAGCAGCTTGCTGGCGATCGCACTCAGCTGGTTCTGGCCCTCGTTCTTCAGGCTCTGGAAATCAGCGCGCCCGAAGGCGAACAGCGTGTCCGATTCCAGCGTGATGGTTTCGATCGAGCGCAGCGACTGGGCTCGCAGGCTGTCGATGTAGTTGCGTGAACTGGAAATCAGGAAGGCGTTGTCGAGAATGCGCGGCACATCCGGCTCACGGATCTGCTCGCTGTAGAAGCTGATCTGGCGGCTGGCGTACAGGTAGTCCTGGTTGCCACCGGCCTGGTCGCCGGCCGCAGCCAGGCTGTTGCCGGTCTGGCGGGCGATGGCCGGGTACCAGTAATCCGGCAGACGTGCCTTGAGCACCGCCGGGTCGGCCTTCTCGCGTTGGGCTGGCGAGAGCATCAGGTAAGTGTCCAGGGTCGCCTTGCCGAAGTCGGCGATCGACTGCGCGCGGTTGTCATGCGGCAGGGCCTCGGCCTCCACACTGTCGACGCCACTGACCGGGTGCAGCTCGCGGGTGTTGCGCTGGTACACCTTGAGCGTGGTCAGCAGGTACAAGGTGCGCGTCAGGTTGTCGGCCGTGGGCTTGAGCATGACGTTCTGCAAAGTCGCGAAATAGCGGTTGCGCAGCACCGGCTCCAGCGCATGGCCCTGGTACAGGCCCAGGCGCATGCCGAGCGGTACGCCCTGCTCATGGTGCTGCTGATAGTAATGCGCGGTCCAGAAACGCAAACGGTCAAGGCTGCGCCAGGCGGTGTACTGGTCGCTGATTGCCCGGTCTTGCGCCTTGGCCTCGGCCAGTTCGCCGCTGATGCTGGCCAGAACGGCGCGGTTGTTCAGGTACGACCAGCCCCAGAGGCTGCACAGCACAAGGCCAGCCAGGCCCGCAGCGCCCACCCAGGCAGCCTTGCGCCGGCGTTCGCGGCGGTTGCTGGTGTACAGCGCCACCAGGTGCTGGTCAGGGATGATCACTTTGCGGAACAGGCTGTTGATGAACAGGGGGGCAGGCTGGCTGCCCGGGCGTGCAGCGTCGTTGCCATACTCCAGGGCAAAGCGCTCGGCTACATGCTGGCCGTGGCTGCCCCACTGGGCCTCGTCGGCCTCCAGCGCGGCGGTGAAGTAAAAGCCCCGCAGCATTTCGGCATTCTGGTAGGGGTTGGCACGCAGCAGGCTGTCGACGAACTGCTGCAGGCGTGGCTTGAGCGCTGCCAGCTCCAGCGGGAAGCGGTACGCGGCGTCGTTCTGCCGGGTAACCTGGATATCCTGCTGCACCAGTTGCTGGCTGGCCACTTGCTGCCAGTAGCCGCTCAGTTCGTCCATCGCTGCGCCGAAGCGCCGGCCCCAGTCGGCCTGCTCATAGCCTTTGTGCGAGAAGGTCTTGCCCATCACTTCGCCACGGGCGGCATCATCGAGCTGGCGGTAGAACGGGGTGAAGCCGGGGATCAGGTCGCATTTGGTGAACACCAGGTAAATCGGCAGGCGCACTTCGAGCAGCGTGCAACTTTCCTGTATGCGTTCGCGCAAGCGTTTGGCCACTCGCTCCTGGTCCTCGGCGGAGCCATGCAGGATATCGGCAATGCTGACGCTGACGATCAGGCCGTTCAGCGGCCTGCGCTGGCGATGCTGGCGCAGCAGCTGCAGAAAGCCCCGCCATTTGCCGGCCTCTTCGGGGCTGTTCATGTAGCGCCCCGCGGTGTCGAGCAATACGGCTTCGGAGCTGAAGAACCAGTCGCAGTTGCGGGTGCCGCCCAGGCCGGCGACGCGCGCGCCCTCACGCTCGGCGTAAGGGAAGCTCAGGCCCGACTGCAGGATCATGGTGCTTTTGCCCGCCGCCGGCTGGCCAATCACCAGGTACCAGGGCAGGGCGTACAACGCATCCTTGGCCGCAGTGCCGCGCGGCTTGTTGCTGTGCAGGCGCTCGATACTGTGCAGCAGGCGCTCGCGCAGCAGGCTGATTTCCTCGCGGTCTGCCGGCGTTGCGTTGAGCACGGCCTGGTCGGCGTCGTCGCGCAGCAGGCCTTCGAGGTTGTGGTGCTGGCCGGCGCCGCGGTACAGCAGCAGCACATAGCCCGCCGACAGCAGCAGGAACAGACCGATGCCTGCCAGCAGGCTGGGCAGCGAGGCAAAGCCCAGGGCGCGGCCGATCGCCCAGACCAGGAAGATCGCCAGGAAGAACGCCACCCCCAGCAGGTAGGGTTGATAACGCAGGCAGTAGTACTTGATCTTGTTCATACGGGCGTCGTATCCAGCGCATCGACGAACTGGTCGATG
Organism: Pseudomonas sp. CM27; assembly: GCF_013179515.1. Lineage (GTDB taxonomy): Bacteria > Pseudomonadota > Gammaproteobacteria > Pseudomonadales > Pseudomonadaceae > Aquipseudomonas. The sequence goes on from NZ_JABMCN010000012.1 coordinate 40,567, forward strand.
ACGTGTTCAAGAGGTCGGTCGTAGGCGTGTTGGTGCGCGGCGCCAGGCAGCGGGCCGAGCAACCCCAGGTGCTGACGCGCCTCGGCGCAGCCGCTGAGCAGGCGATAGGCGCTGCTGGCATGTCGCGCCGGGAAGCAGTACAACCGGGGGTGCATGAAGTCGTCGGCCAGCAAGCTGATCGCCGGCACGCCGGGCTGGCCGCTCATGCGTGTCAGCCAGGTCAGCCACAGGTCCGCCGTGGGGTTTTTCAAGCCGCGTTCGGCCGGCAGCGGCAATTCGATGCCGCCGTCGAAGTCACTGTGCAGCGCGGCGTGGCTGGCCTGCAGCCGCGCCAGTGCGGTAGCACTGTCAAAGCTTGGCCAGGAGCCGTGCAAGGCACGTGCGACGTCGGCAAAGCTGAAATCGTGGAGGAACTTGGCATGCACCCGGCGGAACAGGTCCAGGTCCTGCGCCTGCAGCGGGCGCAGGGCCTGGATCTGCGCGAACAGGCGGGTGCAATCGGCACCTTGCACCGCCTGGTGCAGCAATGGCTTGATCTGCGCGCT
>NZ_JABMCN010000120.1 GCF_013179515.1 Pseudomonas sp. CM27
CGAAGGACAAGGCGCGTTTCCAGTTGCTGCCCTGCGCCCAGCAGCCGAACGGGTTTATCGACCTGGTGATACTGCACATGGAAATGTCACTCAGGCATTCGACCAGCGGGTTTCTGTACCTGGAGTCGAAACAGGAAGTGCAGGTCGTTGATATGCGCGTGGAAGTGATCCACTTCAATCTGCAAGGGTTCCGCGAAGACTATCGCAAGCGGGCTGAAGCGAGCGTGGCGCGCAGTAGCCAGCGAGCGATACGCGACCTTCTGCTCTAGGGGGCCAGGTAGCCTTTGATGCCGGTGAAAATGATCTGCGCCGCCAGGGCGCAGACAAACAGCCCCATCAGCCGGCTGACGATCTGCAAGCCCTGGTCGCCCAGGATCCGCTCGATGCGGTGCGAAAGGTACAGCACCAGGCCGACGGTGAAGCTGGCCAGCACGATACCCACAATAGCCAGCAGCTTGTCATCCCAATGCGGCTGGCTTACGCCCATCACCAGCAAGGCACCGATGGTACCCGGCCCGACAGTGAGCGGTATGGTCAGCGGCACGATGGTGACATCCTGCTGCACGTTATCGGCCTGAACCGCCGATTTGCCCTGGGCCATGCCCAGCGCCGAGATGAACAGCACGCTGCCGGCACCGATGCGGAAGGCGTCGGCAGTGATGCCGAAGATGCCGAAGATCGCCCGCCCGAACAGGTACAGCAGGATGCTGGCGATGACCACCGCAAAGGCCACCTTCCAGGCCAGTTGCTTGCGTTCCTTGCTGGAGTGGCCGCGGGTCAGGCTGATGAAGCACGACAGCACGAAGAACGGGCTGTAGAGCACGAGCATTTTCAGGTAGACGCTGAATAACTCATGGAGCATGAGCGCTGGTCCTTGGCATGATGGATTGGTGTAGGCGCTGACAGTCAGGAACTGTGCGCCGGGTCCACCTCGGTTTCGCGGTGGTTGGCCCAGTACTGGATAAGTTCACGCAACTGCGACAGCTCCACAGGTTTGGCCATGTGCCCGTCCATGCCCGCCAGCCGCGCGCGTTCCTTGTGTTCGGCAAGAATGTGCGCGGTCAGTGCCACCACCGGGGTGCGGTGGCGCTGGTTGTCGGCCTCCCACACACGCAGCTGTTGGGTGGCCGAGAAACCGTCCAGGATCGGCATCTCGCAGTCCATCAACACCAGGTCATAGCGTTGCGCCTTCATCGCCTGCAAGGCCTCTTCGCCATTGCAGGCGGTGTCGGGCTCAAGATTGAGCTTGCCGAGCATGCCGCGGATCACCTTGGTCGAAATACTGTTGTCCTCGGCCACCAGTACGCGGAAATCACCGGGCAAGTCCAGCGCCTGCGGGATACCTGGCAGGCTGGCCGGCACGGCCTGCTCGCGCCCGCGTTGGGCCAGCTCCTCGGCCAGGGTGGTCTTGAGTGTGTAGCCGGCGACCGGTTTGGCAAGTATCCGCTTGACCCCCGCGTTGCGCGCGATGACCTTGCTCGGCGCGTTGCTGATGCCGGTAAGCATCACCACCAGGATATCGTGGTTCAGGCTGGGGTCTTCCTTGATTTTCGCCGCCAGCTGCATGCCGGTCATGCCAGGCATGTTCTGGTCCAGCAGCACGGCGTCGAAGTAGTCGCGCAGGTGGGCCTTGGTACGCAGCAATGCCAGCGCTTCTTTGCCCGACGGCACCGCGCTGACGTTCATGCCCCAGGCGCTGCACTGTTGTACCAGCACCTTGCGGCACGTGTCGTTGTCGTCCACCACCAGCACCCGGGCATCGCGCAGCGGGCTGTCGAGGTCGGCGGGAGGTTGCTCCAGGCGCGAGGGGTCCAGCGGCAAGGTCAGCCACAAGGTATTGCCCATTCCGGTACTGCTCTTGATGCCGAATTCGCCCTGCATCAGGCCGATCAGCTGTTTGGCAATGATCAAACCGAGGTGCCCGCCCAGCTTGTTGCTGGACAGGAAATGGTGGCTGTGCAATTCGGCTTGCAGCAAGGCCTCGCGATCAGCGGCCGGCAGCGGTTCGCCGCTGTCCTGCACGGCGATGCGCAGGCGCGGTACCTCGCCCCGTTGGTCCAGGGCCACCACCAGCAGGATCTCGCCCTGGGTGGTGTTTTTCAGGGCGTTTTCCAGCAGGCTCGACAAGGCCTGGCGCAGCCGCGTCGGGTCGCCGCTGATCACTCGCGGCACTTGTGGCTGGGTGAAGCTGATCAGCTCGATGTTCTGCTGTTCGGCCTTGGCACGGAAGATGTTCAGGCAGTCCTCGATCAGTGCATTAAGATCGAACTGCACGTCATCCAGCTCGATCTGCCGGGACTCCAGCTTGGAAATGTCGAGAATTTCGTTGATCAGGGTTAGCAGCTCGTTGCCGGCGCTGTGAATCGTCTGCACGTAGTCGCGCTGCTTCACCGACAGCGGTGTGCCCAGCAGCAGCTCGGTCATGCCCAGCACCCCGTTCATGGGGGTGCGGATTTCGTGGCTGATCTTGGCCAGGAACTCGGCTTTGGCGTTGATTTCGGCGTCGCTGGCGGCCAGCGCACGGCTGGCGCTGAACCGTTCCTCGCTGATCCTGCGCAGGCGCTCGCTCACCGCCAGGTTCAGCAGCAGGCCGCTGACCACGGTCAGTCCCAGCAGGACGCACAGCAGCCAGGGCGTCGAAGTGCGCGTCAGGCCCAGCAGCGCCGGCAGCAGCACCAGGCCACCGAGGTTGAACACCACCATCGCCAGGCTGAACAGGCGGCCGGGTGGGTAACCTTTGTACCAGTGGTAGCTGCTCACCAGCAGCATACTGACGCTGCCCAGGGCCATCAGGGCGTAGGTCATCAGGTTGAGCGGCAGGGTATCGACGAACAGCAGTACCAGGCCGCTGACCCCGACAACCAGCATTTCGCCCTGCAGCAGCCGGTTCAGCCGTGGTGATTTGCACGGCGAAAAGAAATGCTGGGTGAAATACAGCCCCGCCAGACCGGCCAGTACCAGCGTCAGGTAGGCGGCAGGTGTTTGCGCGCTGTGCCACACGTGCCACCACGGGCCGCTGAGGTTCAGCAGGATCAGACCACTGAGCAGCATCAGGCCGTGGTACAGCGCCAGGATCAGGGTGGTGCTGGAGCGGCTGTAAAGGAAGCGGATCAGGTTGTGCATGATCAGCATGATCAACCCGCCGAACAGCATGCCGAACAACAGTGGCTGGTGCTGGTCCGACGCAGCTTCGGCTGCGGGTTCCAGGCTGATGGCCGGGCGCAGCTGGTGCTCGGAGACCAGGCGCAGGTAGATGTCCAGCGGTTGTTTGCTGTTGGGCAGGGGCAATACATGGTCGCTGCCGCGCAGGGTCGGGCTGGCATTGCCGGGCTGGCGCCCGTGGTGCAGCTGACGCAGAAGCTGGTCGCCCTCTAGGGCGTAGAGGTCCAGGCCGGAAAGGTCGGGGGCAAATACCCGCAGCAGTTGTTCCTGGTCGCCGGGCGCCAGGCGATAGTGCAGCCACAGTGCCTGTTCCGCAGGCGCGGCATCCAGGTCGGCAAGCAGCAGCGGGCTGAACTGGTTGCGGTAGCGCTCGGAACGCACGTCGCTAAGTTGCAGGTTGGCCTGTTCGTCGAGCAGAACGGTCCAGCCTCCGTCATGATCGGCCGCAGCCGGGAACATGCAGAGCAGGGTCAGCAAGCTGACGATCAGAGCTGAGGCAATCCGAAGCCGACGCACTACGAAATCCCTTCTTAGCCGATGTACCGGGTACTCACTATGCGCGGCGCGCCGAGCCGAAGGCAAGGCCCATGCCGGGCCCTGTCGACGAGCCGGATGCCGTAGGCTGAAAGCGCTACGGCGTTCCGCCAGTGTTTACTGCTGGTGTTCACCGCGCTCGCGGGCGATGGCCCGATAGCCGATGTCGGTGCGGTAGAAGCTGCCGTTCCAGCTTACTTCCCTGGCCAGGCGGTACGCCTGCTGCTGGGCATCGGCAACAGTGCTGCCCATGGCGGTGGCACACAGCACGCGCCCGCCGTTGCTGGTCACTTGGCCATCCTTGAGCGAAGTACCGGCATGGAACACCTTGCCTTCGATCTTCGCCGCAGCGTCAAGGCCGTGGATCACGTCGCCCTTGGCGTAGTCGCCCGGGTAACCGCCAGCTGCCAGTACCACGCCCAGGCTCGGGCGCGGGTCCCATTGTGCTTCGACCTTGTCCAGCGCCTTGGCGAAGGCTGCTTCGATCAGCAGCACCAGGCTCGACTCCAGGCGCAGCATGACTGGCTGGGTTTCCGGGTCGCCGAAACGGCAGTTGAACTCGATGACCTTGGGGTTGCCTGCCTTGTCGATCATCAGGCCGGCGTAGAGGAAGCCGGTGTAGACGTTGCCTTCCTCGGCCATGCCGCGCACGGTCGGCCAGATGACCTGGTCCATCACCCGCTGGTGCACATCGGCGGTGACCACCGGGGCAGGGGAGTAGGCACCCATGCCGCCGGTGTTCGGGCCGGTGTCCTGGTCGCCGACGCGCTTGTGGTCCTGGCTGGTGGCCATGGGCAGCACGTTATGGCCGTCGACCATGACGATGAAGCTGGCTTCTTCGCCGTCGAGGAACTCTTCGATCACCACGCGCGAGCCTGCCTCACCGAAGGCGTTGCCGGCCAGCATGTCACGCACGGCGGCTTCGGCTTCTTCGAGGGTCATGGCAACGATAACGCCCTTGCCCGCGGCCAGGCCGTCGGCCTTGATCACGATCGGTGCGCCTTTTTCTTGCAGGTAGGCCAGCGCCGGCTCGATTTCGGTGAAATTCTGGTAGTCGGCGGTCGGGATCTTGTGACGCGCCAGGAAGTCCTTGGTGAAGGCCTTGGAGCCTTCCAGCTGGGCCGCGCCCTTGGTTGGGCCGAAGCAGTCCAGGCCGCGGCTGCGGAACAGGTCGACCACGCCGATGACCAGCGGCGCTTCCGGGCCGACGATGGTCAGGTCAACGTTTTTCTCGGCGAAATCGGCCAGTTGCTCCAGAGCGCACACGTCGATGGCAACGTTCTCGCACTTGGCTTCAATGGCGGTGCCAGCGTTGCCAGGGGCAACGAAGACTTTCTCGACGCGTGGGTCCTGGGCGACTTTCCAGGCCAGGGCGTGCTCACGGCCGCCGCTGCCAATGATCAAAACTTTCATGTCAAAACCTCATGTTTGGCGGCAGTACCGGCCCCTGTGGGAGCGGGTTCACCCGAGAATGCGGCGGTGAATCCAGCATCGCATTCGCGGGTGAACCCGCTCCCACAGGGACCTGGGACCGGCCGGCCATCTTGATTAGTGGCGGAAGTGGCGCATGCCGGTGAATACCATAGCGATGCCGGCTTCGTCAGCGGCGGCAATCACCTCGGCATCACGCATCGAGCCACCCGGCTGGATCACGGCGCTGATACCCACTTTCGCCGCATTGTCGATGCCGTCACGGAACGGGAAGAACGCATCCGACGCCATGACCGCGCCCTGCACCTGCAGGCCAGCATGCTCGGCCTTGATTGCAGCAATGCGTGCGGAGTTGACGCGGCTCATCTGGCCGGCGCCGACGCCGATGGTCTGGCGCTGCTTGGCGTAGACGATGGCGTTGGACTTGACGAACTTGGCCACCTTCCAGGCGAATACCAGGTCGTGGATCTCTTGCTCGGTCGGTGCACGCTTGGTAACGATTTTGAGGTCATCGGCGGTGATCATGCCGATATCGCGGCTCTGCACCAGCAGGCCACCGTTGACGCGCTTGAAGTCCCAACCGGCAGCGCGCTCGGCAGGCCACTCGCCGCATTCCAGCAGGCGAACGTTCTGCTTGGCAGCCACTACGTCGCGGGCAGCCTGGGAAATTTTCGGGGCGATGATCACTTCGACGAACTGGCGCTCGACAATGGCCTTGGCCGTTTCGCCGTCCAGCTCGCGGTTGAAGGCGATGATGCCGCCGAACGCCGACTCGGTGTCGGTGGCGTAGGCCAGGTCATAGGCCTTGCGGATGCCGCCTTCGTCTTCCGGTACCACGGCCACGCCGCACGGGTTGGCGTGCTTGACGATGACGCAGGCTGGCTTGACGAAGCTCTTCACGCACTCCAGCGCGGCGTCGGTGTCGGCCACGTTGTTGAACGACAGTTCCTTGCCTTGCAGCTGGATGGCGCTGGAAATGCTGGCTTCGCCTTTCTTGGCCTCCACGTAGAACGCCGCGCTCTGGTGCGGGTTCTCGCCGTAGCGCATTTCCTGGGCCTTGACGAACTGGCTGTTGAAGGTGCGCGGGAACTGGCTGCGCGCTTCAGTGCTCAGGGTGTCCTTGGCCTGGTCGATGGTGCCCATGTAGTTGGCGATCATGCCGTCGTAGGCGGCAGTGTGCTCGAACGCCTTGAGCATCAGGTCGAAGCGCTGGGCGTAGGTCAGGCCGCCGGCCTTGAGGCCTTCGACGATGCCGGCGTAGTCGCTGGCGTTGACCACGATGGCCACGTCCTTGTGGTTCTTGGCAGCCGAACGGACCATGGTCGGGCCGCCGATGTCGATGTTCTCGATGGCGGTCGGCAGGTCACAGCCAGGCTTGGAAATGGTGGCTTCGAACGGGTACAGGTTGACCGCAACCAGGTCGATCGGCTTGATACCGTGCTCGGTCATGATGGCGTCGTCGGTGCCGCGACGGCCAAGGATGCCGCCGTGGATCTTCGGGTGCAGGGTCTTGACCCGGCCATCCATCATTTCGGCAAAGCCGGTGTAGTCGGCCACTTCCACCGCGTTGACGCCGTTGTCCTTGAGCAGCTTGTAGGTGCCGCCGGTGGACAGGATCTCGACACCGAGCTGCTGCAGCTCACGGGCGAATTCGAGGATACCGGTCTTGTCGGAGACGCTGATCAGGGCGCGGCGGACTGGCAGGCGGGTAGTCTGGTCGGTCATTTCGGGTTCCAATAACGCGGTGGATTCAGCAAAAAAGGCGCCTCTGTTCAGGGAGCCGCCTTTTCTGGTTGGGATTCTGGCTTACAACAAGTCGTACTGCTTGAGCTTCTTGCGCAGGGTGCCTCGGTTCAGCCCGAGCATCTCGCTGGCCTTGGTCTGGTTGCCCTTCACGTAGTTCATCACACTTTCGAGCAGGGGCGCCTCGACTTCGGAGAGCACCAGGTTGTACACGTCCGTCACGGTCGCGCCTTCCAGGTGGGCGAAGTAGTTGTGCAGCGCCTTCTCGACGCTGTCGCGAAGGGTCTGGCCCTCTTCGCTCGGCGTGTTGAGGTGCTGTTTCAGGTTGGCGTTGTCGCTCACGGGCGTTGTTCCACTCACAAAATTCTCGGTCATCATCGTCATGCGGCCACCCCTTGTCCGTCCTCTGTCTCAAGGCTCTGTCGACGTTCGGCGAAAAACGCGCGAACGTTGGCGCACTGCGCTTGTGTGTCTTCCAAAGCGTTGAACCGGGAGCGAAACTCCTTGCCGCCGGGTCGTGTCGCCAGGTACCAACCAACGTGCTTGCGGGCGATACGAACGCCCATCACATCGCCATAGAAGGCATGCAGCGCGGCCAGGTGCTCCAGCAGGATGCGTTCCACTTCGTCCAGTTGCGGCGCCGGCAGGTGTTCGCCAGTGCGCAGGTAATGCTCGATCTCGCGAAAGATCCATGGCCGCCCTTGGGCGGCCCGGCCAATCAGCAGGCCATCGACCCCGGTGGCGTCCAGCACCGCCCGGGCCTTTTCTGGCGAGGTGATATCGCCGTTGGCAAAAACCGGGATCGACACCGCCTGCTTGATGGCAGCGATGGTGTCGTATTCGGCTTCGCCCGTGTACAGGTCGGCGCGTGTGCGGCCATGCACCGCCAGCGCCTGGATGCCAGCCTGCTCGGCGATTTGCGCCACGTTCAGGCCGTTCTTGTTCGCCCGGTCCCAACCGGTGCGGATCTTCAGGGTCACCGGCACATCCACGGCGCCGACTACGGCGTGGAGGATTTCGCTGACCAAGGCTTCATCTCTCAATAAAGCAGAGCCTGCGGCTTTGTTGCAGACTTTTTTTGCCGGGCAGCCCATGTTGATATCGATGATCTGGGCACCTGCTTCGACGTTGGCCCTTGCCGCCGCTGCCATCATCTGCGCATCACCGCCGGCGATCTGGACCGAGCGTGGCTCGGGATCACCTTCATGGATGCGGCGCAGGCTCGACTTGCGGCTGTTCCACAGGCTCATGTCGCTGGAGACCATCTCCGACACCACCATGCCCGCGCCCAGGCGCTTGCAAAGTGTACGGAAAGGCTGGTCCGTGACCCCGGCCATTGGCGCGAGGATCAGGTTGTTACGTAGTGTGTATGGGCCGATGCGTACCGCCGACATAGGTGATCCCTGTTGTGGGGCCGAATCTTGGAGTTCGAAAAAGGGTTGGCATGATACCCGCTCTCGGTGACCGGATAAAGATGGATTTGGATAAAATCTGAACAGTTGTCGGCTTATGACATTTGGTACGAACGAGCGCCCGGGGCTGAAAAGCAGCCCCTGCAGGCCTGCCTTTATTCCGGGGAGCGGAAGCTCAGGCTGTAGTTGACGGCCTTGGGGCCCGGGTCGAGGATGTCCAGGGCGATATGGATCGGGGTCTGGCTGGGCATTTCGCCGCGCCCGGCCAGTTCACCGGACAAATACTCGCTGGGCTTGAAGCGCCGGCTGGCGATCAACTGCCCATTCAGGTCGGCAAAGCGCAGTTCCAGCAGCGGAAACGGCTGGGCAAACGGCGCGCGGTTGTAGATGATCGCGTCGACGATCAGCGCACCCTTGAAGTCCGGGTGGCTGCGCACGACCAGGTTGCTGCTCTTGATCCGGGCAATGTCGACGCGCGTTGGCACCTGGCAGCCGACCATCGGGCAGATCTGCTGGAAGAGTGGTCGGTACTGGTCCTGGCGGGCCATTTCGTCGAAGTGGAACCACACGTACTGGAACGCGAGCAGGCCCGCCGCCAGCAAGGTCAGCAGGCCCCACAGCAGGCGCTTGCCCCAGTTGGCGGCAGGCTTTTCCCAGCCCAGTTGCAGCGGATCGTCGACCACATCGACCAGCGGCTCCTTGCGCGATGGCCGCTCAGGTTTGCTGGTCAGGCCTGGTTCCAGGCGCTCGCCCGGCAGCGCTTCGACGGGGTCGTCGTCACGCCCGGACAGGTGAAATGCCATCGGCTCATCGTCGCGGGCACTCAGGCCTTTTTCCGGAATCGTTTCATCAATGTCCCGCAGCGGCTCGCCGGGTTCCTCAGGTTCGTCGATTTCGACGCCGCGGCGAACGGGCGGCTCGTCGTCGATGTCCAGGTCCAGGCTGGCACCCAGGGTCGGTTCGGTGCGCTCACCGGCGGCGGGACCCAGGTCCGGCTCCTGCTCAACGTTCGCCGTCTCCAGCAACACGGGCGTGGGTTCTGCGCTGTGCGCCGGCTCGAAGCGGTCATCGGTGGCTGTCCCGAACAAATCGTCGGCATGTTCGTCCGGCTGCAGCTCGTCACGCCGCGCCTGCAAGCCATCGTCCAGGTTGGACGAGCGCGCCGGCGCAGGTTGGCCGCGACGCTCAAGGCGTTCCAGCTCCTTGTCCAGGTCGAGCGCGTCCAGCGCCTGGGCAGTAAGCGCCCAGTCCTCGTCAGGGGTGCTACTGCGCTCGCTGATGGCAGGCTTGGCGGAGATCACCGGCTCGACCACCGGCTCGGCAGGCGCCGCAGCAACAGGTGCCGGTGCAGGCACCAGTGGTGCGCTGGCGCTAGCGGTGCGGGTCTGCTCCAGCAACTGCTTGGCGGCATTGAACACCTGCAGGCAGTGGCCGCAGCGCACCACCCCGCGGGCCACGCTCAACTGGTGGTGGGTGACGCGAAAGCTGGTCTGGCAATGCGGGCACTGGGTGACGAAACTGTCGGTCATGCGGCGATCCGGGAGATGTGCAGAAAGGTATTCTAGGCCTGCTTAACGGCGGCGACCACTGATGCGCACCCAGCCGTCGCGCACGACGATCGGGTCCAGCTCGAAGTCGGCAGCGTAGGCCGCGGCAACTTCCTCACCTTGTTCGGCAAGAATGCCCGACAGCGCCAGCAGGCCACCTGGGCGCACCAGCCCGGACAACTGCGGTGCCAGCGATACCAGCGGGCCGGCGAGGATGTTGGCGACCAGCACATCGGCCTGCATTGCAGGCATGTGCTCGGGCAGGTACAGCGCCAGCTTTTCATCGGCAATGCCGTTGCGCTGGGCATTGTCCCGCGAAGCCTCGATGGCCTGCACGTCGATGTCGGTACCGACTGCTTCCCGCGCGCCCAGCAGCAGCGCTGCGATGGCGAGGATGCCCGAGCCGCAGCCGAAGTCCAGCACCTGGGTGCCTTCGATCTGCTGGCCGTCGAGCCATTCCAGGCACAGCGCAGTAGTAGGGTGGGTGCCGGTGCCGAAAGCCAGGCCCGGGTCGAGCAGCAGGTTTACCGCGTCCTTGTCCGGGGCTTCGTGCCAGCTGGGCACGATCCACAGGCGGCGGCCGAAGCGCATCGGCTGGAAGTTGTCCATCCAGCTGCGTTCCCAGTCCTGGTCCTCGATCACCTCGGCCTGATGCTCGGGCAACTCGGCGCCGGTCAGCAGGCGCAGGTGGGAGAACACCTGCTCGGGCTCGGCATCGGCCTCGAACAGGGCCAGCAGGTGGGTGTGCGACCACAGCGGGGTGGTGTTGAGGTCGGGTTCGAAGATCGGTTGATCTTCGGCATCCATGAACGTGACCGAAACGGCGCCCACTTCAAGCAGGGCGTCTTCGTAGGTTTCGGCTTGTTCCGGGCTGATGGCCAGGCGTACTTGCAGCCAAGGCATGGCGGGCACCTTTGGTAAATCGACAGGGGCAGCCCTAGGCTTTGTACGAAAAGTGCCTGCGCGACGATCATGCTGCGTAGAAAACAGGCTCGGAATGCTCATTTGCAACCAGCAAAGTCGGGCGCGACCCCGGCCGTTCCTCGCCTGTTTTCGCCTTGCTTGATCGCCGCTCGGCGACTTTTCGTACAAACCCTAGGCTGCGCGAAGGCTGGCAGTTTACGCGAGTGCGCAGGGTTTGTGGATTGAATCGGGCTGCCGTGCAGTCCGATCATGCGGGGCTCAGACGAAACACAACGACAGCGATTCGGCTATATAAGCAGGCTTCTCATCACCTTCGATCTCCAGCGTGGCAATTGCCTTGAGCAACCATTGCCCTGGCTTCTTCTCCGCCACCTCGGCCAGTTCCACCTTCAGCCGCACCTGGCTGTCGACCTTGACCGGCTGTATGAAGCGCACGCTGTCGAGCCCATAGTTCACCACCATTTTCAGCCCTTGCGGCAGGACCAGGATGTCTTCGATCAGCTTGGGAATCAGCGACAAGGTCAGGAAACCATGGGCGATCGTGCAGCCAAACGGGGTTTTTGCCGCCTTTTCCGGGTCGACATGGATGAACTGGAAATCGCCCGTCGCTTCGGCGAACAGGTTGATGCGCTGCTGGTCGATCTTCAGCCAGGCCGAGCGGCCCAGTTCCTTACCAACGTATTGCGAAAGCTCTGTAACCGGTACATAGGGCATCGCGGACTCTCCGGGTTGTCAGTTGGTACGAAAGTGCAAGATCAGCACGGCCAAACGTTTCAGTCAAGTTGCCTGCTTTTCAGCGAATATCGATCTATCGCGGCGCGTGCTTATAATGACCGCAATGCCTGAGGGAGATGCTTATGCTGTTGCGTGGTTTGACCTGGCTGGTGCTGTTCCAGTTGTTGGGAACGGCGATCAATCACCTGCTGGTGCCTTTTTTGCCTGGGCCGATCATCGGCCTGGTGCTGCTGTTGTTCTTCCTCATGGCGCGCGGTGAGGTCGGCAAACCGCTGAACGAGGCCGCCAGCAGCCTGTTGCGCTACCTGCCGCTGTTGCTGGTGCCGCCGGCAGTGGGGGTGATGGTATACGCCAAGGACATCGCTGCCGATTTCTGGGCCATTGCCGGGGCGTTGCTGATTTCCTGCCTGGCCACCCTGGTGTTCGTCGGCGTGTTGATGCAAAAGCTCATCCACCGCCAGGGCAAGCGCGAGGAGCAGCCATGATGCTGGACTGGCAAGGCACGCTCGACGCGGTCGTTCATCATCCTTTATTCGGTATCGGGATCACGCTGGGGGCCTATCAGGTCGTGCTGGCGGCCTATGAGAAAACCCGCTGGATATTCCTCCAGCCGGTACTGGTGTCGATGTTGCTGGTGATTGGCGTGCTGCTGCTGTGCGGCATCGACTATCGCGAATACCGCAAAAGCACCGAAATCATGAATATCCTGCTGGGGCCCGCCACCGTCGCCCTGGCCGTGCCGCTGTATCTCAACCTGCGGCGTATCCGGCAGCTGTTCTGGCCCACATTTACTACGCTGGTAATCGGAGGCCTGTTCGCCACGCTGTGCTGCCTGTTGCTGGGCTGGTGGTTCGGGGCGGAACACATGATCCTGATGACCATGGCGCCGAAGTCGGTGACCTCGCCGATTGCCATGCTGGTAGCCGAGCAGATTGGTGGCGTGGCAGCCCTGGCGGCGGTGTTCGTACTGATTACCGGGGTGATTGGGGCCATCTTCGGCCCAGCGCTGCTGACACGCTTCGGTGTGCACAGCCCCGAGGCGCGCGGTATGTCGCTGGGCGTGACCGCGCATGCGGTGGGCACTTCGGTGGCCCTGCAGGAAAGTGACGAGTGCGGCGCCTTTGCCGCGTTGGCGATGAGCCTGATGGGGGTGGCCACGGCGGTGTTCCTGCCGCTTGCGGTCAGCCTGGTGGCTTGAGGACTTGAAATGACGCTACCGCTATTTCCGCTCAATACCGTGCTTTTTCCTGGCTGCTTTCTGGATTTGCAGATTTTCGAGGCGCGCTATCTGGACATGATCGGGCGCTGCATGAAGCAGGGCGAAGGTTTTGGAGTGGTGTGCATCCTCGAAGGCGACCAGGTCGGCAAGGCGCCGCCGGTGGTCGCTTCGGTTGGCTGTGAGGCGGTGATCCGCGATTTCGTGCAGCAGGACAACGGCTTGCTGGGCATTCGGGTCGAAGGCGTGCGGCGCTTCAGCCTGCAGAGCACCGAGGTGCAGAAGGACCAGTTGCTGGTGGGGCAGGTGCAGTGGCTGCCAGAGGATCCGGACAGCCCGCTGCAAGAAGCGGACGACGACCTGCTGGCCTTGCTGGTGGCCCTGGGCGAACACCCGATGGTCGAAGCGCTGGACATGCCGCGCCCGGTGGACGGGCGCCAGGCGCTGGCCAACCAGCTGGCGTATCTGCTGCCGTTCATGGAAGAGGACAAGCTGGACTTGTTGACCCTCGACTCGCCGCAGCAGCGGCTGGGGGAGATCCAGAAGCTGCTGGAGCGGATTCAGGGTGAGCTGTTCGCCTGATGATTCTGGGTTACCTGCACCGGCCTCAATACTGATAGCGCAGCAAAGCCTGCGGCAACGCATGCATGGCAAAGAATGCGAGCAACGCAACGCAGGCCGGCAGCACCAGCCACCACACCCGTTGCGGCAACGCCGGCAGGGGCTGGCGATGCTGCACCAGGGTCAGGCTGAGTGCACATACGCAGCACGCCAGCAGGGCGCCGGCCATGATGTCGGTGGGCCAGTGCGCACCCAGGTACACCCGCGACAGGGCAATCGCCAGTGCCGGAATACAGCCCAGCATTACCCAGGTCAGGCGTAGCCGTGGCGGCTGGCCGCGCCCGGCGAGCACCGCCATTACCAGAAAGAACGCAAACGACGCCGAGCTGTGCCCGCTGGGCATGCTGTAGCTGGTCAGCGGATCGCTCAGCACCTCTGGCCGGGCGCGGGCGAACAGCCATTTCAGCGAGCCGTTGGCAATCGCGGTGCCCATCAATGCACCGCCGGCGAAGAACGCATGCCGCCATTGCCGCGCAAGCAGCAGCAGGCCGGTGAGCAGGCCGCCCAGGAAGAACTGGGTGCGGAAGTCACCCAGCCGGGTCACCAGCACCACGGTGCCGTCAATGGCCTGGCTGCGATGCTCCTGCACCAGCGTCATCACACCTTGGTCGAATTCGTGCAGGTACGGCCAGCCGAGGAAAATCCCGGCCAGGGCGAGGAAACTCAGGCCGGCCACCAGTCGCGTGCCGTGACGTTGATCGCGAATGCTGCTGTTCAGGCTCAGGCCGATGATGACCGCCAGGGTGCCGGCGATGATCCCGGCATCCAGCCAGAAGCCTTCAGGCAGAGGCAGGCGCATGGCCGCGCCAGTGGCCCAGCCCGGTAGCAGGTAGGCTACCGACCAGCCAGCGCCGGCCACCAGGCTGACGGCGATGAAGCGTGGCAGGGGCATGTCGAACATGCCCGCGACCATCGGCAGCATCGGCCGCAGCGGCCCGATGAAGCGTCCCACCAGCAGGCTGGCGATACCATAGCGCTGGAAGTAGGTTTCGGCGCTACCGATCCATTCGGGGTGGTGGCGCAGCAGCGGCAGGCGGCGAATGTTCTGGTGGAAGTACTTGCCCACCGTGTACGACAGGGCATCGCCCAGCAAGCCGCCGAGAAACCCCAGCAGCAGCGTTTCACCGAGGGTGAAGGCACCGCTCCCGGCCAGCACGGCTACCGCAAACAGCAGGACAGTGCCGGGCACGACGATGCCGGCGATGGCCAGGCATTCGATGCAGGCCACCAGGAAAATTGCCACGCCAAGCCACTGTGGGTTGGCGCTTAGCCAGCCGGTAAGGCTGTCGAGCCATTGGCCCATGGTTCAGCTTCCTTGTTCGAGAGTGATGAAGTCTTGCCCTTCGACTTGGCCCCGGCGCAGTGGGTTCCGGGTGCAGAAGCGGGCGTATTCGGCGTCGACGAAGCGGTACGGCAGGTGCTCGTCGCGGCCATGCGGGATGCCCAGGCGCGCGGCCTGGATTACCCGCGGTACGGCAAGGCCGCAGTCGTCCACATACAGGCGTTCGGGGTCGAAGCGCTGAGCATCCCAGGCCGGTACTTTAAGGCCCAGGGCTCGGCACAGCAGGGTCTGGCCGGCGCACAGGCGCTCCGCCGGGCGTATTTTGCCGCCTGCGTCGGGGTTGTTCAGTTGCATTTGCGCCAGGCTGTTCGGCCCGGACAGGGCGTCCTGCCAAGGATAGGCGGACTTGATCAGCACTGCGTTGCCCGGCCCGTGGGCGCTGAAGTTCAGTGAGTCGCCGCCGCGGGCGTAGTACATGTAGATGTGGCCACCGTCGAGGAACAGTGCCTTGCGCTTTTCGGTATAGCCGAGCGAGGCATGGCTGCCTTTGTCGGTAAGGTAGTAGGCCTCGGTCTCGATGATTCGCGCGGCCAGCCACAGGTTGCCATGGCGATGACGGATGACCTTGCCCAGCAGGGCCTTGGCCAGCGTTTGGGCGTCACGGTCGAAAAAGCTGTCGGGCAGGGCTGGCATGCTGGCATTTCGCGGCTGGGAAGGCGGGGATGATAGCAATGAATGGCTTAATCCAGGCTGAACCGGTGAGGGAGGTGATTGGTATCTGCATGTTTCGTTGTCGCAGTGGCCCAGGCGCAGGAAGGCTATGGCCGAACAGCCATTTTCTACCATCCGCCACCCACCGCTGGGCGTACACCTGCGCGGCAGTTATAATCAGCCGATTTCCCCTTCGCCAAGACACCGAACCCATGACTGAGTCCGTTCTTGACTATATGACCCGCCTGGGTCGCGCTGCCCGTGAAGCTTCCCGGGTGATCGGCCGTGCCAGCACCGCGCAGAAGAACCGCGCCCTGCAGGCCGCCGGCGATGCGCTTGATGCCGCGCGTGCCGAGCTTGCTGCCGCCAACGAGCTGGACCTGGCTGCCGGCCGCGCCAATGGCCTCGAGCCGGCGTTGCTCGACCGCCTGGCGCTGACCCCTGCGCGCATCGACGGCATGATCACCGGCCTGCGCCAGGTGGCCAGCTTGCCGGACCCGGTCGGCGCCATCCGCGACATGAGCTACCGCCCATCGGGTATTCAGGTCGGCAAGATGCGCGCGCCGCTGGGGGTGATCGGGATCATCTACGAGTCGCGCCCGAACGTGACCATCGATGCCGCCAGCTTGTGCCTGAAGTCGGGCAACGCGACCATCCTGCGTGGTGGCTCCGAAGCCATCCACTCCAACCGCGCCATCGCCACCTGCATCCAGCGTGGCCTGGCGGCTGCCGGCTTGCCGGCGGCGGTGGTGCAGGTAGTGGAGACCACCGACCGCGAAGCCGTGGGCGCGCTGATCAGCATGCCCGAGTTCGTCGATGTCATCGTGCCGCGTGGCGGCCGTGGCCTGATCGAGCGCATCAGTCGTGATGCCCGCGTGCCGGTGATCAAGCACCTCGATGGCATCTGCCACATCTATGTCAGCCCGCATGCCGACCTGGAAAAGGCCTGGAACGTGGCGTTCAACGCCAAGACCTACCGGTACGGCATCTGTGGCGCGATGGAAACCCTGCTGGTAGACCAGCAGGTGGCCGAACGCTTCCTGCCCGAAATGGCCCGTCGCTTCCTGGAGAAGGGCGTGGAGTTGCGCGGCTGCGAGCGCACCCGGGCGATCATCGACGCCAAGCCGGCGACCGAGGACGACTGGCACACGGAGTACCTGGACGCGATCCTGTCGGTGCGTGTGGTCGACGGCCTGGATCAGGCCATCGAGCACATCAACCATTACGGTTCGCACCACACAGATTCGATCATCAGCGAGCACCAGGGTGAGGCGCGCCAGTTCATGGCCGAGGTCGATTCTGCCTCGGTCATGCTCAACACCCCGACCTGCTTCGCCGATGGCTTCGAGTATGGCCTGGGCGCAGAAATCGGTATTTCCACCGACAAGCTGCACGCCCGCGGCCCGGTCGGCCTCGAAGGCCTGACCTGCGAAAAGTACGTGGTGATCGGCGACGGCCAGCTGCGCGGCCAGGGGTCCTGCTGAGTTGAGCAAGGCCCAGGCAGTCCGGCGCATCGGCATTCTAGGCGGCACCTTCGACCCTGTGCACATCGGCCACCTGCGCAGCGCGCTGGAAGTGGCCGAGTTCATGGGGCTCGACGAGTTGCGCCTGCTGCCCAACGCCCGGCCGCCACATCGCGACACCCCGCAGGTGGCTGCCGAGGATCGCCTGGCCATGGTTCGCGAAGCGGTGCAGGGCGTTGCTTGCCTGAGCGTCGACGCCCGTGAGCTGCAGCGCGACAAGCCTTCGTACACCATCGATACGCTGGAATCGATCCGCGCCGAACTGGGCGCCAGCGACCAGCTGTTCCTGGTGCTGGGCTGGGATGCCTTTTGTGGCTTGCCAGGCTGGCATCGCTGGGAAGAATTACTGCAACACTGTCACATCCTGGTGCTGCAACGCCCGGATGCCGACGTAGAACCCCCTGACGAGCTGCGCAACCTGCTGGCTGCGCGTTCGGAGAGCGATCCCGCCGCCATGTCCGGCCCGGCGGGAAATATTTCGTTCGTCTGGCAGACGCCGCTTGCGGTGTCGGCTACACAGATCCGACAGCTGCTGGCCAGCGGCAAGTCGGTGAGGTTCCTGGTGCCGGACGCCGTACTGGCCTACATCGAG